>JAABTT010000107.1 GCA_011389765.1 Desulfohalobiaceae bacterium S24 | reverse complement strand
AATGTATCTTCCGAATATCTCCCTCTTCAAACCGTGAACCGTGAACCTGGAACCGTGAACCATATCCGACAAGGACTTCAACTTCTTCGGAGCAACACATTTCCTTGTTTTCTAAGACAGCGATGAACCGATAAGGCACTAAGGGTCACCAAATACAGAATAAAACAGCAAAAAATCTACTTCACCCGAAAAATCATGTCAACTGAAAACCCCGCTTAACTCACGGCGAATTTGTTAAAGAGTACGTCACCGAACTTACAAATCAAAGCATTACGCCTGGGCCCGGGCCAGAACCAGAACCCGGATCTCCTTGCATTTTGCTCTTTTGAGGGCTTTAGCGCAGGCGGTCAGGGTGGTGCCTGTGGTGTAGATGTCGTCGATGAGCAGGATTTTTTGGCCCTGCACCACATCAGGATCAGCCAGGAATGCGCCTTTGAGATTGGCCAGGCGTTCTTTTCTGTTCAGGCCGGCCTGGGGCGGGGTGTTGTGCAGGCGGACAAGCCCTTTCGGCCTGATCCGAACCTGAAGATCCCGGGCCAGGCGTCTGCCCAGCTCCAGACTCTGGTTGTACCCTCTGAAGGCAATCCTGACCGGGTGCAGGGGGACGGGAAGGATACAATCCGGAAGAAATGGATGGAGGTGTTCAGCGTAGGCCCGGAACAGGAGGGACTGCAGGATACGGCCGTATCCCAGTCCTTCTTGAAATTTGAATTTTAGAAGGAGTTCGCGGAGAAGTCCTTCGTAGGGACCGAAAACCCCAAATCCATCCCAGGGCTTTGGAAGAAATCGGCATTCCAGGCACAAGGAGACCGGGGCCTCCAGAGCGTACATCAGGCCGCAGCCGGGGCAGTAAGCGCGGCGCACTAGCTGGAGCTGCGAGTTGCAGTCAGGGCAGCAGCCGTTTTCAAAGCGGATGCTTCTCCCGGCCTGCCCGCAGACCAGACAGCGGGAGACTCGGTGACTGCGCCACAAGCCGGCCGTCCTGACGCCGGCGGCCTTTACCTTCCGCAACAGGGCTTTCATGGCAGGGTGCCGTCCAGGACCTGGCGCACCGAGAAGGCCAATTCCTCTCTGTTGATAGGTTTTTTCAAATACTTGGCCAGGCCTTGCTGCCGGCTGGAATCTTCAGACACGGAATCGCTATAGCCGGTGCAGAGAATCACCGGCAGCTCCGGTCGAATCTTGAGAATTTCCCTGGCCAGCTGCACGCCGGTCAAATCGGGCATGGTCATGTCCGTGACCACCGCATCAAAGGCATTGGGAGTTGCCTGAAAGGCCTGCAGGGCTTCGAAGCTGGAATTTCGGGCGGTCACCCTATAACCCAGCCGTTCCAGGTACTGCCGGACCATATTCACAATCGCATCTTCATCATCCACCACCAAGATCTTTTCCGAGCCTCCGGGCAGTTCTCCGGCCGGCTCCGGCCTGACCTCCCGATAGGATCCCCTCTCGTCCAGGGGGAGGTAAACCTGAAACAAGGATCCCTGCCCCGGCCGGCTGGAAACCTCAATCTTTCCCTGATGCGTCTTGACGATGCCGTGAACCACGGAAAGACCCAAACCGGTCCCCTCCCCCCGTTCCTTGGTTGTGAAATAGGGTTCAAAGATTTTCTCCTGTTGATCCATTGGAATGCCGAGGCCGGTATCGCTGACTGAAAGTCTGGCATAGGGACCCGGGACCAAATCCGGATGGTCGGCCCCGGGCTGATCCTCAAAAACAATTCGGTCCAGCCAAACTTCCATGGAGCCGCTCTGCTCCGGCATGGCCTGTTTGGCGTTGGTCGCCAGATTGACGATGACCTGATGGAGTTGGGTGGGATCGGCCAGAACCACCAACTGCCGGGAGCAGACCCGTTCTTGAAAACTGATCGAACTCGGAATGGTGGAGCGCAGCATTTTCATGGCTTCCTTGACCAGGGAATTCAGAGGGACAGGGCGCATTTCCTGGGAGTCGGGCCGGCTGATGGACAAGATCTGCCCCACGAGATCCCGGGCTCTATTGCCCGCAAAGAGGACCTCAGACAGGTTTTTATGCAGCAGGGTCCCCTTTTGGACCTCGGTCAAGGCCAGATCGGTGTATCCCAGGACAGCGGACAGGATGTTATTGAAATCATGAGCAATGCCGCCGGCCAGAGTGCCCACGGCTTCCATTTTCTGGGCCTGGCGCAGCTGATTTTCAAGTTGCGCCCGCTCCGCCTCATGCCGCCGCTCTTCGGTAACATCCCTGGCGAACAGGGCCAGCTGCACCACCTGCTGCTGATCGTTGAAGACCGGATAAACCCGATGAGAATAGATCACCCCCCCGCGCTCGTCCTCAAAACACACCGGCCTCCCCGTCTGAATCACCTCCCACCCTTTTGCCCGGCTCTGCTCAGCGGTCTCCGCGGGAAGATAATCCAGAATACAGGTCTGCAGGCACTCCTCCGGGGGACACCCCAATCTGCGGGCGGCCTCGGTGTTGATGGCCTGGATGCAAAAAGCGGCATCCATGAGGACCGCAGCCTCCGAAGAGGCGTTCAACAGGGCCTTGACCCGTTCTTCGCTCTGCCTGAGAGAAACGGTTTTTTCCCGGACCAGGGCATCCAGCCCTTCGTTCTGCCGCCGGAGGGCCAGTTCCGCCTTCCGGATGCGCAAAGCGGTTTTGACCTGGGCCGCCAGGACGTTTTCATCCACGGGCTTGGAAAGATAGGCATCGGCCCCGGCCTCCAGCCCCCTGACCAGATCACTGGATTCGGTTTTCAAAGCCGTGAGCATAATCACCGGGATAGCCCCGGTCTGCTTCTCGGCTTTTAAGCGCTCGCAGACTTCAAAACCGTCCATCTCCGGCATCTTGATGTCCAGCAAAATAGCATCCGGCTGTTCGCTCCGGGCCAAATCCAGGCCCTTAGGCCCGGAATCCGCGGTAGACACCTCGCAATCCGGGATCATCGCCCGTAGCAGCGCGGAAAGCGCGATCAAATTATCAGCTTTATCGTCGATGGCCAGAATTTTGGGCACGTCATACTCCCTTCTTCTCAAAGCTGGCTACGCCCGCAACCCAAAGGTTCCAGGTTCACAGTTCACAGTTCAAGGTTAAGAAAAAAAAACAGTTTTTCAAACGACCCAGAATGTATCTTCCGAATATCTTCCTCTTCAAACCGTGAACCGTGAACCTGGAACCGTGAACCATATCCAACAAGGACTTCAACTACTTCGGAGCAACATACTTTCTTGTTTTCTATGACAGAGATTAACCGATAAGCCTAATTGTCTCGATCAACTTTGCCGGATCAATGGGCTTGGCGAGATAATCATCGCAGCCGGCTTCGAGGAAGCGTTCCCTATCACCTTTCATGGCTTGGGCGGTCAGGGCGATGACCGGAATCCGGGAAACCGCAGGATCGTTTTTCAAGGCCTTGAGCACAGCCAATCCATCCAGGCCGGGCAGGGACATATCCAGAAGAATGCATTCCGGGACCTCGGCCAGAGCCCTGGCAAGGCCTTCTTCTCCGTTTTCGGCTTCCAGGAGTTCGTATCGGCCCTGAAGTATGGCTCTGACCGTGCTCAGGTTGTCCGCATTGTCCTCCACCACCAAAATCCGCTTTGGGACATTCCCGGTTTCCAGCATGGAGGCCACGGCTGTGATCAACTCCTCTTTATCCACATCCCCCTTTTGAATGAGCTGCTGGATATGATTGGACTCCAGCCTGCTCAAATCCTCCCGGGAAAGATCCTTGGCCGTCAGGACCAAAACCGGGATATGCGCCGTTGAGGTCTTGCTTCGAACAGCCTGGAGCACGGCAAAACCGTCCACATCCGGCATCATGAGATCGAGCACCATCCCGTCCGGATGCCGCTTCTCCAAAAAATCAAGGGCCTCTTGACCGTCCTGCGCCATGAAAACCGCATAGCCTTCCTGCTCCAGGATAGAGCGGACCTGTATCCTGGCCGCGGCATTGTCTTCGACCACCAGGATCGAATACGGACGCCCCGGCTGCACGACTGTCTCTTGATACTCCGCCGCTTCAACACTCTCGTCTTTGGCCCGGAAACGAACCGGAAGCGTCAAGGTAAAAACCGAACCCTGACCGGGCAGGCTCTCCGCTGTAAGGCTGCCGCCGAGCAGACGGGCCGTCCTGTAGGCAATGGCCAGGCCGAGCCCTGTGCCGTCGAATTTCCTGGAAGACGAGCCGTCCACCTGCCGGAACTCTTCAAAAATAAAGGGCAGTTGATCCGGCTCAATCCCAATCCCTGTATCTTCAACCCTGATCGTCAGTTCCCGGTTCTCCATCCAAAGGTTGACCGTCACCCCGCCCTGCTCGGTAAACTTTACGGCATTGCCGATCAGATTCTGCAGGATTTGATGCAGCCGGCCTTCGTCGTTCTGGATCTCCACTCGATTCTCTTGAATTTCCTGCTTCAGGAATATCCCCTTTTCCACGGCCAGCGGTTCAAGGCGTTCACAGATGGCCTCAATGAGCAGCGCCGGATCGAACCATTTGGGACGGAGTTCCATCCGGCCGGCCTCGATCTTGGACAGATCCAGAATATCATTGATCAAGTCCAGAAGATTCTGACCGTTTCGCTGGATGATATCCAGATACTCCGCCTCCTCGGGTGTCAGTTTATCCCGGGTCTGAAGATTCAAGACCCGGGCCAGGGCCATGACCGAGTTGAGCGGAGTGCGCAGCTCATGGCTCATATTGGACAAAAATTCACTCTTCATGCGGTCCGCGGACTCGACCTGTTTTTTCTGGGATTCCAGCTCCTGATTCTGCTCCTCCAACTCAGTGGACTGCTGCCTGAGCTCCTCGGACTGAGATTGGAGTTCCTCGGATTGGGCCTGAAGTTCCTGATTCCGGTTTTTCAGACTTTCCGCCAAATGCCTGGTCTTTTCTCCGGCCAATTGATTGGCCAGACCCATAGTCATGACGGGTTCAAATTCCTGCAGCAGGGCCGGGCTGTTTTTGGCAAAACCGTTCAGGGCGGCCAGGCAGACCACAGACTCCACCCGATCCTTGACCGTCAGGGGGAGGGCGATCATTTCCCTGGGCTGCACCTCGCCGACAAAAGTTTTGAAGGTAAAAACCGAATCCTGGGGAAGCGGGCTGAGATGAACCAGTTCCCGGTCTTTCAGGACCCGGCCCAATTGCCCTTCCAGAGCCCCGGCCTCAAAAGAAACCAGACTTTCAGCAGTCAGGCCCAGGGAAGCCGCCGGCTCAAACCGATTGTCCTCCTGATTGAAACGATACAGCACCCCGATCTGGGCCTGCGTGATCTGCATGAGCCTGTCCAGCAAGGTGCTTTGAAACTGCCGGAGATGCTTCGCGGCAATCATGCTCCGGGTCAGATGGCCCCCGTTCTCCCGTAAGGTGAGCTGGGACTGGACCGACTCGGCCATGGTGTTGAACGAGCGGGCCAAGGCCCCCAAGTCATCCTCTGTCCGGACGATATTTCTCGCCTCCAGATCTCCGGCGCCGAATTTCCTGGCCACTCGGGCCATCTCCTGAATGGGCCGGCCGATGGTCCGGGCCAGGCCCACAGCCAGGATGACCACCAGAATCACGGCGCCGGCGAGCAGCAGAGCGATATTGTAAAGCATTCCCCGAACCGGGGCGTAGATCTCCCGGAGGTCTTCCTTGGCCACAAAGCCCCAGCCGGTCCTGGGAATGGAGGTATAGGCCGCCAGGACCTTCGCACCCCGGTAGTCTCTGGCTTCACTGACCCCGGTTTCTCCCCGGGCGGCGAGTTCTACCGGCCTGGAGTCAATCTTCAGCTGCAGCGGGGCGTGATCCCCTCGACGCAGCTCGCTCAGTGCCACCCCCTGTTCGTTGACAAGCAGGGTCTCGCCGCTTGTCCCCATGCCGGTCCGGTCCAGAAGCAGTTGATACAAAGAGTTGTGCAAATCCACCCAGGTCACCAGAATGCCCACGGTGTGTCTTTGGTGGGTCCGGCACATAACAGGTACGGCAAAAGCCATGGACGGCTCTCCAAAGCGTCCGAAATAGGAGATATCCTGGATATGCAATTTTCCGGTTCCGAGGGGCCTCTGAAAATAGGACTGTCCCGAGACATCAAGCCCCTGGGCCGACTGGTTTGTGGAAACCAGGATCCGGCCGGTTTCAGGATGGACGATCATCAACTCCCGGTAGGCGCTGTAGTGATCCAGATAGCGCTGCATGAGGGTCCGGACAGTGTCCAGAATCCGGTCTTTGGGCAAGGCGCCCTGTTCCGGCTTGATCACCTGCTCCAGATCCCGTATCTCCAGATCTTCGGAAATGGTCAAGACATCCCCGACACGCTCCTCAAGCCACTGCTCGACCTGTTTGACCTTGAGTTCACGAATTGCGGTGAGTTTATTGGTTTCCCGCTTCTTGATGGCCGCGATGCGCTGTTTGGAAATCAGGAAACTCACCGTCAGCAGGGGGATCAAAGCCACCAGCAGAAACCAGAAAATCAGACGGCTGCGGACCGATTTGAACTGCCATCCTTTTGTCACACGCACCTCTTGCGATAGATCCGGCAACTGTCGCTGTACCGGACAAAACGATCCTCATATTCCCGGGGCGGCGTCTCGGATTCTCCCAGAACCAAAAAGCCTCCCGGGACCAGGGCCTGATACAGCTTGGCAAAGACCCGCTGCTGATATCCAGTTCCGAAATAGATGAGCACATTCCGGCAGCAGATCAGATCAAAGCCTCCGTAGACGCTTTCAGGCGGGGCCCAGGTTCCGGGACTCAAGCTATCATAATGCGAAAAAAAGACCAACTCCTGAATTTCCGGGCTGATGCGATACCAGGCGGCATCCGGCCCGTCACCCCTTGGCATCTTTGGATTTTCGATCGGTATAAAATAGCGTTTGAACAGCCCCAGCTTCACCTCTTTGAGGCTTTCTGCAGAATAGCATCCATTTTTCGCCTGCTGCAAAGCCGCGGCATCGATATCCGTACCAAAAACAAAGGGCGACAATGGTGCAGTCTCTGCACAGAGGAGTTCCCTCAGCAGAATGGCCAGGGAATAGGCTTCCTCGCCCAGTGAACACCCGGCGGACCACACCCGCA
>JAABTT010000106.1 GCA_011389765.1 Desulfohalobiaceae bacterium S24 | reverse complement strand
GTGAACCCCTTCCAAGTCTGAAATCTAGTGCGCAGTTTGCTGAATTTTTTTATAAATTTCATCGGGCTTGAAAATGGCCCCCCCGCCCCGGCCAAAATGTTCGATGGGGCATCGTCCGCAAACTGCTTTTTGAACATCATGCACCATCTGGCCATTGTTGGCCTCGATCACAAGGATGCGTTGTGCAGCGGAGTCGATCTGCTCGCGCAAGGCATCCTCAGGGAACGGCCACAAGGAAACAGGCCGGAACAGGCCGACCCGAACTCCTTCATTTCGCGCCTGCACAATGGCATCCATGCTGATCCGGGCACTGCTGCCGAAGGCAACAATCAAAAGTTCTGCATCTTCGGCAAAAAACAGTTCATGGCGTTGCTCCCGCTCCCGGATCAAGTCATATTTCTTTTCCAGCTCCACATTCCATTGAATAAGCTCTTCATCAGTATGCGGCGCAGCCTTGATGACTTTCCGGTCTCCAAGCCCTTTCCCGTGGACGGCCCAGTCTTTTTCGGGCCTCTGTTGATCAGCCTCCGGAGCAAAAAGGACCGGCTCCATCATCTGCCCCAGAATCGCGTCCGAAAGAAGAATCACCGGATTTCTGTATGTATCGGCCAGTTCAAAAGAAAGAACCGTCAGCTCATACAATTCCTGGGCGCTGGCCGGGCCGAAAACAAGGCACTGGTAATCCCCATGGCCGCCGCCCTGAGTCGCCAGGCGATAATCGGATTGTGATGAAGATATGCGTCCAAGCCCGGGTCCTGCCCGACTCACGCAGGCAATGACCGCCGGGAGCCGGGCCGCGGCCAGACTCGTCAACCCTTCGCCCATGAGGGTGAACCCCGGTCCGGAAGAAGAAGTCAAGCACCTGGCCCCTCCGGCTGAAGCACCGAGCACCATATTGATCCCGGCCAGCTCACTTTCGCTTTGCAGAAATTCTCCTCCAGAGCGGGGCAGATGTTTTGCCATATAGGAAAAAAGCTCATTTTGCGGGGTAATGGGATAACCAAAAAAGAAAGAACAGCCTGCCCGGATAGCGCCTTGTCCGATAGCCTCATTCCCGCGCAGGAGCGTTTTTTCCTGAAGAGGATCTAAAACGTTCGATTTTATGCTGTGCATAGACTCAATCCTGAATGGTTTTATTTTGAACTGACTGAACAATCTTACGATAACTGCTGCTCCAATCCGGCTTGCGCATATCTTGGAACTCTCCAATGGGAATTTTTCCGGCGTCATCCTCTTGCATTTTTTCCAGGCGAACTGTTTTCTCTTTATACTCCCTGATCATTTGCGATGGAGACTGCTTGAAGTGCGTAGGGCACTGAGACAGGATTTCAATGAATGAGGTCCCTCTATTCTCCAGGCCCTTCAATATGGCCTTTACTGATTTCGTTGGATGCGCCGTCGTCCAGCGGGCCACATAGGTCGCTCCTGCTGTTTTGGCCAATTCACAGAGATCGAAATCAGCTTCGAAATTCCCATAGGGATTCGTGCTGGTGGTCTCCCCGTTCAAGGTGGTCGGCGAACTTTGACCGCCCGTCATTCCGTAGAGCTTATTATTCAGGCAGACAATCGTCAGGTCCAGATTTCTTCGGCAGGCATGGATGAAATGATTGCCGCCGATGGCACCTGTATCGCCGTCACCGGTAATCACGACAGGATGCAATTCGGGATTGGCCAGCAGAGCCCCGGTCGCAATGGGCAGGGTGCGGCCGTGGATGGTCCAGCCGGAATCAAAATTGAGATAATGACTGGTCAGCCGGGCATGACACCCCACGCCGGAAATAAACACAAAATTATCTTTCTGGTAGCCTTGCTCATTGATCAAATGATCAATGGCCATAAAAATAAAATTCAAGACCTGTCCCGAACCGCATCCAGGGCACATGATCAATGGAAGGCGATCTCCTTGGGGCCCTTGCTCTTTGAGATATTTGAGCATTGGATGTTTTTTCATTGCAGCTCCTTATACAGAGTCGACAAAATGAGCTCCGGTGTATGCAGCTTTCCAAGCTCCGGGATCGGGATGATCCGATCACAGCAGTCACGGAGAGCTTCGGTAATGGGGTGCAGCATCATTCCCATATTCATTTCCGGAACAAATACAGTGCCGGTTTTGCCAATACATTGCCGTAATTTTTTTTCGGCAAATGGCCAGAGGGTCACCATTCTCACAAGCCCGATCTTCAGACCTGCGGCTTCCCTGGCCTCCCTCACCGCTTCAATGGCGGTCCTGAAGACAGAGCCGTAGCAAATCACCAGGTGCTCGCAATCATCGAGAAAGAATGTCTCCAGCCTGGCGATGTCCTCGACATGCCCGTCAATTTTATCCTTGATCCGTTTGATACAGTGGTGATGCATCTCTGTCCCGTACTTTGTGACATTGCCGTCTTCAAGATGGACCAGTCCGACACAATTAAAGGCATAGCCCTCCCCCCAGGCAGCCAGGGGAGATACGGTATCATGTCCCCAGGGCAGATAGTCCTGCGGGGCGATTCCAAGGTCTTGAGGCTTTTTCCTCTCGAGGATTCGTAGCGATTCTCTTGGCGGCACAGTAAACCTCTCCCGCATATGGGCCACGGTCTCTTCCGTCATGAGCAGCACCGGAGTTCGCCAGGTTTCCGCCAGATTAAAAGCCTCAATGGTAAAATCAAACATTTCCTGTACCGAGGATGGGGCCAGGGCAATCGCCGAACCTTCTCCATGATGCCCCCATCGGGCCTGCATGACATCTTCCTGACTTGCTGTAATATATCCCTGCCCGGGGCCTGGCCGCTGCACATCCACGATGACAAAAGGGATCTCCGCCATGATGGCATAGGAGATAACCTCCTGCATCAAAGAAAATCCAGGACTGGATGTCGCAGTAACGGCCTTGGCCCCGGCCAGAGATGCCCCCAGGAGAACGCTGGCTGAAGCGATTTCATCTTCCATCTGTATTAATCGAGCCCCAACTTGAGGAAAACGCCAGGCCGCATGCTCCATGACTTCGGTAGCCGGGGTTATGGGATATCCGGCATAGACCGAGCATCCCGCAGTCAAGGCCCCTTCCGCGCAGGCCTGACTGCCTTGAAGATAGTGCACCCCTGCTTGTATAAGATTTTCCTTGTGCATAAAATCCATTGCCTATCCCTTTATTCTTTATTGGCTGTGTTCTTTTGCAGAAACAACTTTCCCTGCTCAAAGGCTGCGTAATTCCCCTCCAGTGTTGCGCGGGGGACAGACTCGGCCAGGGCCTTCTTGATAGATTCCTCGGAGATCTTGTCCTGGATGATCCAATAAAGCGCACCCAGAGCTACAGAATTCTGAAATTTTATATTCCCGACCTCTCCGGCGATTGCCATAGTTGGAATCATGAACAAATCTCCGCGAAAACCTTCAGGAAAAGTCTCCACCGAGTCGGCATCAACAAGCAAAGTCCCGTCGGGCTGCAGGGAAGCCCCATATTGATCCAAGGCTAATTGGGACAAAGCGACAAAAAGGTCGGCTTCCCGAACATACGGGTAATGAATGACCCCTGAAGAGACCACCACTTCCGAACGGCAGGCTCCGCCTCGTGATTCGGGTCCGTAGGATTGTGTATTCACACTGTTGACGCCTTCATGCACTGAAAATGCTATCCCCAGGATTCGCCCGATGGTGACAACGCCTTGACCGCCGAAGCCGGCGATCCGAATCTCATATCGTTCATTCTTTTTTTTCATCTCTGCTCTGCCATTGTCGGTAAAAGTATAAAGGTTTTCCCTGAGAGAAGAATCACTCCGAATCCGTTTCAATCGCTATAGCGAAATCGGGACACATTTTCTCACAGAGAAAACAGGCTGTGCATCTTTCCATATCTGCTTCAACAGGAAGAAAATATCCTTTTTCATTCATCTTCTGGGCCGGCTTTAAGGCTTCTTTCGGACAAAAATCAATACAAATATGGCATCCCTTACAGTACTTGTGATTTATATGTAATCTATTCATAATGTTGCTTCAATAAGCGTATCAAGTGTTTTTGAGGTCCCGATAGTAACTGTCCATCAGGTACACGGCCGCTAGGGGATTATGCCCCAGGAGCCGGTCCTTGGCCGCCAAGACCGTGCACAAGGCCTCGGCATGTTTCAAGACCAGGGAGTCATGTCCCACACACAGACCGAGCAGAATGTTAAAATCAGTTTTGGCCTCATTGAGGACAAAGGCCTGGGCGATGGGATTGCACATGGCCTCCATGCTGCCGGGGGAAAGCTTCTGTTCCTCGCTGAGTCCGATGGTCTCTTTGGGAACCCGGCCCACTTTACAGACCACAGAGACCATCTCAAAGCCCTGCTGTTCAAAGAACCCGCCGACTTTTTGGGCCTCCAGCCGGAGTCCGACACAAAAAACAAGTCCCAGGCGATGGTAGTCCATCTTGCGGGCGAATTCGGCTATCTCTAAAAGCCTGGGCTTGACGGGCTTGAGATGATCATAGCCAAGTTCTTTATTGCCATATCCTTCGGACTCCTGAATAGAGGCTTGACGGGCAAATTCGTACACGGAGGGATCATTATATACCTCCAGGGCTTTTTTGACGCTCTGGGTACTGTGCTTGGTTGGACAGCCGGCCGGTGCCTTTCCGTCTTCTTTTTTGCAAAGCCTTTCCGCCACTTCAACAGGACACTGTGCACAATTCGAATGTTTGAACTGCTGTTTCATTTCAGAACTGCCTCCGTGATTGCCGGTTTGCGTTTGCAAAAATCCCGTCGATAATTCAAGGCTCTTTCCAGTGAGCTGAAATTTCTACGAATTTTTGGACACTTTGTTGTGAATTATTTGCAAATCGAGGTTTCAGGTGTCAGCGCGGCCGCTGGTTGGACGGACCAGCCAGTTTGATCAATGAAGAAACTATTGGTCGTCCACCTCCGTCATTCCGGCGTAGGCCGGAATCCAGATTAAAAATGTAAGAGCTGGACCCCGGCCTACGCCGGGGTGACGGAGAAAGAACAGTGAAGTTTCATACGAGGTGTCAGATTTTAAGGCATTGGTATTGTGAATCTTTTCTTTCACTGACACCTGACACCTGAAACCTGAAACCTGTGAAATGCCCAACTTTGAAGTAAAATAAATCATTTTAGGCAGTTAACTCTCATAATTGGTACGGGTGT
Organism: Desulfohalobiaceae bacterium S24; assembly: GCA_011389765.1. Taxonomy (GTDB): domain Bacteria; phylum Desulfobacterota; class Desulfovibrionia; order Desulfovibrionales; family Desulfothermaceae; genus JAABTT01. The sequence continues at coordinate 2,357 of JAABTT010000106.1, read as the reverse complement.
ACGAAGTCTGTACTACAGGGCTCCCTGCTCTTTCAAAGCAGCTATCTCCTCCGTTTGCCTGCCTAAAAGCTGAGTCAGAATGACATCATTTGCAGAACCAGCCGGCATCCCGGGAAATTGAATGCGGCCAGGCGTCTGCAGCAGCCGGAATGGTACATTTGGGACCTGCAAGGTTTTACCGCTCACCGGATCTTCTATGTCAATAAAGGATTTTCTGGCCTGATAATGTGGATCTTCAGCAATATCGGCCATTGTATTGATGTTTCCGATAGTCACCCCAACACTGTCGCACTGCTTGATGACCTCATCCAAAGTCATGCCCCCGATCCACTCGGCAATGACCTGATTGACGATTTCCCGGTTCTCATCCTTAATGCGCTCCTCATTGCTGCTGAAACGAGGGTCCTGGTTCATTTCCGGATGACCCGCCGCTTCCATGAGGCGTTCAAAGGACTTTTGAGCGGATCCGGAAAGACCCACCCAGCGTCCGTCTTTGGTCTGATAACTATTCCTGGGCACGACATAGCTCAGTTCATTGCCCTTTGGCTGCGGGACTTCTCCGGTCAGGGAATAGGAGAGGAAATCCGGCCCCAACATGCCAAAAAGCGGTTCATACAGAGAAATATCGATTTCCTGCCCGCCTGTTTCACCGCGTTTTTGATTGCGCAGGGCGATCATGACGGCCAGGGCCAGATTCGTACCGGCGATAAGATCGGCCAGGGCCAGAGGCGGGTTGGTCGGCGGCCCGTCCGGGTGGGCGTTCAAGTAAGTAAATCCGCTGTAGGCCTCAGCCAGTGTTCCAAAGCCGGGACGGGGAGCATAGGGTCCGCTTTGCCCGTAGCCGCTGACGCTGCCGATGATCAGCCCGGGATTGGCCTTAAGCAGCCTGTCTTTCCCGATACCAAGCTTGTCCAGGGCGCCGGGTCGCATATTTTGTGTCAGGACATCGGCGTTGTTGACCAGTTCATAAAATATCTCTTTTCCTTCTTTTGTCTTTAAATTCAAGGTCATCGGAAACTTGTTCCTGGCGAAAACAGCCCAGAACGGCTGGACCGGCATATCCGGACCTGCCGCCCAGTTTCGAATGCCATCCGGTACCATGGGATTTTCGACCTTGATGACCTGTGCCCCGTAATCGGCCAGCAATGTGGCTGCAAAAGGCGCAGCGATCAAAGATGCCATATCGATAATCCGTATGCCGGATAAGGGCAGTTCCTGATTCTGCTGACTTTCGAGCTGCTTTTTAAAAAAAGTGTTCAGATCCATACGCTTCTCGCCTTTTTAAAAATTACTTATCAGTCAATCTCTGTCATAAAAGACAAAAAATGATTTTAATCGACTGTCGACAATAAGTCAATTTACTTTTGAAAAAAACAATATATTTTTTTAACTTTTTAACATTATTGCTTTTTATCTAATATCAACAGGAGCAGAACATGTATTTTTTTACTTGACATATTCTTAGCCGACAACTAAATTGTCGACAGTCAATCCTTGGCGACACGAAAATGAGACAAGCCGCCCGCCCGATCTCTGGCCGAGAATCAGGGCTTTCAGCCCTATTTATTGGAGAGTGCAGCACATGAGCGAATCACACATGGATATCAAAGAAACAAACATTCTTGACGGATTACATTTATCCGCAATCGCGAAATACCAACAAAACAGCAATCATCTCAGCTGCTTGGGCTTAGTCGATCAAGTCGCTCAAGTCTTGATTGAAAAGATTTTAAACGGCGATATAAAGGGCGGTTCCCGGCTCAATGAAGAACACTTGAAAAATGAATTCGGGATCAGTCGGACCCCTTTACGCGAAGCCTTTAGAATATTGGATAAAAATGGATTGGTCGAGGTCCGGCCCAGAAAAGGCGTTTTTGTCAAAAGCATCACCAAAAAAGACATCCAGGATAATTTCCCTGTCCGGGCAAACCTGGAAGGGCTCGCAGCTGCATTGGCATACCCGAACCTGACAAAAACGGATATCCAGCAAATGGAAGAGGCTTTGCAATTAATGCGACAGTCCGCTCAAAATAACGATTTTTATGCCTATACAGGCAATCATAAAGATTTCCATGAAATTTTTATCCATTCCTCAAAAAATGCTGTTCTTATCGGCATGTTGAACACACTGCGCATGCACACGCTTTGGCATCGCTATACTTTCCAATATTATCAGCAAGACTTTGAAGAATCCCTGGCTTTGCATCAGCAAATTCTTGACCTCTTTAAAAGCAGGAATACGCCTCTCACAGAGTTGGAAACCTTGGTCCGACATCATATTGAAATTGCAATGGATCCGTTTTTGACTGCAATGGATAAACTTGAAAATGCATCCGATTAAGGTCTCTCGCTGCAAG
>JAABTT010000105.1 GCA_011389765.1 Desulfohalobiaceae bacterium S24 | reverse complement strand
ATATCTGACCTCTCTCTTCCCCTCCCCCTCTTGCTGACCTCTGATATCTGACATCTGACCTCTCTCTTCCCTTCTCCTCTTCCTGACCTCTGATATCTGATATCTGACCTCTCTCTTCACCTGCCCTCCGCTTCCGCCTCGGACACAATGGCCGCCAGTTCTTCCCGGACTCCGTCCGGAAGCGGCTCGGGCTCGTGGTGTTCCAGGATGTCCCTGACCTTGCCCAGAGCCCGCTCGCGAATGTCCGGCTGTTTGGAGTTTTCCCATGCGCTTCGAGTGCGGCGGTCGATGAGTTCCGGGCTGGACTGTTCCCGCATCCCTTGAAAGGTGTGCTCATGGGTCAGATATTCCCCAAAATGTCCGACTTCCTTGATAACCTCCAGGGCCAGCGTCGCATCCGTTACAGAAAACCCCTGCACCGTTTTTTTGATCATCCGCGCGAATTCGCAGTCCAGAACCAGCTGGCCGTAATCAAAGGTGATTCCGCTCTCGAGCATCCCCAAACCGTAGAGCATATTGGCGCCTGCCAATGCTGGAATGAGACCGGTGAGCGTCTTCTCATGGCCAACCTGGATATCGCTGATTTTGGCATCCCCCTAGCCGCCGGCCACATAGCTGGGCAGGGAGTAGTACCGGGCCAGCCTGGCCACCGCCCCGCTGATCAGGGCGCATTCCGGCGTGCCCACCGAGGCCGAGGCCAGCTTGAGGTCCATGGCTGTGGTGGAGCTGCCGTAAATCACCGGAGCGCCTTTCCTGGCCAATTGACTCAGGGTCAGCCCGCTCAAAATCTCCGCGTTATGGGTGACCAGGGTTCCGGCCAGGGACACCGGGGCAGTCCCCCCGGCCATGGCCATGGACAGGATATTGCAGACCAGTCCTGAGCGGGCCGATTCCACTATGATTTCGCAGCATTCCTGAATAAGTTTCAAGGGCGACACCGGACAGGTGGTGAAGGAGAGCAGGGGCCGGGCTTTCAGTTTGTCCATCCCCCCGGCGATGGCCGCGCCCATGGCCACGATACCCTTGAGCAGCCGACCGTTTCCCGGACCAAAGGCACAGTGTTTGCTCGTGTTGGGCAGGATGGCCTCGGCGTTGTGCAGCGGGGCTGTTTCCTGGGGAACATCGTGCGCCCCCAGGGCTTTTTCGCAGAAATCGATTTCTTCCAGGGCGTCAATGACCCGGGTGGATTGGACAAGGTCCGACTTGAGCGGGCTCCTGGATTCCCCGCTGTAGGGATCAACCACCTGAACCCCTTCGCTGAAATTGGTGAAGGCCACCCGATTCCCGGCCAAAACCAGATCGTGCCTGGGATTGCGTCCGGCAAGACGGACCCTGGACGGAGCGGAGCGAATAGCGTCTTCCACCAGGCAGGCCGGAATCTTGACAATTTTGTTCTGTTGATCGACATCAGCCCCGTGGTCCCCAAACAAGGTCCGGGCCTGTTCGTCTTCCACAAACACGCCGGTTTCCTCCAGAACCTCCATGGTTCCGTCATGGATTTCGGCGAGTTCATCCTCGGTCAGGATATTCAAACTCAGACCGGCCCGCATGTTGAGGCCGGCGTGCAGATTGCGTTTCATGAATGCTCCCTCAGTTTTCGTTCAAGCGAAAATTATAATTTTTAGACCCGCTTCGGGTCTAAAAAATTTTCCAGATACTGATAGTCCGGGGTCAGTTTTCCTTTATACACGATGACCGCCCGCTGGAGTTCCGAACAAAGGCCCGAGTCTTCCAGGGATCCTGCAAAATCGGCCTCGAGCAGGGAGGGCAGAAAACCTTTGAGCTGTTCGCTGAAAAAGCGTGAAGAATCATTGGGGACTTCCGCTGGCAGATTATCCACAGCCAGTACCACGATCCCCTCCCCTGCATACCCGTCGTGCACTTCCCGGGTCAAGGGCTGCACCACATAAGAAGGTTGGCCGGTATCCGTGGTTTTCACATTGCATTCAATGGCCCCGCCCACATCGCAGCTGATATCGGCGATCCCGCTCAATTTGGGGGCTGCCTCGGATTTGAAGAGCCGTTCCAGGTCCTCCCAGGTCACAAAGCGTGGATAGCGGCTTTCCCAGTAGACGGCATTGACCAGGATGTTGATATGAGGGAGAAATTCTTGAAAGCAGCTCTCATAGCGCTCCGGATGTTCATAGTAATCCTGAAGCAGGAAATCGCCCTGTTTCGGCTTGACCAGATCCTGCTCCTGGAAAATGCTCAGATAGATGCCTTGCGGATCCAACTGCTTGCTTTCCGCCAGGCGCTGCAGCTCCCGGGGGTCGATACGTTGCACCGGCAGGCAGTCGAAGATCTGCTGGGCTCCTGAAGACACATTGCCGTAACCCAAAACAGCAATGACCAAGGGTCCCAGCTCCCCGGGCAGGCCCTTTTCCCGGATTTCCCGGCCGACCTCCTGCAGATGCTCCCGGGCTTCCTGCACAGAGGAGTACTCCACAGCCGGCCGGCATTGGGCAAAGGGCGTCCGCAGGCCCTGTTGCTCCCAGCGCCGCCCCATGAGGGAGAGGATATCCAGGGCGCCGGCATCTCCGGCATAGCGGCCGAAATACACCAGACGCCTGTTCTTCTCATCCACAATCCGCTCGTAATCGATGAGCGTGGAGCCGTCCTCCATGATCTGCCGCAAGAGGGACATATTGGCGGCCTGCCCCTTGATGGTATGGGAAAAGAAACAATAGGTCCGCCCCTGGAGCAGCTTTTCCCTGGGGATTTCCTTGATCCCGAGGATGAGGTCTCCCGGCTCCATGTCATCACAAACTGAGGCTCCGGCCTGTTCATAGGCCGCTTCCTTGAAAAAACGCTTCTCCGAGCGCTGGACGAACATCTCGGCGCCGGTCCGGGATTTCAGTTCCTGCACATCCTCCGGAACCAGAGGCGCCCGGCGTTCCCAGACATTCTTGTCTTCAGCGCGAATCAATACAGACTGCATGGTCTCCCTCCTTGCCTTAAAGCCCTGAAAACGGCAGGGCCGGTCGTATTCGTTACTTGTCAGTCGATATTTCCAAAGCCAGCAGTTAAAAAATTCGAAATGCGAATATCGAAATCCGAAACAAATTCGAAATTCGAATGACCCAATGACCAAAACGTAGAGTAAACCTACTGTGCGATCCATTTGAATTGCGTTGGAATTACGCTCTGGTTTGCTTCGAATTTTTCAGTCCCTCTGCCTTTTAACCGCTTCACCGACCAACAGATTCACCGATTCACTTCTTCTTCCCCATGCCCCATGCCCTATGCCTCTTCCCTCTCTCTCCCCCTTCCCTTCTTCCTGACCTCTGATATCCGACCTCTCTCTTCGCTTTCATCCAACTGTGAACCGTGAACTGTGAAGCGTGAACCTTCTTAACCTCTGCTCTCCTGAAACCCGATGCCCAAGCCTTCCAGCTCGTCCAGGACCGGATCGTAGATTTCCCGGATCACCGGCCGGATAACCCCGGCGGCCGTGATTTTCCCTTCAAGGATGAGCCGGGCGCCAATAGCGGCGGGCAGGCCTACAGTACGGGACATGGCGCTCTCGCCTCCGGGCTCGCCTTCCTGGACCAGGGTCGAGGTGATCCGCTCCCGGCCCCCGTCCGGATAACCGGCTGTAAACTCGTGGTGCTGGACAATCATATCGGTTTCATCCGGCTGGTAGCTGAGCCGGTCCAAGAGCAGCCGGCCAAAACAATCAAAGGGCGTCGGCCTGTCCAACTCCAGGGGTTCGTTGCTTAAAAAGCCCAGCCACTCCAGTTTCTTCAAGGCCACCGCGTGTTCGGGTACCTCTAAAAATCGGCTGAGATCCCGGATGAGATCCCGGCCGTCGCTGTTTATAAGCCCGGCCAGGACCCGTCTGGGAGAAAGCCTCCGGGAATCGAAAACCGGCTCCGTCTCCAGAAGTCCGAGCTTTTTGAACAGGTCCCAGGACTCACAATGGCCGGTATTGCGCAAGGTCCCCCGGTAGACACTCTCAGCCTCGGGTATGGAATAAATGGCCCTATAGGGCCGGGCATCCCGATTGACATAGGCCTCGAACACCCCGGCCCCGGGGACTTCCTGAAACCAGTAATGCTGGAAAAGCTGTTCCCCGGGCACCTCGACCGTCTCCCCGTTCAGAAGGTAACAGCCGTCGTTTTTGGCGGCCAGCATGACCCCACTCGGACTCCAGGAAAATTTATAGCCCAGGGGGACGTTGTTGCTGGCCGGCGCCGGCAGCCCCCCGCAATAGGAAAAAAAGGATGTGATCTTGCCCCCCCGAACCTTGACCCGGTCGATGACCCGCATGGCGGCCATGTGGTCCAGGCCCGGATCCACGCCCATCTCATTCAAGAGAATTAGCCCTTTGGCCTTGAAAGCGGCATCCAGGGCTTCCATCTCCGGCTTTACATAGGAGGCGGTGATCAGGCTTTTCCCCAATTCGAGGCAAAGGTGGGCCACTTTGAGATGCAGGGTAAACGGCAAGAGGCTGACCACCAGATCAACGCCGCCCAGAACTGTGCTCAGGGCCGCCTCATCGTCAATGTTCAAGGGCAGGCCCCGGCCCCGGGGGTGGCCGCCCAGCAGGCCCTCGACCTTGTCCGCGTCCTGATCGGCCAGCACCAGCTCGACATCAGGCACGGCCAGCAAATACCTGACCAGGGGACCGGCCACCAGGCCGGCTCCAAGCACACAGACTCGCTTTGACATAGCCTCCTCCTTTGTGCGGATGGGTTGAATAGAGCCTCTAAGAAAAATGTAGCGGTTTTATCTCAGATACGCAGCTCCTAGTATTCTTTATCTGAACAATCCGAAATCGCAAATCGAAATACCAAAATGCCAAACTGTTGCTACTGATGGAGTCACATACCGCGCCCATTTCTTTTTGTCAAGCACCTGCATACCAATTCCCGGCAACATGCATTTTTTCAACGAGATAGATTGCTGCCTGCTGAGTTTTTTTTATCAGCGCCCTGGAGCACCGAAATCAGCAGTCCTGGGCGTCAAGACCAGGAAGAGATGTTGGTTTGAAAACAGGACTTAACTTTTCCGCAAAACAATGCTACTGCTGGCTTCGCCCGCAAGCCGGGAAGTCCATATTCAGGGCTCAAAAATGAGCCCTTTGAACGCTCCACCTTTATTTTGAATGCTTCCTCTTCAAAGCGTGATCTCGAAACCGTGAACCAGCAAGGAGCACCGTCATGCGCATCATTCGATTCCTCGATGAAAAGGACCGGATCTGTTTTGGCCAGGAAAACAGCGAACAGCAGGTCCGTCTTCTGGACGGAGGTCCGTATGCCGGATTCATGCCGACAGACCGGAAGGCCGGCGTCAAAAAACTCCTGGCTCCGGTGGCGCCGCCCGCAATTCTCTGCATCGGCCTCAATTATCATGAACATGCCCGGGAGACCGGAATGGAACCCCCGAAATACCCGGTCCTGTTCATGAAAAATCCGGCCGCGGTGACAGGCCCCCGGGACCCGATTCTCCTCCCCCCAATCTGCATGAATCCACCGCAGGTGGATTATGAAGTCGAACTGGCGGTGATCTTGAAAAAAGCGGCCAAGGATGTTCCTGTAGATAGATCCTTGGAGCATGTCCTCGGCTACACCGTGGCCAACGACGTCTCCGCCAGGAAGTGGCAGGGCAAAAAAGGAGGCGGTCAATGGGTCCGGGCCAAGAGCTTTGACACTTTCTGTCCTCTGGGACCGGTTCTGGTCACACCGGAGGAGATTCCCGATCCCCAGGCCCTGGCCTTGAGCTGCACTTTGAACGGCCGGAGCATGCAGGACGGCCACACCAGGGATATGATCTTTTCCGTGGCCGAACTCATCAGTTTCCTCTCCCAGGGCACGACCCTCCTTCCCGGGACGCTCATCCTCACCGGAACCCCGAGCGGGGTGGGATTCAAACGCACCCCCCCGGTCTATCTCCAGGACGGGGACCGGCTGGAACTCTTCGTGGAGAACATCGGCACCCTGAAAAATCCGCTCCGGCTGCAGGAATCCGAAGAAACATCGAATCTTGAGTGATGAGTGCGAGGCCGGAGGCGGAATTCGCCTGGAAAGAAATCTGTATTGACAATGCAGGAAATTCATTCTACGAAATCTGAAAAAGGTTCAGGACGGCAGCTGGACCGAAATCTATGCCCAGGCTCACCGGACCGGTCATGATTCTTCAACCATTAAAAAAAGGAGGCAAGCAATGACTACCCTGATCATCATTATCGGTTTCCTGCTCTACCTGTTCTTTTATTTTACCTACGGCAAGAAGCTGGAGAGAGAAGTCGTCAAGGCTTCGGATGCCACTGACGCCCCGTCCAAGCGCATCTTTGACGGAGTGGACTATATCCCGGCCAGGAAAGAAGTCCTGTTTGGACATCATTTTGCCTCCATCGCCGGCGCCGCTCCGATCATCGGCCCGGCCCTGGCCATCTGCTGGGGATGGATACCGGGGCTGTTATGGGTCTGGTTCGGCAACATCTTCATCGGGGCCGTGCATGATTACCTGGCCTTAATGGCCTCAGTCCGCTACGACGGAAAATCCATCCAGTTCGTGGCCCGGGATCTTATCGGAAAACGCACCGGAACGGCCTTTTACTGGATCGTCTTTTTCCTGCTCATCCTGGTGGTGGCTGCCTTTGGGGCAATTGTCGGCGGGATGTTCGTCAAGACCCCGGAGATCGCTTCGGCCTATGCCTGGAAGATCGCAGCCGCCCTGGTACTCGGTGTTTTGATGTATCGGACGAAGATAAATTTCGTTCTGGCCACAATCATCGGGATCATCATGCTCATTGGGGCCATCTGGCTGGGATCGCTCCAGGGCATCAACCTCAGTTACATTTCCTGGATGTGGATCTTCTTCTTCTACATTATCATTGCCGCCTCCATACCGGTCAATGTCCTGCTCCAGCCCAGGGACTATCTGAACTCCTGGCTGCTCTACGCGGGCCTGGCCCTCGGCTTCATCGCGGCCATCTTCGCCTTCAAAGGATTTGAAGTCCCGGCCTTTTCCTCCTTCTCTCCGGTACTGCTCGGCGGCAAGCCGACCCCGTTCTGGCCGGCCATTCCTCTGGTCATTGCCTGTGGATCGCTTTCCGGCTTCCACTCCCTGGTCGCCTCGGGCACAACCTCCAAACAGCTCACCAAGGAAAGCGAAGGCCTGTTTATCGGATACGGGGCCATGTTTACCGAAGGCTTTCTCTCGACCATCGTCATCGTCTCCATCGCCGGTTTCGGCTATACAGCCCTGAAAAACGCCGGGGTCACAGCCGAGACCCTGAATCCCGGCAACTGGGGCGCCATGTTCACCAAGGCCTCTGCATCCGTTGGACTGTCCAAGGCCAATCTCTTTGTCCAGTCCTACGCCGACATGGTCAACGCCACCTGGCTGGGATTTTTGCCGGCCAAGATCGTGAAGATCATCGCCGGGATGTGGGTGGCCTCCTTTGCCATGACCACCCTGGATACCACCAATCGTCTGGCCCGCTACTGCCTGTCTGAAATGGCGCTGCCCCTGAAAGACAAGGCCTCAGGCCTGTACAATCTCTTGACCAACCGCTGGATAGCCTCAGTTATTCCGGCGGCCATAGGTATCTGGCTGGCCGCCAGCGGAAACTGGCTGGTCATCTGGGGCTCCTTTGGCGCGGCCAACCAGTTGATCGCCTCCATCGCCCTCATGGCCGGCGCAGCCTATGCCGCCAAGAAACTGCAGTCGCGATTCGCCAATTCGGCCGTTATTCCGGCCTGGCTGCTCTGGATCACCGTGACC
>JAABTT010000104.1 GCA_011389765.1 Desulfohalobiaceae bacterium S24 | reverse complement strand
AAATATACTGCTCCAACATACCTTTTTCAAAATTTTGTCGTTGAAATCAAAGAACAATCAGTCTTTGTTTCAAAAACCAAACTTGGATCAGTATACCATATATATATATCCAGTTTGCGCTTCTGAGCGCAAACTGGATTTCAGTAATTCTCCCCAAGCAGTTCAAAGTGATCCCGCGGATGGGCGCAGGCCGGGCAGGAAGCCGGTGCTCCGTCAGCTTCGTGCAGGTATCCGCAGTTCCTGCAGCGCCAGGTCACGGACTCCCCGCGAGTGAAGACCCGATCCGCCTCTATGTTGGCCGCCAGATCCAGATAGCGCTTCTCGTGCTGCTTCTCGGCCACGGCAATAGATTCAAAGATCTTGGCGATATCTTCGAACCCTTCTTCCCGGGCCGTTTTGGCAAACCCCGGATACATCTCGGTATGTTCGTAATGCTCGCCGCCGGCGGCCGCCTTGAGATTTTCAAGGGTGCTCCCGACGACACCGGCCGGAAAAGACCCGGTGATTTCCACTTCCCCGCCTTCCAAGAGCTTGAACAAGCGCTTGGCATGCTCTTTTTCCTGGGCGGCCGTCTCTTCAAAAATACTGGACATCTGCACATAGCCGTCTTTTTTAGCCTGGGACGCAAAATAGGTGTATCGATTCCGGGCCTGGGACTCCCCGGAAAAAGCGGTTAAAATATTTTTTTCTGTCTTGGTTCCTTTGAGTCGGGCCATTTTTTTCCTCCTTTATCCAAAAAAATGAGGACATTTTTTTGGATACTGTTGTTTTGTGAAATTCATGCCACACTTCAGGTTCTTCTTAGCAAAGGGCATGCCACAAAAGCTGATGCTGTTTTGCTAATTTTTTTAGTACCTTAAAAATTTTGACTCCAGCGTACTGACTCAAAATGTCTCATGTTCCCTGGATACACCATGGGGTTGTGAGACATTTTTCGGTCCTGCACAGCCTCCCGCCATTGTGCGAGCAAAAAACGCGAAACACATCACCTCGATTGCGCAATGGACTCATAAGACATCCTCGGCCCAGGACAGGGCCGCGGCCACATTGGGATAGCCAATGGTGGATATGAGCAGGATCAGGGCATGGCGGACTTCTTCAGGACTGGCCCCGGCCTCCAGGGCCCGTCTTGTGTGACTGTGCACAGAACCTTCCGACTTCAGGGCAGCAGCCGCGGCCAGCTGGATGAGCTGGGCCTGTTTGTCCTCCAGCGGGCCGGCCTCCCGGGTGGCTTTTCCCAACCGGCCCACGGCCTGCATCACGTCCTGATACTCCTGCTGCATCTTCTGGTAAAATTTTGGTGTGTCTGGCATAAAACCCCCTGATATACGTTCAGAACTCTTTGCCTCTAACGAAGATTTGGTGAAAAGGTGTCATTCCTGGATCACGGGATAACCGGCATTGGCCCAGGCCTTCATCCCTCCGGCCAGGCTGTGCACATGCTCAAAGCCGTGCCCCTGGAGGTAACTGGCGGCGATATTGCCGCGATAGCCGATCGCGCAGGTCACGATAATTTCCTCATTCCTGGGCAGATCCGGAACCTCTTTCAGGAGCTCGGTCAGGGGCAGGGGCCGGGATTGCTCAATGTACCCGCTCTGGCGCTCCATGGGTGTGCGCACATCAAACAGATATTGATGTTTGTTCTTGACCTTTTCCTGCAATTTTGCCGGGGAAATCTGCCAGAGCTGGGAGATGGGATAGCCCATTTCCTGCCAGGCCGAAATGCCGTCATACAAATAGCCGATAATATTGTCATACCCGATGCGATGCAGCTGGGTGCACATGCTGTCGTAGGCCTTTTCATCCGAAACCACCAGGATCAACTCGGCACCCGGTTCGATAACCATCCCGATCCAGTTGGCCGTCTGTTTGGCCAGCCCGATATTGATGCTGCCCGGGATATGCACCCCGCCGAAGGCCGCTGTATCTCTGGCGTCCAGGATGAGAGCCCCGTTTTCCAGATGATTTCTGACCTGCATTGCCGAGAGATCCCGGCTCACCGGACAGCGCTCCAGCAGCGGCACACCGGACCTGTTGGTCTCGATGATATGGGAAAAACTCTTGGGACGCTCTGGAAAACCCTGCTGAAAATCCTGTTCAAACTGCTCCCGGCTCAAGGACAGGGCCGGATTGCTCATCTTTTCAAATCCAATGGTCGAACTGGACTTCGGACTCATGCCTTTGCCGCAGAGGGAACCTTCGCCATGGGCCGGAAAGACCTCGATGCTCTCCCGCAAAGTACCGAGTTTGTGATACAGGGAGTTATAGAGATTACGGACCTGTTCGGACAACAGCTCCGCCCCCGCCAGGTCCGGGCGGCCCACATCCCCCACAAACAGGCAGTCCCCGGTCAGGACCAGCCAGGGCTCCCGGCTCCTGGCCGTATCCGTGACCAGCATGGACATGGCCTGCGGGGTGTGCCCCGGTGTTTTCAGAAATTCCAGTTTGGTCGCTCCAAACTCCATGACCTGACCCTCTCTGACCGTTTGGGCCTCGAAGGTCACCGGAGTTGCCTCCATATAATAAATTTCAGCCCCTGTCCGGGATTTGAGCTCCATATTGCCGCTGACATGATCGGCATGTACATGGGTCTCGAAGATATGGGTGATGGTCATATCGTTCTTCCGGGCCGTATTCAGATAGTCCTGGACATCCCGCTTGGGATCCACCACGCAGGCCACCTTGGCCGCCGGGCAGCCGATCAGATAGGACAGACAGCCCATGCCCTCCACTTTAAATTGCTGAAAAAACATGTAAAAACTCCTGATTTTTCGCTTGTACTTTAGCAGCAATAGCTCATAGATGTATGTCAGCGCGGCCGCTGGCCGCGCTGACATCAGAAACAACCCGGCAGTCCGCGGGTCAGAAGCCGAACATGGGCTTTTTCCTGTTCGGACAGAAAAAACAGGGCTTGCTGCTGCTCACGATCCTCCGCCGTATCGGCCATATTCCGGTAGAGATCATAGGCCCGGTATTCCAGATCCAGGGCCAGTTCCGACAAAAACAAACAGGAATTACCTCTGTTGTGACGCAGCCGCTCCAAGGCCGATTCCAGATCCCAGCCGCCCTCGACCAGATCGCCGCTCAGGTTGGAGAAAACGGTCTCAAAAGGCTCCATCTCCCGGGTTTTGCTCAAAAATCGATAGATGGCCCGGGCATGGGCGGTTTCCATCTTCACGAGCCTGGCCAGGGTGGATTCAATGGCCAGGCCGGCGCTCTGCTCGAGCATGGCCTCATACAAAAGGGCAGTCCCCTTTTCCATGTTCATGGCCTGTTCAAGGGCCTGGGCCGGGTCTTCCATGCCCTGCAGAGTCTCAAATTGAGGAAATTCCTCCAGGATCTTGCCCTGCCAGCCGGAAAAGCCTCCCGTCAGATTGGCGATGGATCCGTCCACCAGACCGCTGTCCCTGGCCAGGGCGGCCCCGATGTTGGAGCGCCTGCCGCTGCGGCAGTAAAAAATCAGATCCCGGTCCACAGCCAGTTCATCCAGGCGGCCCTCAAGCTCCGACAAGGGCAAAAGTTTGGCCCCGGGGATGTGTCCGGCTTCATATTCCTGCGGCTGGCGGACATCTACAAGCTGGTAATCTGTATCCTTGTTTTGAGACAGATACTGCTCGAGATCTTCGGGATACATATTGTGTATATCCATACTCCCTCCACGTCTGAGGTACAGGTTTACCCGCTTTCTTTCCGCGCCCGGACAACGAACACCGGATCGCCGGCCGGCAGCTCTCCGGCCCGGGGATCATCCCGGGGCCGCCACCAGTTGCGCATGGAATAGGTCTTGAATCCTTCCAGCCCTGGAATGCGCTGCAGGCAGTCCAGGACCCAGCCCATTCTCTCAAACTCGTGCAAAAAAAGCCAGAACCTTGGCCCCCTGCTTGAGATACCCGGCGTATTCCTGCTGAATGAACTCCGAGGCCTGCGCGTCCACATGCCCCACCAGTCTGGGATCTTGACAAAAGAGCGCATCCTTGGAGTACGAAAATCGCCAGCGACTCTCTGTTCACGGTGTTCGTCATAATCTATCATTTAAGAAAATATTTTTGAATAGAGCCTTGGTAATTTCTTGATGTTCATATATTCAGTAATATTAAGTCTTCAATCGGCAATCGTCAATCCGAATGCAGGTTCAATTCGAGCAGTAGGGATTAGACACAAAGGGTGTATTGGATTGATTCCGGCCGCTCGAGCGCCTTTTGACTCGCCATCCCCGGCGAGGGTGCGGTCAATCTGTCCCGAGAGTGGTCTGCAGGATGGCTTGAGAGGGAAGGGTACGGTGAAACACGACTTCCTGTTCTCCATGCAGCAAGCCGGCAGGATTGAGATTGGACATGTATTTTTTCCCATTCTTATGCTGATTTTCCTCACAGAGATCCTGGCATGCCGGGCTGAAACCGTCAATAGGACAATCGAATGAGCCCTCTCCCGCCAAACCCCATCACTCTGGCAAAACTGTCTGCTTTTCAAATCATTCCTTGCGAAAAGCGCGCCTTTGGGCTAGAGTGCAGACGTCATATCAACATTTTGACATTCAAGCTTAATTCAAAACATCAGAGGTGGTCTAACTTTAACAATTATAACTATTTGGGATTTGTTCCCTGTCTTCGTTTGAAAATTTGAGAAACCGACAACCTGAAAAGGAGGACCTATGAAAACACACCGATTATCCAAAAAACCGGTTGGCCGTTTCCTGTTGACACTTTTCGTCCTGATGTTCCTTCCCATCTCCTCCGCCCTGGCGGCGGGCCATACCCTGAAAGCGGTGAGTGCCTGGCCCAAGAGCGTATATGAGGTCCAGAACTATTTGAAGCTCATCGAGATCATCCAGGACAAGGTGGAGCAGGACTACCCCGGCGAGTTAAAGATTCAGTATATCGGCGGTCCGGAGGTCTTTCCCAACAGGGAACAGGTCGAAGCGGCCCGGAACGGTCTGGTGGACATGGTTTTCACCACTGTGGGCTATTATGTCTCCGCCCTGCCGGTGGTGGACGGTCTGAACCTCACCCGGCTCAAGCCCTGGGAAGAACGAGAGCAGGGGGTCAATGCCTTTCTTGAAACCCTGCACCAGGAAGCGGTCAACTGCTTTTACCTGGGCCGCATGGGTTCCGGACTGCCCTTCAGCCTGTACCTCAACGAACCGATCACCCAGGTCGCCGATCTCGAGGGGATGAAAATCAGATGCTCCCCGAGCCATATCGCCTTTTTGAAGCGTATCAACGCCAGGCCTCAGGTCATCCCGCCCCCGGATGTCTACACCGCCCTGGAACGGGGTGTGGTGGACGGCTTTATCTGGCCTGCCGGCCTGATCACGGACTGGGGATGGCACGAAGTGGTCGACTCCATGGTCAGACCCCCCTTCTATGAAGCCATCAACGTGGTCCTGGTCAACCAGGATACCTGGCAGAAGCTCCCCCAACACCTGCAGGACCTGATAATCGAAGCGGAAATCGAGGCGGAGGAATATACCCTGCAACGGGCCCGGGAACAGATCAAAAAAGAGAATCAGATCCTGAAGCAGGCAGGGTTGAGCTTTATCGCCCTGCCCGATGAGGAGGCCGAGGCCTTGAAAACGGCAGCCTATGACGCCCTCTGGAAGCAGGTCATTGAAAAAGCCCCGGAGAACGGCCCCAAGCTGAAAAGCATGATCTCCAAGCAGAATTGAAGATGCCTTTCCGGCACCCTCAATTCTGCTTGTCAAAAAACATCTGCTTGATACATGTTCACTGTCAATCAGAAATCCAACAAATGGCGCAGCCTGCCGGGGCGGCTTTTCGACGGGCTGAACACCGCCCTGGCCGTCCTGGCAGGCCTGATTCTTTTGTTCATGACCCTGTCCATCAGCACCTCCATCCTGGCCAGGACCTGGGACATTCCGTTTCCCATCTGGATCGTCCAGTTCAATGAGTACGGTTTGCTCTGGCTGACCTTTCTGGCTACGGCCTGGGTGCTGCAACGAGGCCGCCATGTCAGCATCGACCTGCTCACCCGGAAGGCCACGGGACGGTGCAATCTTTTCCTGGATCTAACCAGGAATGTGGTCTGCGGCATATTTTGCGCCGTTCTGTGGCGTCAGAGCACGGCCGTGGTCTGGGATCACTTCCAGCGGGGCATTGTCGACGTCAAAGGGGTTGATGTGCCCAAGTATCTGATCCTGGTGGTCATTCCGGCCGGCTTCCTCCTGCTCACCCTGCAGTTTTTCAGAAATATGGTCACCTCGCTTGAGAAAAGCAAAGAATCTATCAAGGATGCTCAACAGAAGAACGTCTCCACAGGCCTCTGAAGAATGTCCAATTTTAAGAACATTCCAGACATTGTTTATTATTTTAAAGCGTTAAGGTTCAATGGCGTAATGTGGGTTCGAGGTTTGAAATTGGAGCTTATGCTGAACTGTATTCTGCTCAACATTATGGGGCCGGAACAATGACTGTCTCTTTCCACTTCAACATCTATTTTCCAATAAAGGCAGGTTGAGCAGAATGGAATGGTGGCTCGTCCTGACAGTCTTCCTGGGCGGCCTGATTTTTCTGCTGCTGCTCGGATTTCCCATTGCCTTTGCCTTTCTGCTGATGGATCTCATCGGGACCTACTGGCTCATGGGCCCTTACGGCATCAAGCAGATCACCCTGCAGATCTTCGATTCCCTGTCCTCTTTCACCTTGACCCCGATCCCCATGTTCATCCTCATGGGGGAACTCATGTTTCATTCCGGGATTGCCAGGCAAACCATCGATGTCCTGGACAAATGGCTCGGCCGGGTCCCGGGCCGGCTCAGCCTGCTCGGGGCCGCCGGCGGCACGTTCTTCTCCGCCTTGAGCGGCTCGACCCTGGCTAATACTTCCATGCTGGGCACCGTGCTTCTGCCGGAAATGAAAGACAGGGGGTACAAGCCCGCCATGTCCGTAGGCCCCATCGTCGGCATCGGCGGCCTGGCCATGCTGGTTCCCCCTTCTTCCCTGGCGGTGGTTCTGGCCAGCATCGCCCATATTTCCGTCAGCAAGATCCTGGTCGGCGGGGTCATTCCCGCCCTGATGCTGGGTATGCTCTTTTCCCTGTATATCATCATCCGCTGCTGGCTCAATCCGGACCTGGCCCCGGCCTATGCCGTCCCCAGGAGCAGTTTCCAGGAAAAGATCTCTGCCTTTGCCCTCCAGGTCCTGCCGCTTGGTTTCGTTGTCTTCATGGTCCTGGGGCTGATACTCCTGGGCTGGGCAACCCCAACCGAGGCCGCTGCAACCGGGGTCCTGGCCACGCTGATTGTCAGTCTTTGCTATCGATCCCTGACCTGGGAGGTCCTGAAAAAGGCCTTACGGGGCACCCTGGACATCTCGGTCATGATTCTCATGATCATCGCCGCGTCCAAGACCTTCAGCAGCCTCCTGGCCTTTTCCGGAACGACCCAGGGACTCCTGGAGGTGATCAAGGGTCTGGACATTCCGCCGCTGGCCCTGCTGATCTGTATGCAGGCCGCGGTTTTTCTCATGGGCATGTTCATGGAAACCATTTCCATCATGATGATCGCCCTGCCCATCTTCATGCCCATTGTCCATCTCCTTGGTTTTGATCCGGTCTGGTTCGGGGTGCTCATGCTCATCAACTTTGAAATTGGGCTGATCACCCCGCCCTTTGGCATGCTCCTCTTCGTCATGAAAAGCGTGGCCCCCTGGGATCTGAAAATCGAGGAGATCTGCTGGGCCGCGGTTCCCTTCATCATCTGCGACCTTGTGGTCATGGGCCTGCTCATCCTCTGGCCTTCACTGGTCCTCTGGCTGCCCAATCTGATTGCGAAATGACTGTAAGAAGGACAGCCGGCGCTGCATGAGGTGAAAAGGCATAGGGCATAGAGCCTTGAAGAAAACAGACAGCGGGTTAAACAAAAAGACAAGATTTCTTAGGCCCGGGTGCCGCCGGGGCGGCACTGAGGGCGGCTCAGAGCCGCACGCGGTTAAAGGCAAGAAGCCCAAAAAACAGCCATGCAGAAAACAGAAAAAGACGGAATCGATCATTATTTCAATATCCCGCTCGTGGTCGGTATGTATGAAGGACAGTTGAACAGGCTGACGCCGGATTTTCTGGCCGACTTCGACGAATACAGCTCCAGCAGGGCCTTCAGCCTGGAACTCCTGAGCACGGAATTGCCTCAGATGCGGACCATACCCGTGGAAGAGAGCGTGACCCCGGAACACCATGTCAGCACCTATGACCAGCTGACAGACCTGATCCTCGGGACGGACGGCCCCATTGCGGTTTTTGGAGGCTTTGGATTTTGCCCGCCGGAACGAATCCGAAGGCTTGATCCTGCAACCCTCCAAAATTCGGAAGTGCTCTATGATACGATCCTGGCCCATAAAAAAGGTCCATTCAGCAAGGCAAAACTTGGGCTGCGCCTGCTGCTGAAGAAGTAAGCGCTGTCAATATGCTCTTTATTCTGTATTGGGTTGCAGGCTTCGCCAGCTTTG
>JAABTT010000103.1 GCA_011389765.1 Desulfohalobiaceae bacterium S24 | reverse complement strand
GAATCCAGACTGAAAATGTAAGAGCTGGACCCCGGCCTACGCCGGGGTGACGGAGAAAGAAAAATCAAGTTTCATACGAGGAAAAAAAAGTAAAGCTATATCAAAACCGGGAAGATTTAGTGCCTGCAGGAAAATCATATGGAACTAAAACTGAACGAACGGCGCTCTGTGGCCTATTTTTCCATGGAAAACTACAATATGACCCTGGGGGCCATGATCACCTCCGGGGTTGATATATGGCTCAACACGCCTGAACCGCCCATGGAGGCCTCGGGAACCAGCGGGATGAAGGCGGCCTTGAACGGTGTTCCCAATTTGAGCGTACTGGACGGCTGGTGGATCGAAGGACACATAGAGGGGCTGACCGGCTGGTCCATCGGCGCCTCGACCCAGGGGAAAGGAGAGAATCGGGACCACTCCCTGGATGCCCCGTCGCTATACGACAAGCTGGAGAATGCTATTGTTCCCCTTTTCTATCATGATCGGCGCAGCTTCATGGACATAATGGCTTACTCCATTGCCATCAACGGATCTTTTTTTCACACCCAGAGGATGGTGCAGGAGTATGTGCTGAATGCCTATTTCACCCGCTGAAAAGGATGTGCTTGCATGAAAATCAGCGAAGAAATAAGGAGGCAAATGAACCCATGGATACTCCGGAAAGCAAACATCTTCGAAAACATTGGCTGATGAGGGTTTTGCGGAGCAAAACCTTCATCGTCTCTGTTGCCCTTATGATCACCTACACCCTGGCCGGATTTTTTCTGGCCCCTTATCTGATCAAGCGCCAATCCACCCAGTTTGCCCAGGAATCCCTCAAGTGCCTCCTGGTCATGGAAGAGGTCCGGGTGAACCCCTACACCCTCACCCTGGATATCAAGAACTTCGACCTCAAGGAGAGGGACGGATCCCCCTTACTCGCATTCAAGGCGATTTTTATCAACTTCGAGATCTCCAGTCTCTGGCGCCGGGCATGGAACTTCGCGGATGTTCGCCTGGACGACCCGGTCCTGAACCTGCAACTAGAACCTGAGGGCCGCATCAATTTTGTTGATATCGCAGACCGGATCCCAAGAAAAGAAAATGAGGGAAACACTTCCCTGCAGGAAAAAGCCCAAGGCGAGGCGCACCCGCCGCGCGTCATCTTTGAGCACATTGCCTTGAACCAGGGACGACTCGTTTTCACGGATCAATCCGGCCCGACCCCCGGCAGCATTACGCTTGAGACTATCGGCCTGGAGCTTAAAAACCTTAGCACGCTGTTGGACAAGAAGGGAGCCTATTCCTTTGAAGCGACCCTCCCCCACGACGGAAAGATCACAGGGGCAGGCGATGTTTCCCTCCATCCTCTCTGGTCCGAAGGCAGGGTAAAGGTGGAGGGATTCAAGACCGTTTCGGCATGGGAGTTTTTGCAGGATGAAATTCTGCTGGACAAACCCGGGGGTGAAGTAGATCTCGAAGCCCGCTACCGATTTGCCCATACGGATAAATCCCCTTCTTTTGTCATCGAGGGATTGAAAGTGCTTGTCTCGGCTCTGGAGCTCAAGGCCCGGGGGGACCGTGAGCCGATTCTCTCCGTGGACAGAATTGGTCTTTATGACGGCCGGTTTGATCTGGCCTCTCGATCGTTCCAGCTGGGGGAGTTGGAGCTCTCCCGGGGCCGCGCGACAGCGGACATCACCGAACAAGGGCGATTGAACTGGCAGAAGCTTGTAAAGACCGGCGGAGATGGCCGGTCTCCAGCCTCTAAGGCGGAGGCCTTGGAAGGACCGCCCTGGCGCGTGGCGCTCAAGACCCTCACTCTTGCTGATTTCAGCTTGGCCTACCGTGATCGCAGCCGGCAGTATCCATTTGAAATAGGCGTTTCCAGACTCGGTATGCAGGGCAAGGCCGACCTTTCTTTTATGCCCGATAAGGTGGGGGTCCTGGCCGAGAACCTGAACGTCCTCTTCGAGGGTGTGTCCTTGCAAGAAATTGGGCAGGAGACGCCCCTGGTCAGGCTGGAGAGTCTTGCCGTGGAGGAAGGCCGCATAGACCTTAAAACCCGGCAGGTGAGCCTGGAACGGATCATGATGCAAGGCGGGCATGCCGCCATGGATCTGGAAAAATCCGGCGCCGTGAACCTGTTGCGGGTGCTCGGCAGGAGAAATGTCGACAGACTCCGGGAAAAAATTGCGCTAGCCGTGGACAAGGCCCAAGCAGAGGGACGGCCCTGGTCTGTTTCCGTCGGCTCAGTAGAGGCGGCCGGGTTGAGCCTCGCTTTCAGGGATCAGACGCTTTCGCCCGCGCCCACTGTGAACCTTCAAGACATCGAGTTGAAGCTTGCCGATTTTCAGAGTGAAGGCAAGGCCTCTGCTCCCTTTGAGGCTTCTCTGGCCTTACGGGAAGGGGGCACCGTGAATGCCGAGGGACGCTTCACTCTCGCTCAGAAAAGCGCGGAAGCGACTGTCCATGTCTCGAACCTGGCCCTGACGCCTTTTCAGCCCTACCTGGCACAATACGCCTCCCTGAGCGTGGATTCGGGGGATTTCAACGCTGCGGGACAGGTGAGCTACGGCGAGGGGGGAAAAGACCCGAACCTGCAATTCTCCGGCGATGCGCACATCGCCGATCTGCTCATTTCCGAGTTGGGCACCCAGCCGGACACCAGGCAAAGGTTTCTTGCCTGGCAGGCCTTGAAGGCGAACAATATCAAGCTGGGTCTTGGGCCTGAACGGCTTGACATCGGAGAAGTACGCCTCATCGAGCCCTACGGAAAGCTGATCATATATGAAGACAAGAGCCTAAACCTGAACAAGGTACTGCGGGATAACGAGGAAACGGTTGAGGAAGAAAAGCCGGTGCCCCAGGCGGAAACTCCCGGGGGATTTCCGGTGGATGTTCAGAGAATCCGCATCGAGAAAGGCGGCCTCGATTTCGCAGACCTGAGTCTCCGCATACCATTTGCCGCAAAGATCTATGAATTGAAGGGAGCAATCGCCGGACTCTCCACCAAAGAAGGAGCGCGGGCGCAGATTCAGCTCGAGGGCCGGGTCGATGAATTTGGCACCTCCAGTATCCAGGGGCGGATTGAACCGCTCAATGCCAAGCATTTCACCGACATCGACATGATTTTCAAGAACGTGGAGATGACCAACCTCTCCCCTTACACCGGGAAATTCGCCGGGTACAGGATCGCCTCCGGAAGGCTCTCTCTCGACCTTCACTACCTGATCAAGCAGAGTGAACTCAAAGGAAGCAACCAGATCATCCTGGACAACCTCAGGCTGGGCGCGAAGGTGGAAAGCCCTGCTGCACCCAACATCCCCCTCGAGCTTGCTGTTGCGCTCCTCAAAGATGCCGATGGCCGGATCGACATCGGGCTCCCGGTTTCCGGCAACCTGGACGATCCTCAGTTCAGCTACGGGGATCTCATATGGAAAACCCTTATCAATTTTTTCAGCAAAATCGTCACTTCCCCTTTCAGAGCACTGGCCGGCATGCTCGGAGCGGAAAGGGAGAATCTCGAGACCATTGAATTTGAGCCGGGCAGGGCCGAGTTGCCTCCTCCTGAGCGAGAAAAAGTGGAGACCCTTTCAGAAGCCCTTGCCAAGCGCCCGCAACTCAAGCTGAAAATCCAGGGCCGGTTTGATCCGGTCGAAGACGGTGAGGCCCTGAAGTCCATGGCGATCCGGCGTGAAATTGCCGGACGAGCGGGTAGAGTGCTTGGTCCCGACGAAGATGCCGGACCAATGGATGTGAGCAATCCCCTGGTCCAGCTCGCCATCGAAACCATGGTCGCCGAGCGAATTTCCGCGGATGCGCTGGCCGCGGCCAGGGAGAGTGCGGCCAAGTCTGCGGCTGTGACGGACAAAGACGCGGGAAAGGCGGCCAAAAAAGAGAAGAAGCAAGCCGAATTGCTCCCCTCAGAGCAGTCCCGCGAGCTTTATACCAGCCTGCTTCAAAAACTTGTCGAAACGCATCCGCTTACGGAAGCCCGGTTGAAGGAATTGGCCCGTGAACGGGCGGAAGCGATCAAGCAGGAATTTGTGGAAGTAAGGACGATCGATGCGAAAAGGCTGACGGTCCTTGAACCCTCAGCCACAGAAGAAAAGGATGAGAAAACCGTACCTTCCGGGCTCACCCTGGATGTTCACCGTTGAGATGTCTCTCTGACGTGATTGGATATATTCGAAATTGGAAATTGGAAACTCGAAATTGGCAAGAAAAGAATGCAGAAAAGCAGAGTGTTATATAAGGCCTCATCAAATTTCTAATTTCCAATTTCCAATTTCTTTCACAAGGGAACTGCTTCGGAGCAACACATTTTCTTGTTTTCTATGACAGAGATTAACTGATAAGACCTAATGAAACGCTTGGCATTTTGCCCGCCAGAATGAGAAAACGATACGTATTTGGAGGAGGATAATCATGTATTTTTCATTACTCATCACCTTTGTACTTCTACTGCTAATCATCGTCACTGCGATACAGAACAGTATGCCTTTGGATTTGAAATTCTTCAGCTGGACCTTTCAGCTGTCCATCACGGCCTTGATTTTTTATTCCTCTATACTAGGGGGAGCCATCGTGGCAATTCTGACCTTGCCAAAGCTGGCAAAAAAATCCCTTCATGCCAGGAGTATAAACAAGGAGATCCATAAACTGAAAGAAAAGATTCTAGACCGGGAAAAAAAAGATGCTTCTGATTCTTAGGTGGAAGAATGCGCGGAAGGGTGCCCTCAAGGGGGTTTTGTACGTTCTAGCCTTTGCGCTGCTGCTGTTTGCGAGTCATCCCGAGGCCGCCTTTGCCCAATCATCCTCCTGCCCCGGCATTCACATAAACATTCTGAATATAAGAAACAGCACGGGAAGCATAGCTTGCGCGCTTTTCGACTCGCCGGCCGGTTTCCCGATCGAGTACCTGGGCTACGCAACCAGTATGATGGCAATAGAAATTCGGGATACGCAGGCGCGTTGCGATTTTCTACACATTCGCCAGGGAACGTATGCTCTTGTCGTTATTCATACTGATTGTCCTTTGATTTCAACGACAGAATCCTGAAAAAGGTAAGTTGGAGCAGTATAAAACCAAAAACTTTTTCTTAAGAACTATAGCTGCGAGGAGGGAACCTAAGACTATGCGACTGTATCTGATCAATCCTTCCAACCCGCTTGTCAGCATCATCAACGTCAAACAGAGCCGCTGGAACCGCTACCGGGTGTGGAAACCGCTCAGCCTTATGCTTCTCGCAGGCCTGACCCCGCCGGAGTGGGAAATCGCGATCCTGGACGAGAACCTTGGCGTGCCGGACTATGCAGCCATGCCTCGACCGGACCTGGTGGGCATCACCGCTTTCACCTCCCAGGCGAACCGCGCCTATGAAGTGGCCGCTCACTTCCGGAGTTTGGGCGTCCCCGTCGTCATGGGCGGCATTCACGCAACCATGTGCCTGGAGGAGGCCATGGAGCGCGTGGACTCTGTCCTCACGGGGGAGGCGGAGGGCGTCTGGTCTCAGGTCCTAAAGGACGTTCGGCATGGCGGGCTGAAGCGCCGATATGACGGAGGACTCGCCGTGATAAGCGATGTGCCGACCGCCCGGCATGATTTGCTTTCCTCCGGATATGCCTGCGGTGCCATTCAGACCACACGCGGCTGTCCATTGAACTGCAGCTTTTGCAGCGTGACCGCCTTCAACGGGGCCCGCTACCGGCAGCGGCCCATTGCGGATGTGGTTCGGGAATTCCGGTTGATCCCTGAAAAGCATGTTCTGGTGGTGGATGACAACCTCATCGGTACGCGCCCTGAGCACATCGCCCGAGCCAAGGACCTGTTCCGTGCCATGGCACAGGCGAACCTGCGAAAGCACTGGGTTGCCCAAGCCGGCATTAACTTCGCCGATGACGAAGAGCTTCTTGCGTTGGCTGCGAAGGCCGGGTGCGGCGGCGTCTTCATCGGCTTTGAATCCCCTACACCGGAAGGGCTTCTGGAACTCGGTAAAAAATTCAACCTTCTGAAGGACAGGAACTTCCCCGCCTCCGTGCGGCGCATACAGCGGCACGGCATACTGGTCGCGGGTTCCTTTATCATCGGTCTGGACATAGACGAACCGGGCATCGGCAAACGTATCGCCGAGGCGGCCGACCGGTACGGTGTGGACAGTCTCAACGCGCTGTTTCTGACTCCCCTGCCCGGCACCCGCCTTTGGAAACAGATGAAATCGGAGGACCGCATCGCCCTCGATACCTTCCCGGATGACTGGAAATACTACACCCTGACCTACCCTGTGGCCCGGTATAAAAATTTTTCCCTGGAGGGCATTATCGAAGAGCTGATCACCTGTGACCGGGACTTCTATGCCACGTCGCGCATTCTGCGCAGGGTCTGGAGCAGCCTGTGGCAACGCCGCAAACCCCTGATCAACCTGGTGGGGAATCTCTCATACAGGAACAATCTCCGGCTGAACCTTAAGGCCTTTGCAGACTTTAAGTCGTCTGTTGGACTTGGCAGTTGACCTATACCAGAAGTTGGCATTAATTATTTATGTATCTGCCTTCAATGAAATGTAACTTAAAAGGAGAAAGCCATCATGACCGAAAAAAGAGATGTTTAATTCAGCCGACGCAAAAAACTGCACGGCTGATTAGCAGCGTTGACCACTTGAATTGACAAAGTTCTATCGATCACGGCCAGTTTGATCGAAAAAGAAACTTTGAGTCGCCTCCTCCGTCATTCCGGCGTAGGCCGGAATCCAGTAGATGGGGTACAGGAAGTAGATTAAAAAAGCGTGTCACCATTTTCCAGGCGGTTTCCATGGTACGCATTTACGGATGGACGATTGGGCTGACCAAAGAAGATCTCATCTGCGTTCCGGCCATGATCGCGTTTGGTTTCAGCGGGGCCGAGAAACTGAAATTGTTTTAAAGTTGGCTAAGGAGTAATTCAATGCGGATGAGGATTCTCGGCCTTTTGACCCGGAAAGGCCGGCTCAGATTTCAGCGCTATCGCAAAATCTTATCTACCCTGGCCGCTTATGGTTTTGATGAAATCGCTTACCAGACCGGCATTGGCAAGATCCTGCGGCTCGCAGGCAGAGTGTTCGGGAAGGCATCGCCGCGTCAAGTACGATTTGTGGGCAAGGCCGGCACGTGGGAGCGCATCCGCATGGTTGCCGAGGAACTAGGTCCGACATTCATAAAGCTGGGACAGATCCTGAGCAATCGCCCGGACCTGATTCCCAAAGAGCTCCAGAAGGAGCTGGAAAAACTGCAGAAAAGCGTTTCACCCTTTCCTTCCAGCCAGGCTGTACAGATCGTTGAAAAAGAACTGGGCAGGCCAATCCGGGAACTTTTTTCAGAATTCGATGAGACTCCTCTGGCTGCGGCTTCCATTGCCCAGATACACCGGGCTGTGCTGCCTGACGGGGAAATTGCGGCCATGAAGGTGCAGCGTCCCGGGCTCCATGAACTTGTTGAGGTCGATATCGATATTCTCCAGGAGCTGGCTGAACTCCTGGAACGCTACCTTCCCCAAGTGCAAAGATGGGGCCCCCGGGGAATTGTCGACGAGTTTGAACAGGGCATGTTCCAGGAATTGGACTTCAGGCGGGAAGCGGCGGCTATCCAACGTTTCGGCGCTCAATTTGCCGGGCAAGACGACATCAAGGTGCCCCTGATTTATCCCGAGCTTTCTACGCAGAAGGTACTCTCCATGGAGCTCATTCCGGGCCGTCCTCTGTCGGAACTGCTGGATGATGCCTCCCTGAGCCCTGAGGAAAAGACCAGGATCGCACACCAAGGCGCCAAGCTGACCCTGCAGCAGATATTCAGCTTTGGTTTTTTTCATGCCGATCCCCATCCCGGCAATATCATCCTTATGGACGACGCTCGGCTGTGCTATATAGACTTCGGCCTGACCGGCAGCCTGATACAAAGAGATTTGGAAGTGGTCAGTGATCTCTTGACCAG
Source organism: Desulfohalobiaceae bacterium S24 (assembly GCA_011389765.1). GTDB lineage: Bacteria > Desulfobacterota > Desulfovibrionia > Desulfovibrionales > Desulfothermaceae > JAABTT01. The sequence goes on along the minus strand of JAABTT010000103.1, from coordinate 523 downwards.
CATTATGGCCCAAAATGAGCAAAAGGCTGCCAGAGTGGTGGTCAGACTTGCGGGAAGCCGGGACTTTGCCGTTGCCCAAAGCATAGAACGTAAAATCGCTGAACTTATAGAGCGCTTTCAAAGCGCTCAGGCCGGGGAGTTTTCTTTTACAGCCCTTTTGGGAGAACTTGTCGAGATCCTCGTGGCCAAAGGGCTGCGAATGCCCCCGGACCTCTACCTGCTGGTCAAATCTCTCCTGACCATTGAAGGCGTCGCCTCTGCCCTGGACCCCAAGTTCGATTTTACCGCCCAGTTGACGCCTTTTGCCGAGAAATTGGTCAAAGACCGTTACAGCATGAATCGCTTGCAGGCCGGCGCAAGCACTTTAGTCGGGGACTTTACGGAACTTGTCCAGAACTTTCCCGGTGATTACTACAAGGTGGTGGAGACTCTCTCTTCGGGCAGGCTCAGTCTGCGCCTGGAAGAGCAGAGCCTGGACAAGGCCCGGGAAAGTTTGTCCAAGGCCGGCTCCACCCTGGCCTTT
>JAABTT010000102.1 GCA_011389765.1 Desulfohalobiaceae bacterium S24 | reverse complement strand
TCATGATAAATTCGAAGCACGAAATTCGAAATTCGAAACAAGCACAAAATTCAAATGACCGAATGACAAAAACAAAGAAAAAAGCTTAAATAACATGTTGTTATCTTCCAAAATTTTCTTATGTTTTGAGGTAATTTAGAATTTTTTGTCATTTGAAATTTGTTTCGGATTTCATGCTTCGAATTTCGATATTATGTCCAATTTTGAAGTCATTTAAAATGTATCTCATTATTTTAAGCTGTTACGGTTTAATGCCATAGCACTGCTACGAAGTCTGATGTTAGGGATCACCTTCGGTTTTCAATTGCCTGAGCACCGCCCGAATGGCTTCGCCCACAATGAGGTCCGGGTCCTGTTCCAGGACCTGGCTTAAGACGGAACGAATCTCGCCTTCTTTATAGCCGAGATTCACCAAGCCGGCCAGGGCGTCTGAAAAGGTGGTCTGCCGCGTACCGGAGCTCTTACCAAGGCCGGAGACTTCCGGTCCCCAGCCCTGGAATTTATCCTTCAGCTCCCAGATCAAGCGCTTGGCTGATTTCTGGCCGATTCCTGGCACTCGGGTCAGGGCCTGAGCGTCTTCTCTGACCACGGTTTCCCTGAGACTTTGAGGATCAAAAGTGGACAGAATGGCCAGGGCGATCTTGGGGCCGAGCTTGGAGACCGAAATCAGCAGGGAAAAGACGTCCTGCTCGTCTTTATCCGAAAACCCAAAGAGCTCAATCGCGTCTTCCCTGACCAGGGTCCGGACATAGAGCCCGACCTCCTGACCGGTTTCCGGCAGGCGTTCCAGGGCTCCGGCGGGCAGCCTCAGCTCATAGCCCACCCCGCCCGGCGTGAGCAGGGTGCAGCCCTCAATCCGGCGTTCCAAAAGAATCCCCTGGAGATAATTGATCATGCTCGGCTCATCACAGGCCCTGCAGCCTGTGCAGACGGTTCTGATTCAGATGACATATCGCCGCTCCCAGGGCGTCACTGCTGTCCTGGGACCAGTTCGGCCTGACCCCGAGCAGCTGCCCCACCATAAAGGCCACCTGCTCTTTTCCGGCCCGTCCCACCCCGACCAGTGTCTTTTTGATCAGGGTAGGCTCATAGGGATGCACTGGAAGTCCATGAAAGGCGCAGGCCGTAATCACGGCCCCTCTGGCCTGCCCCAGTTTCAGAGCAGAGGCCGTATTCCGGGCCACAAAAATATCCTCCACTGCGGCCACCCGGGGCTGATAGCGCTGAATCACCTCGCAGACCCCTGTGAAGATCTCCCCGAGCCGGCAGCTCAAGTCGCCGGTCTCCCGGGGCCGGATGGTTCCGGTATCCACCAGCTCCAGAATGCCGGATTGCTCCCGGACCAGGCCATAGCCGGTGCAGCGGCTGCCCGGATCCAGGCCCAGAACGAGCAGTCCGGACTCAGGCGGCTGCATCGAAGGTTCCCGTGCCTGGCGGACGTTCAAAGTTGCTCAAAGAGTTCATCCGGGATTTCAAAATTGGAAAAGACCGTTTGCACGTCGTCATGATCATCGAGCTGTTCATAAAGCTTCATGGCCTTGCGCGCGGTTTCGGTATCCAGATCAACATAGTTTTGCGGCAATTTGGCCACTTCAGCATTCAAAATTTCGATCCCGGCCGCCTCAAAGGCCTGTTTCACCGCCATGAAATCCTCGGGCGCAGTCCTGACCTCCCAGGCCTCTCCGTCATCCACCAGATCCTCCACCCCGGCCTCCAGTCCCACTTCCAGAAGCTGGTCCTCGTCGTAGCGTGCTTTGTCAAAGGACAGCACACCCACGCTCTGAAACATCCAACCCACACACCCGGCCTCGCCTAAGTTGCCGCCGCTTTTCCCGAAGAGCTTCCTGATCTCGGCCACGGTCCTGTTTTTATTATCTGTGGCGGCTTCCACCAGCACGGCCACACCGCCCGGACCATAGCCTTCGTAGACCACTTCTTCGATGCTCCCGGCGGAAATTTCCCCGGTTCCTTTTTTGATGGCGGTATCGATCTTGTCTTTGGGCATATTGATGCTTTTGGCTGCTTCAATGGCCATTCGCAGCCTGGAGTTCATATCAACGTCGCCGCCTCCGAGTTTGGCCGAAAGCATCAACTCCTTGGTGGCTTTGGTGAACATCTGCCCGCGCTTGGCATCCTGACGTCCCTTCCGGTGTTTGATATTCGCCCATTTACTATGTCCGGCCATAGATTCCCCTTCTGATATTGAAGATTGAAGATTGAATAGTGCTGATTGCAGCCGGAGGCCAGTATTCCAGCATTTTTCTCCTCTGCCCCCTGACTTCTGACCTCTGACTTCTGACCTCTGACTTCTGACCTCTGACTTCTGACCTCTCTCATCCCGTATACCCCAAGCCGATCAGAAAGGATTCCTTGCTCTCCTCCCTGGAGCTTTTGGGCTTAAATCCTTTGACTTTTGCAAAGCGTTTGCGCATCGCAGCGATGAGCTCCGGGACGTCGGGACCGTCAAAGATTTTGGCCACAAAGCCGCCGCCCGGGGCGAGATGTCCGGCGCAGCATTCAAAAGCGCTTTTCGCCAGTTCAAAGGACAGGGTCTGATCCCGGAGCTTGATCCCGGTGGTTTGCGGGGCCATGTCGCTGATCAGCACGTCAAAAGGGGCCCAAGCGGCAAGTGCTTCCGAAAGGTCCGGATCCGGACAAAGCAGATCCCCTTGCCTAAAACAGACCTGTTCAGGCCAGTCGCGCTCTATGGCCTGCAGATCCACGGCCAGGACCCGCCCCTTTTTCCCCACCCGTTCCGCGGCAAACAGGGTCCAGGACCCAGGAGCGGCCCCCAGGTCAAGGACACGGTCTCCCTCCTGGAGCACAGAAAATTTTTTCTGGATCTCCTTGAGCTTGTAGACCGACCGGGCCGGATAGGCCTCCTGCTTGGCCTTCTGAAAATAATGATCCCTGTAGTGCTTCATACCCTCTCCCGGCGATAGCGGCACATCCACAGTATACGCCAAATCCCGATGAAAGCCAAATATTCATCCGTCGGCTCTGCCGGCGGCCGCACTGACAGAGACACCTTGATCATTTGACCGGTATTGGGTATGACAGCATCAGCACGGCCGGGCCGCCGGCGCTCCTTGCGCCCGGCGACCCCTCCTTATTTTTTTAGCCCGAAAAGAGGTGAACATGCAATTCTCAGAACGGATTCAACGGATCAAGCCTTCTGCAACCCTGACCATCACCGCCAAAGCCGGAGAACTACGGGCTCAGGGAAAGGATGTCCTCAGTCTGGCGGCGGGTGAACCTGATTTTCCGCCTCCGGCCTGGGTCAGTGAAGCTGCGAAACAGGCCATTGATTCAGGATTCAACGGGTACACTCCGGTGGCCGGCATCCCGGGCCTCTTGGAAGCCGTGGCCGATTATTTCTGCACCTTCTACAATGTTTCCGCGACCCAAGATATGGTCGTGGTCACCAACGGAGGCAAACAGGGCTTGTACAATCTGCTTCAGATCCTGCTGAACCAGGGCGACGAGGTCCTCATCCCGGCCCCCTATTGGGTGAGTTATCCGGATATGGTCACCTTGGCCGAGGGGCGGCCGGTCATCGTCCCCACGACCCCGGAAAATCATTTTCTGCTCCAGGTCGATGATCTGGAGGCCGCCCTGAGTCCGAAAAGCAAAGTACTCATCCTGAACAGCCCTTCCAACCCCACCGGCAGCCATTATACCCAGGACCGGCTGGACAGGATACTGGACTGGGCCCTGTCCAAAGGGCTGTTCGTCATTTCCGACGAAATTTACGACCAGCTTGTCTATCCTCCGGCCCGACCGGCTTCAGCCGCACCCTGGCTTGAACGATCCCAGGGAAAAATCGCAGTGGTCAATGGCCTGTCCAAGAGTTTCGCCCTGACCGGCTGGCGCATCGGCTATGTTCTGAGCCACCCCGGAGTAAGCAAAAACCTGACCAAAATCCAGGGTCAGAGCACCTCAAATATTTGCTCCATTGCCCAGAAGGCGGCTTTGGCCGCTTTGACCGGTTCCTTTGACTTCCTCCAGGAGGCAAGGGAGCAATTCGCCCGCCGCCGGGACCTGGCCCTGGAGATCATCAGATCCTGGTCCAACACTGTCTGTCCCAAACCCGACGGGGCCTTTTATCTTTTCCCCAAAATGGAGGGCTGGTACACGAAGAGCATCCCGGACTCCACGGCCCTGTGCAGCTATCTGCTGGAGGATTGCGGCGTGGCTCTGGTACCGGGCGCCGCCTTTGGGGACGACCGCTGTCTGCGTTTTTCCTATGCCCTGGATGAGGCCACCCTGCTCCGGGCCCTGCGCAAGGTCGGAAGCGCCCTGGAAAAACTCTGAAAACCTAAAAGAATTTATCTGTACTGCAAAAAACTCTGTTTTCAGGGTTCTTCCCCTGAAATTTCTTCCCGGTAGCCGCAGCCCTTGATCGGGCAGGCCAGGTGTTCTCCCCTGGCCTTGCTGCTTTTCCGGCCCAAGACCCGGCTGCCGCATGTGGGACAGGTCTTTTGGACCGGGTAGGCCCACATCGCGAAATCGCAGCTCGGATACTGATCACAGGCATAGAAGATCTTGCCTCGTTTGGAACTTTTTTCAACGAGTTGACCGGAACAGCCTTCCCTGGGGCAGGGGACCCCGGTTGATAATGGCTCGGCGTGTTTGCATTTGGGGTAGGCTGAACAGGCGATGAATCGGCTCCCGGTCCTGGCTTTTTTGATCACCAGATCGGCCCCGCATTCCGGGCAGACCCCGACTTTCTCCAACTGCTGCTTTTCTTTGGCCACCTGTTGGATACCGCCTTTTTCATCCCGCACAAAATTGCTGCTGTACCGGCAGTCGGGGTAGCCGCTGCAGGCCAGGAACTCGCCGTTTTTACCGAATTTAATCACCAGGGGTCGACCGCATTCTGCACAGACCAGACCGGTTTCCTTGCCGGTCTTGACCTGGGCCATTTCTTCCCGGGCCTTATCCAGGGTCGGGTAAAATTGCGCGGCAAAGTCCTTGAGCAGATCAGTCCAAACCAAGGAGCCCTCGGCCACCTGATCCAGACGTTCCTCCATCTGAGCCGTGAACTGCACTTCCATGAGATTGGAAAAATGGGCCACCAAAAGATCGTTCACGGTAAACCCCAGTTCTGTGGGCGCGAACAGCCTCGACTCCATGCGCACGTAATCCCGGCTCCTGATGGTGGACAGGATCTGGGCATAGGTCGAGGGCCGGCCGATGCCCAGTTCCTCAAGTTTTCGAACCAGGGAGGCCTCGGAGAAGCGCGGCGGCGGCTGGGTGAACTTCTGCTCGTGCTGGAGTCGGATCAAGTCCAGGGGGTCTCCTGGCTGCAAGGGCGGGAGCGCGACCTCTTTTCCGGCTTCATTGGGGGTGTAGATCGCTAAAAAGCCCGGGAAAATCAGGCGCTCCCCCTTGACCCGCCAGAGGGTTCTCCCGGCTGTAATGTCCACTGCAGTGTCCCAATATTTGGCAACCTGGGCCTGGGAGGCCAGGAAACGCTGCCAGATCAGCCGATAGAGCTTGTACTGATCATTGGACAAAAAGGGCCTGAGTTCATCAGGAGTGAGCTGCACATCGACCGGGCGCACCGCTTCATGGGCGTCCTGGGCGCTGCCTTTTGTTTTGAAATAGCGCGGCTTTTCCGGATAGTACTCCGGACCGAACCGTTCAAGGATCCAGGCCTTGGCCTGCTCCCTGGCTTCCTGGGAGATACGCACCGAGTCCGTGCGCATATAGGTGATCAGGGCCGTGGTGCCCCGCGAGCCGATGTCCAGGCCTTCGTACAGCTTTTGGGCCACAGACATGGTTTTCTTGGCGGAAAACTTCAGCCTGGCGCTGGCCTCCTGCTGGAGAGTGGAGGTGATAAAGGGAGGTTTGGGCTGCCGCCGGCGCTGTTTTTCCTTCACATCCTGAACCGCAAAAGGGCTGTTCCGGAGTTCCTGGGCCAGAGCCTCGGCCTCTTCACCGGTTTTGATCCAGACCTTTTTCCCGTCCAGCTTCCAGAGTTCCGCCTCGAATGTCGGAGGCTCCGAGCCCTGGAGTTCAACTTTAAACACCCAATATTCTTCAGCGACAAAGGCTCTGCGCTCTTTCTCCCGGTCCACAATCAGCCGGAGGGCCACGGATTGCACCCGACCCGCGGAAATACCCCGCTTGACTTTCTGCCACAAAAGCGGGGAGAGCCTGTAGCCCACGAGGCGGTCCAGAATCCGTCTGGCCTGCTGGGAATCGAAAAGGCGTTTATCTAAATCCCTGGCCTGCTTCAAGGCCTCTTTCACGGCTGAAGCCGTGATCTCGTTGAACTGAATTCGTCTGATATTGGGATTGGCCTTTTTGATCAACTCCGCAACATGCCAGGCGATGGCCTCCCCCTCCCGGTCCGGGTCCGGCGCCAAATAGACATGATTGGCCTTGGCCGCGGCCTTTTTCAGCCTGTCCACCACCTTCTTTTTCCCATGCAGGATCTCATAGTGCGGCGTGAAGTCATGGTCTTCGTCCACGCCAATGCTCTTACTGGGCAAATCCCGGACATGACCGACAGAGGCATCCACGTCATAGTCCTTGCCCAGGATTTTTTGAATTGTTTTGACTTTTGCCGGCGATTCGACAATGATGAAATCTTTGTGCATAACACCAGGGGCTATACCTGTTCAGTCCCGGGAGTGCAACCTAAAAATTTTATGCAGTTTAAGACACTGAAAAAACGACTTATCCAATGAACACCCCCGAGCCGTCCAAAAGCCGTGAAGGCTTTCACTCCGGCATTTGCGCCATTATCGGCCCTCCCAACAGCGGGAAGTCCACCCTGCTGAATACCCTTCTGGGACAGAAGATCTCCATCGTCACCCCCAAGCCGCAGACCACCAGAAATCGCATCAGCGGCATCCTGAATCGGGATGACGCTCAGGTCCTCTTTTTGGACACTCCCGGCATCCACCACACACGGCAAACCTTGAACCGCTTCATTGTGGACACCGCCTGGCAGACCCTGGCCGAAGCCGACTGTGTTCTGCTCCTTCTGGACGGCGCCCTGTACACCAGAAAAGGGATAAAAAAACTGCACGAGGACCTGAGCCCTTTCAGCAATCGGTTTCAGGACCTTGGCCTGCCCCTGTTTCTGGCCCTCAATAAAATCGATCTGATACGGGACCGGACCCGGCTGCTCCCCTTGATGGAGCAGCTGGCTGGCCTTTTCCCGGACATTGACCTGTATCCCGTCTCAGCCGTGACCGGGGACGGGACAGCGGATCTCGTCAAGGCCTGCCTCAAAGGGCTGCCCGGCGAGGTGCCGCTGTTTCCCGAAGACCAGCTGTCCACTCTGCCCATGCGCTTTTTCGCCCAGGAAATCATCCGGGAAAAACTCTTTCTGGTTTTGCAACAGGAAATACCGTACAGTATTGCCGTGGAGATCGAGAACTGGCAGGAGATCCCTGAAAAAAATCTGACTTTGATCCAGGCCGTCATCTATGTGGCCCAGTCCCAGCACAAACACATCGTCATCGGCAAACAGGGGGACCGTCTTAAACAGGTGGGCCGGGAGGCCAGGCTGGAGATCAATGCCCTGCTCGGGCAGCGGAGCCATTTGGAACTCTGGGTCAAAGTCAAACCCAAGTGGCATGAAAATCGGAGTTTTCTCCAACAGCTTCTGCCGGATATCTGATTCGGACGGCCGATTCAGATGCCTGCCGGCGAGAGACCCCAGAAAAAACAGGTGGTGCCATGGCGGAGAGTACACTAAGTGCACGATGGCGGCAAACACTGAACGACATAGCTGAAGCGGCACGAAGGGCCGGTCGGGACCCTGATGAGGTCACTCTGGTAGCGGTTTCCAAGCTGCATCCCTTCCAGGCCGTGGCTGAACTCGCCCAAGCCGGCCAACTGGACTTCGGGGAAAACTATGTTCAGGAGGCCCTGGACAAGCAGGCCCAGGAGGCGCCGGCCGGTAAAATCCGCTGGCATTTCATCGGCCGGCTGCAGTCCAACAAGGCCAAGTTTCTGGCCGGGTCTTTTCAGCTCATCCATTCCCTGGACCGTCTGAAAATGGCCCGGGCCTTGAACAGCAAATGTCTGGAATTCGGCTGCCGGCAGCCGGTCCTGCTTCAGGCCAACCTGGCCGGGGAGGCACAAAAGGGCGGCGCTCAGGAGAGCGAAGCGCTGGAACTCGGGACCCGGATTTTTAACATGGAAGGCCTTGAACTCCAGGGATTGATGTGCATGCCGCCCTTTTTCGACGAGGGTGAGCGGGCCAGGCCTTTTTTTGCCCGTCTCAGACGGCTCAAGGCAAATCTGGAGCGGGAACTTGGCTGCACCCTTCCCCATCTGTCCATGGGCATGACCGGGGACTATCCCCAGGCCATCGAAGAGGGTTCGACCCTGGTGCGCATCGGTACCCGGATCTTCGGCGAGAGGCCCTGAAGATATTAGACATAATGGTTAATCTCTGTCATAGAAAACAAGAAAGTGTATTGCTCCGAAGCAGTTGAAGTCCTTGTTGGATATGGTTCACGGTTCCAGGTTCACGGTTCACAGTTTGAAGAGGAAGATATTCGGAAGATACATTCTGGGTCGTTTGAAAAACTGTTTTTTTTCTTAACCGTG
>JAABTT010000101.1 GCA_011389765.1 Desulfohalobiaceae bacterium S24 | reverse complement strand
CCGTTCTCTCCCCCCTTGGGGGGTTTTGTGCTTAAAAATTTTCTCCCTATATCCTAATCTCATTTGAAGCTTTAATCATCTAGCGCAGCAAACACCCCTCATTTTTTATGAATAAATGTCCATCAATTATCGAGGCCACTCTCATGACCGGCGAATTTTTTTCCAAGTGATACCTGACCACTTTTGCCTACTGTTTTTACGTTTCCCATCTCTCCTCCTTCATGATTACATGAATATAGGATAGCACTAATTCATGAAATGTCAAACGCATAAAAGATCATCAAAAGTTGGGGTTTTTGTTCTCAAACCCATCGGGAAGTAAGTTTTTCGATTAGTCAAGAGACTATGTTAAGAATCTGGAGCTTACGCAGGTCTTAAGCCGTCTGCAGCGGGCAAATGGTTCAATAACACGGATAAGAGATATAAATGGGACATTATGTTTTTTGATTGACTCTTGACAGTTTTGACTTGATGGCATAGTTTGATGTCAATATTGCAGCAAATAAGCGAATCGCCACAAGTTGGAGGCTGTATGAAAGCGATCACAATACGAGGAGTAGAGCCTGAACTATCTGAAAAATTAAAACAAACAGCTAGATTGCAGGGAAAAAGCACGAACAGGTTGATTCTTGATATGATCAAAAAAGAGCTTGGATGGGAAAAAGAAAAACAATATTCCCGTCGATACAAAGATCTTGATGATCTGTTTGGAAAATGGAGCGAATCCGAATTCCAAAACATTGGCAATAAAATCGAGGAGGAGAGGCAAATAGATCCGGAGCTTTGGCCATGAAAAAAGTAATGATCGACACGAGCATATACTCACTGGCTATGAAAGGGGATCACGATGTTGTTGATATGCTGCGAAAAATCGACCAGATCGGCATATCAACCATAAGTATTGGTGAGCTTTTCTCAGGCTTTAAAGCCGGCAGCAGAGAAAAGATCAATAGGGAAGAGCTTGAACTTTTTCTCGATTCTCCGCGGGTAGTTGTTCACGGCATTGAGGTAGAAACTGCTGATGTGTATGCCGTTATTCTCAATCAGCTCAAATGCGCAGGCAGACCTATACCGACAAATGACATATGGATAGCGGCATCCGCCTTCCAACACGGGTACAGACTTTTTTCAAAAGATAAGCATTTCCGGTTTATCCAGGGATTGTTGCACATCAACGGAGCGTAAAAATGCTTATTCCTCCAACAGAGTTATAGTCGATGCAAGACCCTTCGTGGGTTGCTTGACAGGGTAGAATTTTTGAAAGTGTTTTGGACGAATTGTCCTTTTGGAAAATCTTGCCGGTGAGCGGAATGTGTTGGATGCGATTTATCAATGAAGAAAATTCAGAATGAAGTTTTTTATGCGTAACACAGACAAAATTCTGTTGGCCGGCGCCTCCGGTTTAGTGGGCTCGGCCCTCAAGCGCCGATTGGATGATGATGGACTGGTGAATATCTTGTGTCCGTCGCATGCTGAATTGGACATGAGTGATAATCGGGCCGTAGCGGACTATTTTGATGTTCATAAGCCTGTATATGTGTTTCTGGCAGCTGCCAAGGTCGGCGGTATACTCGCTAACAATACCTATCCGGCAGATTACATTTATGAGAATCTCATGATCCAGAATGCAGTGATTCATCAAAGTTATGTGCATAAAGTGAAAAAACTCCTATTTCTCGGTTCATCCTGTATCTATCCAAAACACTGCCCGCAGCCGATGAAGGAGGAAGATCTCCTGAGCGGGACACTGGAACCCACCAATGAACCTTATGCCATAGCCAAGATTTCCGGCATTGAACTCTGCTGGGCCTATAACCGGCAATACGGTACCCGTTTCATTCCGGTCATGCCACCAAATCTCTTCGGTCCCAACGACAATTTCGATCTTGAAACCTCTCATGTCTTGCCCGCCCTCTTGCGTAAGTTCCATGAAGCCCGTTCAGCAAACCGGAAAACGGTCACGGTCTGGGGGACAGGTGAACCGAGGCGGGAATTCCTGTATGTGGATGACCTGGCTGATGCCTGTTTGTTTTTGATGAATCTTGAGGACACTGCTGTGCCATATATGGACAGGCCGCTTTTTAATATCGGGACCGGCGAGGATATCTCCATCAGAGGACTGGCGGAAATGATCAAGGATATAACCGGGTATCAGGGGGAGATTGTCTATGATAGGACAAAGCCCGACGGCACTCCACAAAAAATCCTGAATATCTCCAAGATCAGCAATCTAGGCTGGCGGGCCGGCATTCCCTTGCAGCAGGGTATCAGACAGACCTATAAATGGTTTCTGAAACATAAGGATTACATATAATGATGAGAAAAAAAGCAATTATTACAGGGATTACTGGTCAGGACGGGGCTTATCTTGCTGAGCTGCTTCTGAAGCATGGATATGAAGTCCACGGCATCAAGCGACGATCTTCTTCTTTCAATACGGCCAGGGTGGATCATCTTTACCGCGACCCCCATGAAAAGGATGTCCTCTTCAAGATGCATTTCGGCGATCTCACCGATGCCACGAATTTGATTCGGATTATACAGGAAGTCCAGCCGGATGAAATCTACAACCTGGCGGCTCAAAGCCATGTCAAGGTTTCCTTTGAATCACCTGAATATACTGCCAATTGCGATGCGATGGGCCCCCTGCGTCTGCTGGAGGCCATACGGCTCTTGGGTCTGGAAAAGAAAACAAAATTTTACCAGGCTTCCACCAGCGAGATGTTCGGAAAAGTCAAAGAAATACCTCAGAATGAAACCACCCCGTTCTATCCCCGCAGTCCATACGGGACAGCCAAGGTCTACGCCTACTGGACCACGGTGAATTACCGGGAGGCCTACAATATCTTTGCGGTCAACGGCATCCTCTTCAACCATGAGTCACCCGTTCGGGGGGAAACCTTTGTCACCAGAAAAGTGAGCAGGGCCGTAGCCCGCTTTAAGCTCGGCCTCCAGGATACGTTGTATTTGGGTAACCTGGATGCCAAGCGCGATTGGGGCTATGCCGGGGATTTTGCCAAAGCCATGTGGCTCATGCTCCAGCAGGATCATCCAGAAGACTTTGTTGTGGCCACCGGGGAGTCGCATTCAGTGCGCGAACTGGTGGAGCGAGCCTTTGCCGAGATTGGAGTAAATATTGTCTGGGAGGGACAGGGGGTGGAAGAAGTGGGCAAAATCCCGGCAACTGGCAGGACCGTAGTCCGTATAGACCCGGAGTACTTTCGGCCCACCGAGGTGGACCTTCTCCAGGGAGACGCTTCCAAGGCCAGGCAGAAGCTCGGCTGGGAACCGGAAATTGGTTTCGATGAGCTGGTGGGTTTGATGGTCAAGGAAGACCTGCAGGAAGCGGAGCGGGATCACCTCTGCCAGCGGGTTGGATTTAAGATCTACAATCATCAGGAGTGAATGAGCCTTCAGCCCCGAGATGTTGTGCCGGACTGCAATAGACATCAGGGCCGCTTTCCCGCCTCTGATCTTGTCGAAGAGACATCCGGAAATACGCCGCGACTTCCATGATTATTTCCTGCCCGTTCCAAAAAAAAGGCCCCTGCTCGAGATGCGCAGGGGCCTGGCTGTCCACTTCAAGTTCATTTGGCGTCCCCAAGGGGATTTGAACCCCTGTTACCGGCGTGAGAGGCCGGCGTCCTGGGCCAGCTAGACGATGGGGACGTCCACGTGGTGGGTCGTGCAGGATTCGAACCTGCGACTCTCGGCTTAAAAGGCCGATACTCTACCAGCTGAGTTAACGACCCACACGAAGGCCAGAAATTTAGATCTGAAACAGGCAATTGTCAAGCATGAAATTTTCAGCTGATCCGTTCCCGGCCGTCCATATAGGGGCTTAGAATCTCCGGGAGCAGAATGCTCCCGTCCGCTTCCTGGCAGTTTTCCATGAGCGCAACCAGGGTTCGGCCGACGGCCAGTCCGGACCCGTTCAGCGTATGCACGAATTCCTTGTGTCTGCTTTCCGCAGCCTGGAAGCGGATATTCGCCCGCCTGGCCTGGAAGTCTTCAAAATTTGAACAGGAGGAGATTTCCCGATAGGCTTGCTGTCCAGGAAGCCAGACTTCGATATCATAAGTTTTGGCCGCAGAAAAACCGAGATCTCCGGTGCAGAGGGTGACCACCCGGTAGGGCAGGCCCAGCAGCTGCAAAATGGTTTCCGCATGGGAGAGCAGGAGTTCGAGCTCCTGGTAGGAGTTATCCGGATGGCTGAAACGGACCAGTTCGACCTTGTTGAATTGATGCTGCCGGATGAGCCCTTTGGTGTCCTTGCCGTAGGAGCCGGCCTCGGAACGAAAGCAGGGGGTGAAGGCGGTGTAGGCCAGGGGCAGATTCTCCTCCCGGAGAATCTCATCCCGGTGGATGTTGGTCACCGGTACCTCGGCCGTGGGAATCAGATAATAGTTCCAGTCCTCTATCTTGAACAGATCCTCCTTGAATTTGGGCAGTTGGCCGGTGCCCTGCATGCTGTCCTGGTTCACGATAAACGGGGGGAGGACTTCCAGATAGTGGTGATCCCTGGTCTGGATGTCGAGCATGAAATTGAGTAAGGCCCGTTCCAATTTGGCGGCCCAGCCCCAGTACAGGGTGAAGCGGCTGCCGGTGATCTTGGCCCCCCTCTCAAAATCCAAACCTTTGAGTTCGGGTCCCAGTTCCCAGTGCGCTTTCGGGGTGAATGAAAAATTCGGTTGTTCTCCCCAGTGTTTGATCTCCCGGTTGTCTTCATCAGTATCACCGAGGGGCACATCCGGATGCGGAATGTTGGGAATTGAGAGGCGAAAGTCCTGAAGCTGCTCTTCGATGCTTCGTTTGTTCCCGTCAAGATCCTTGATTTTTTGGGAGACAAGACTCAACTCGGTGATCTGATTTTGGGCGTCGGCACCCTGCTTTTTCAATTCAGCCACTTTGTCCGAGGCTTGATTGCGCCGGCGGCGAAGATCTTCAACTTCGCCGATGATTTCCTTTCGCTGTTGATCCAATCTCAGGAAGTCCGACATTTGGAGGCCGGTTTTTCGTTTGTCCAGTGCCTCCTGGACCTGTTCGGGGTACTGCTGCATGAATTTTAAATCGAGCATAGTCGCGTATCCTGTTTGTGTGTTGGATCCTGACAGCGTGCTGCACAGGGCGAAAGTTTGAAAAGCCCAGACTGAGGGCTGCAAAAAATAGGGGCGTAACGGCCTTGCTACGCCCCTATGAGGGAAACCGGGCACCCAGAGGCAACTGTTGCCGCTGCTCCCTCTCGGGCCTGACGGGGTTGGCAGTGCCCCTGCCGCCCGGCTCCCCTGAAATGTGGCGGAGAGGGAGGGATTCGAACCCTCGGTACCGCTTTAACGGCACACACGATTTCCAATCGTGCTCCTTCGGCCAACTCGGACACCTCTCCAAAAAAAAGGGCTTATAGCTTAAAAAACCGGCCTTGGCAAGTTTGAATCAAAAACCGAATTCATGCCGCGTGCTCAATGCGGAAGCGCCACGCAGCCAGGATCAAAGCTATTGAATCTCCTTCTTGTCTTCCTTCTTTTTTTCTTCCGGCTGCCAACTGCAGCTGTCTTGTCCGACGCCTCAGCCTTTGATCCCGAGTTTGGGTAAAATAACCCGGACCAGGACAATCCAGGCCGCCAGGATGAGCAGCAGGGTTCCAATGCTTTGCATAGTGCTAACTCCTGTGAAAGACTCGATGTCTTTTCTTTGTTTGGAATTTGAGGGCTTGAGTTTTGGGATTTCTGTGCAATTTGCTGCTTGGAGTTTGGATTTTCTTCGTTGTCTTGATCGTTCATGCCGCATTTTCGGTTGTCTGTTTCCGGTAAGCTCAGGGCGTAACGTGAATCTCTTTGCCGGTCAAGCGCCGGTAGGCCTCCAGGTACCTGTCCCGGGTCTGCTCGATGATTGTTTCCGGGAGGTTGGGCGGCGCTGATTGTTTGTCCCAGTTCTTGGTCAGCCAGTCCCGCAGGAACTGTTTGTCAAAGCTGGCCTGGCCCTGTCCGGGTCTGTAGCTGTCCCGAGGCCAGAATCTGGAGGAATCCGGGGTCAGCACCTCGTCAATAAGCATGAGCTGATTGTCCACCAGTCCGAATTCAAACTTGGTGTCCGCAATGATCAGCCCGGACTGTTCCGCTTCGGCGCCGGCCTGCTCGAAGATGTCCAGGGAAATCGACTCGACCCGTTCCAAAACGCCGGAATCCATGGTTTCCCGGGCTTGATCCAGGGTGATGTTCTCATCATGTTCGCCGATCTCGGCCTTGGTCGACGGGGTGAATAAAGGGGCGGGGAGCCGGTCGGACTCTTTGAGACCCTGGGGGAGTTCATAGCCGCAGACCATGCCGTTTTGCAGGTAATCCTTCCAGCCGGAGCCGCTGATATAGCCCCGGACGATACATTCGATGGGCAGGGGGGCTGTCCTGCGGACAATCACTGATCGGCCTTCAAGCTGGGCTTTGAACGGCTGCAGGGATTGCGGAAAATTTTGAAATTCGGTCTCCAGGAGGTGATTGGTGACCAGGTCGGTGAAACGCTCCATCCAGTAAGAGGTCAGCTGATTGAGGACCACTCCTTTGTAAGGTATCGGGTCCGGCAGGACCACATCAAAGGCCGACATTCTATCCGTGGTTACAATGAGCAGCGTTGACCCATCCAGTTCGTAAATATCCCTGACTTTTCCTTTGGAAAGCAGAGGGAAGGCCGTGATATCAGTTTGCGTGACAATGTCCATGTTCAGCTCCGTTTGCTTGTCAGTTCAGAGTGCTTTTTCCGTATTCGTTTTTCAACGCTTCTGGCATGGGCTTCCAATCCTTCCAGCCTGGCCAGTCTGGAGATTTTATCGGCATGGGCGGAGAGATAGCTCTGATCCGCCGCAATCAGGCTCGTTTTTTTGCAGAAATGCCGGACAGAGAGTCCGGAGGCGAATCTGGCCGTTCCAAGGGTGGGCAGGACATGATTCGGCCCGGCAAAGTAGTCGCCCAGAGGCTCCGGGCTGAAATGGCCGAGAAAGACGGCCCCGGCATTGTGAATGCGGCCCAGGGCCGACCAGGGGTCCTGGATACAAAGCTGCAGATGCTCCGGAGCCAAACAGTTGGCCGCATCGAGTGCGGTCCTGAGATCCAAGGTCAGGATGCAGGCCCCATGATGCGTGAGAGACTGCCGGGCGGTTTCTTCGCGGGGGAGTCCTTGGAGCTGCCGCTCCACTTCGGTTTCCACGCGCTTCAAGAGATTCGCATCCGGGGAGATTACAATGGCCGAGGACAGGGCGTCATGTTCGGCCTGGGACAGGAGGTCCGCCGCCAGCCATTGAGGATCGGCTTCGGCATCGGCTATGATTATGATCTCACTCGGTCCGGCGGCCATGTCAATCCCGACCTGCCCGTGGACCAGGCGTTTGGCTGTGGTCACATAGATATTGCCCGGGCCGCTGATGATGTCGACCGGGAAAATGCTTTCGGTCCCAAAGGCCAGGGCTCCTATGGCCCAGGCGCTGCCAACCGCGTAGATGTTTTCAAGTCCGAGCAGATGAGCAGTAGCCAGAATATAAGGATTCAGGGTTCCGTCTTCCGCCGGCGGGGTCACCGCGACAATGTCCCGGACCCCGGCCACCTGAGCCGGGATGCAGTTCATTAAAAGGCTCGAAATCAGGGGAGTTTCACCGGAGCGGCCACCGGGGATGTACAATCCGGCCCGCTGGACCGGGTTGACCAGCTGTCCCAGGGTCAGTCCCGGGGCTTCATGACTGAACCAGGAAGTTTCTTTCTGGTGCTGATGAAAGGCCCGGATATTCGCGGCGGCCTCCAGGATCAGGTCCCGGTCATGTTTCGGGATCTGATCCGCCGCCCGGGCGCTGTCTTCAGACGTAGCCCGAAGCTGCTCAAGCCGAAAAGTAGGGCAGTCGAATTGCTTTGTATAATGGAGAAGGGCCTGATCACCCTGATTTTGCACCTCATGCAGGATGGACCGGACAGTGTTTTCGATCTCCGCAGCCGGCTGTCGTCTGGATTTTGACCAGGCCTGCAGCTCACCCCAGTCCGAGGAATTTTGATAGCTGAAAAAATGCAGCACGCGAATCCTTATTGCAAAATTTGCAGACACGATCGGGAAGCAGTCCCTTCAGGCGAAGGGGCTCAAGTTCGTTTACCAACTGCAATGAATATAAACATCATATTCTGGAATGTCCAGATTGCACCCAAAAACGGATTGAAAGCGGGAAACACGGCGGGAGCAAAAGGCCTGCCAAAATTGAACTCTTTTGAAAGACGATGTTTATTTTTTGGATGGAATGAGATTTTTTTTTTCAGATTTTGTTTGACATTTTTTTTGAGATTGTATAGAAATCCTCTCTTGCGCGATTGGATTTGCTTCTTTGGACCGATTTGAAAAAAGCGGTTTTGAGGGCTTGACAGGTTGGGGGGTATTTGTGTATGTTACTCTTCTTCCGCGAGTGATCGCAGGTTCTTTGACAATTAAATAGTGAGTTGGGTTCATGAGTTTTGGATTGCGGCTATTTTAGTCGCAGGAAAGATAGATTAAACTGGAGAGTTTGATTCTGGCTCAGAATGAACGCTGGCGGCGTGCCTAACACATGCAAGTCGAGCGAGAAAGCCCTTTCGGGGGTGAGTACAGCGGCGGACGGGTGAGTAACGCGTGGATGATCTACCTGATGATTCGGGATA
>JAABTT010000100.1 GCA_011389765.1 Desulfohalobiaceae bacterium S24 | reverse complement strand
GATCCATTGGTCTGCGTCCCTAAAGCCAGAGGAACCATTCTGGAGGAAACTGCCGCAGCCGATCCGCTGGAGGAACCACCTGGAGTCCGGGAATGATCGTAAGGGTTGGTGGTCTTGCCGGGTGTATAAAAGGCAAGTTCCGCAGTCACGGTCTTGCCCATAATAATGGCCCCTGCTCCCCGCAACAGGGAAACGGCAAAGGAATCGTCTTGGGGCTGCCGGCCCTGGTGTAGCACGGTACCGTTTTCAGTTGGCATGTCCCGGGTGTCAAAGATGTCTTTGACGCCGACAGGGACACCGTGAAGCGGCCCGAGGTCAAGTCCTTCATCACGACGATTGTCAGCCCATTCAGCCTGTTGGAGTGCATAATCAGGGTCAATAAAAGTCCAGGCTTGAATAGCAGATTCTTTTTTTTCAATCTCATCGAGAAAATCTCTAACTACCCGGCTTGAATTTAAAGTTCCAGCCCTGATGGCCTTTGCAATACTCCCTGCTGTCATTTGTGTAATGTTCATATTTTGAGTCACTTAGCGTTTTGGGTTTTGTATGATCATTTAGCCTTTAGCATTATCGTTTTTGAATCATACCGGATATGAACAAGAGCTTACAAGGGTGAAAAAAAGGGTATACTGATCCAATTTTTGCTTTTGGTAATAAAGGTTGCTGATCTCAAGTTTCCAAAGCTATGTTTGAATAAAAGCTCAGTTGGATCAGTATACTATAAAATTTCGTTCAACGGTTTCAAAAAAGTGCTCTTTGCTTATTGTACAATCAGCGCCACTCCTTGCCACTCATGGACAGGGCTTTGCCGTCGATGAGTTCTTTGGAAATGGTTTTGGCCTTGACCTCGCCGCTGATTTTTCGGCTGATAACATGCAGTCTGGCCCCGAAGGTCTCGGCGCAGGTTTCATTCAGGAATGTGACAACGGACTGGCTCCCGGTGACCGGCAGGCTCGGCCAGAAGTAGGTGCAGACGCCCATGGCCACCAGACAGAGGCCCATCACAGCTTCTTTGGAACTGTTGGCTTCACAAAAAGCGGCTCGAACCGGCAGTTCTTTCAAACTTTTCCCGGCAGCCTTCTCCAAATCGAGAAAGAACTGGGTCACCCCGTAGAGGCTGATATCAATCACCGGAGGAACATCAGAACCAAGCTCGGTAAGGAGGGACTTCAGTCCGGTTCCGGCTTGGGACTCAGCCTTCGGGTTCAGGAAGCCGTATTTGGCCAGAGTGATGCCGGCCTGGCCTTCAGCGAGAACGAGGATATCTTCTTTGAGAAACTCATCGACCATCGCCAGGAGCTCATTATCCTGGGAATATTTGACATTATTGCCGCCGGACAGGAGGACGGCGCCTTTGATGCTCTTGCTGCCCAAGGCTTTGGCAATGCTGTCCACAGCAAGGGTTTGGGCAGTGAAGCCCATTTGGGCTGTTTCTTTTTCTCCGGGGATGTTGCGGGTGTAAGCGCTTCTGGTTTCAAAGCTCCGCTGGGCATCAGCCACGATTTTTGCGGCTGCGGCCTCTGGATCGCTTTTCCGGAGGGTTTCGGTACTGATGACCGGGACCTGCCATTGTCTGGCAATTTCCTGCAGCGAGGGGTTCACGCCCTGGTCGCCGGCAACAATGAGATCAACAGCCCCGGTTAAAATGGGGATTTCCTGAGATCCCTGGTTCGTGACCTGGGGAAAGACATGAGGCGGCTGCAGGGCTTCGGTACAGACCCCGGAGACGGCGACTCCCTGGCTTGCAGCGGCTGCTGCGATACCGGCCTTCAAAGCCGGGGGGATGAAGCCATGGATAGCGATATTCGGTTTTTCTTTTTCCAGCACTCCGAGATTGATCCCGACGGGGGAAGATGACGATGTCTCATAAGCCGCTTGTTTCAATCCGCTGAGGAGCTTTTCGGTCAGGCCTCCGAGAAGGGCGCATTTGAAGACCCAGAGCATCGCCTGGTCAATGCTGTGCGCGCCGCCCTCAAGTTTTTGAGCTCCTTTGATCAGATCCCTGGAGATCCCCTCCGGCCGTATCCCGGCCGTATCCCATACTTTGAGCAGGGCCTGGGAGAAATCTGCAAAGCAGGCTTCCGGAACGCGGAGAGACAGGTCCTGGATCTGCTTGGCCAGTTTTTCAGCCTGATCGCTGTTTTTGGGTTTGAGCTTTTTCCCGGCGAGGTCTTCGGTCATGGTGAAAGCCTGATCGAGATAGCTCATGCTCCCTTTGACGGCCAGTCTGAGCAGGGTATGGGCGGCAAAGGTGTCTTTGTCCTTTCCACAGACCCCGAATTTGTTCATATCTCCCTTAAATGGATGGCTGATGCAGGGACCCTGCAGGCAATCCCTGCAGCTCAATCCTGATTCGCAAAATCCGCATTCCGGGACCTGGGTTTCAAAACGGTCCCAGGCGAGATTGACTCCCTCCCGGGCCGCCAGAGGGAAAAATGATTCCACTGTTGTGTCTTTGGTTTTTTTCTGGGTAAGCTCCATGGTATTCTCCTTTAGTGGATGAGTGGCAATTGTCTCGGTTTTATCCCTTTGAGGAAAGGGTCTTGGGCATCTCGCGCTCCACAAGCTGGAGGGCGTTCGTCGGGCAGATTTCCACACAGATTGGATAGCCCATGTTCCTGCAGCGATCACACTTAATGGCCACCTTCAGCGAGGAGGAAGGGTTGATGACCCCGAAGGGGCAGGCCATAACACACATCCAGCAGGCGATGCAGGTTGTTTCATTGACATAGACCAAGCCGTTTTCGTCCCGGGTCATGCTCCCATTGGGGCAGGCCTCAACACAGGGGGCGTCGGGACAGTGACGGCATTGCAGGGCAAAGGGCTTGCCTTCCACAAACACTCGGGGCACCGGCTGGGGGTCGTCAAAGAAGGAAAAGGGGATCTCCTTGGACTCTGACGCGATTTCACTACCGCACCAGAGCTCGCATTGATGGCAGCCGGTACATTTGCGTTGATCAACCATTATGACTTGCATTGTGTCTCCTTTCAAAAATTCACTTATGGTTCGTAAATTTCCCGCATTATAATCCGGTATCCATAAGCTCCTTATACTCGGGTTCTGAAAATTTATCGCTGTGCCTTCTGATGAGGGGGAGAATTTCCATGAAATTCAATTTATGGCTCATGAGCAGGGGAACAAATTCACCGACCTCGATCTGCTTCTTGATGAGCACCCCGAGAATCCCGGCCTTTTGGGTGTCGCCCACAAGTGTGGCCCCGACAATCCGGCTTCCTTTGAGAATCAGCTTGCGGTAGGTGTCCTTGGAACTCCTGGTGACCTCCTGATAGGCCTCTCCGGCTTCAGCTCCTCCGGTTTCCGTGGGAGCGCTGACCATCCCGATGGAGATCGCGGGCTGTCCGATGAAATTGCCAATGGAATTCATGCGCAGGGATCCGGGATAGAGGACTTTTTTCCCGGTCATGTTCAAGCCGGCTGCGTAACCTTGTTCCACGGCGCAGGGCCAGATGGCGTTGATGCTTTTCTTGTCCAGGGCAATGTCCTTGGTTTCCACCACGTCGCCGGCGGCAAAAATTCCGGCTGCGCTGGTCCGCATCCGATCATTGACCGCGATCCCTCCGAGTTCGCCGATCTCCAGACCGGCTGCACGGGCCAGCTCAACATTGGGGTTCACGCCGATGGACAGGACCACCAGGTCGCAGTTAATATCCCGTTGTTCAGTGGACATGGAACTCACCGCGCCGTTGCCCTGAAACTGTACGGCCCTTTCGCCGGTATTGACTTTGATCCCCAAATCTTCCATGCGCTTGCGGATGATAGCCGAGGCCCGGTCGTCGAAAACCGTGGGCAGGACACGTCCAAGCTGTTCCACGAGGGTGACGTCCATGCCTTTGCGCTTCAGGCTGATGCAGGATTCGACCCCGATGCTGCCGGCCCCGATGACAACCGCCCGTTTGCCTTTGGAGCCGTAGATATTTTCCGCGTCCTGCATTGTTTTCAGGGGGAAGATCCCTTTCTTTTCCACCCCTGGAATGGGCGGGATGATGGGTGAGCCTCCGGTGGCAATAAGCAGGCGGTCATAGTCGAAATTTTGACCGTTGTCCGCGGTGACGGTTCGGGATTCAGGGTCGATTGCCGTGATGCGAACACCGAGATGGCTGGTGACCTCCTGATCCTCAAAAAAGGTCAAGGGCCTGAAATTGAGCAATTTCTTCGGAAGCTCCTCAGCCACGTAGTAGGGAAGCAGGACCCGTGAGAACAACGGGGTCGGTTCATCGCTGAACAGATCAATTGGAGATCGCCGGTCAACGCTTCGAATGGCTTCAACGGCCCGAATGGCGGCAGCGCTCCCTCCAATAATAACATATCTCATGTTTTTCTCCTTGCATACTCGGTTGAAAATCCACAGATGTTGAACCTGGAACCTTTCTGGTTTAATACAGATGTCTGACCATGTATTTGGGCAAAAGCTTGCCAAAGAGTTCGTTGGCCCGGGTCAGGTTGATATTGCCGCAGGAGCAGCATTTTGCCAGTTCCTTGGCGGCCTCGTCGATGGTCCGCCGCCCTCTTTTGATATCCCTGAGGAGCTTGTCGATCAGGTTCTCAGCGATCATGGCGTGGCCGCACATGGTGGTCAGCTCCAAAATTTCAAATTGCGGGAGCCGCTCTGTGTTGCCCCAGGTGCCTAAGGAGTATTCCAGGGAGTGGATGGTGCCGAGCCCGGCCTCATGCATGCACTCCTGGACCACATCCGTGACTCCGGAGATGATGATGGATATGCCGGGCCGATTCTCCTTGAAATCTTTGAGCAGGGAGACGATCTTGTCTTTGTTGTCGTAGGTGACCTGGACAATGGTTCCGTCGGTGCATTTTTCCAGGATGTTATCCATGGTCGTGGTATGGATGTTCCCGGTTTTCATATCCCCGAGGTTCACCGGGCCGTGTTTATGACAGATACTGAGAAACATCCGTGTCTTGGGGGCTGAGCCGACTTTATTGACACCTGTTGCAGGACAGCCAAGGACAATAAAATCATTCTCAAGACTCTCCCGGTTTCCTCTGCGGTGTAAGCTGTGGGTCATTCTGTGCCTCCTCTTTATTGCGCTTCCGGATAAAAATTAAAGGACGGCTCTCCCAGTCCCATATTGTTCTTGCTGTTGATGGAATACCAGACTCCCAAATCTTCCAGGACCTCTTTGGTCGGCACCTGGCCGTCCGGGGTGACTTTGGAAATGACTTCCACGGTAAACACGGTTTCCACTTCCTGAGCCGCCTTTTGCAGGGCCTTGATCACTGCCGGAAGTTCTTCAAGCTTGCATTTGCCCTCGATAATCGCGGAGGTTGCCTTTTCGCCCAGGACGTCGGGACGCAGTTTGCCTGTCTGCTTGTTTTCCATGAAATGGGTGACCGGATTTTCTTCGGCAAAGTTGTAGCCCAAGGGGGCCAGAGCCATAGCCACCTTTTCCACGTCACGAAAGTAGGCCCCGATGCCCGGCCTGCCCAGTTCGACCCCGACACCGGCTTCACCCGGGAGAAAGGTCCCCTTGACGTCGGTGGTCTTCATCTCTTCGGTGCCCCGGCCCGGCACCTGGGATCCCGCGAATTCAATCAGAGGATTGCTCAGGATGCCCCGGACCTCTCGAGGCCAGGCCTCTTCAGGCTGATACAAGGCGCTTACCGGGCAGATATCGGCCCGGTAGCACATGCCGCAGTCCGTGCAGGCGTCCTGATCGATCTGGATAAAGACCCGGCCGGGAATTGTCTCATGCCTGTGAAATGATTGTATAGTTCCCATCGGGCAGTAGGGGATACACCTCTTGCAGGCGATGCATTTGTCTTGGTCAACTTTCATATTGCCTCCTTTGTTGTGCTGCTCATATTTTCACTTGACGAGAAGGTGTTCCTACAAAAAGCTTATTCGGATTCCAATTCCGGAGCGGCAACGATCTTGCCTTGATCTTCTAAAAGTTTATTCGTGAATCGAAAATGTTCCCGCATTTTTTCAGCGGCCAGGCCGGCGTTTCCCGAGTGCATGGCCTCATACACGCCCCAGTGCACCGAGATCAGCTGGTCGCGGATCTCTTTTTCGCACCGGAACAGGGCCACCCGGCGCTCGTAGTGACTCTGCCGCAAAAGCCCTTCGATGGCCTCCGAGATAAAGATGATGATATCATTATGCGTGGCCTGCATGATCATTTTGTGAAATTCAAAATCGGCCAGGGCTCCGAAATCCTCATTTTCCAGACTGACCGGCATCCGTTCGATGACTGTTTTCAAGGAGGAGATCTCTTCCGGAGTGGCCCGTTTGGCAGCAAGACTGACGGCCTCGCATTCCAAGAGCATGCGGACTTCGAGAACATTTTCCGAGATGCTCTTGTTGAGATAGAGCATCATTTCAAAAAACGAGGATAAAGCGTTAAAATTCGGTGATTTGATAAACGAGCCCTGCCCAGGCACACTGGAGGTGATTCCGAAAATTTCCAGGGCGCGCAAAGCCTCTCTGAGACTGGCCCGGCTCACGCCAAGCCGGGTACAGAGTTCTCGTTCAGACAAGAGCCGATCGCCGGGTTTGAGTTCGCCCTGGCGCATCATTTCCTTGAACTGATTGATAATTTTGTCGAAAACTCGATCTTTGGTTGCTGCAAGCATAGATGAAATCATAGTTGCGGTCATACCGCGGTCAGACCGCGTAATAAAAATTATGCCATGAATTCTGATTCATTGTCAAGGATCACCCTGCTAATATTTTGGAATGGTCTTTAAGATCCTGATATGTCCTGATTTAGGCCTCTTTGTTGCGCGTCACTGCGAAGAGCAGCAGGATAAACAGCACCAGGAGGCAAGTGGCCAGGCTCATGGCAATAAACACGGCCGGAAGCGACCAGACGGACTCGATCCAGCCCACAAGATAGACCGCCAGGGCTCCGACTCCGAAGGACAGCATGAACTTGACGCCGTAGGCGCTGTGCCGGAGCTTTTCAGGGCTCAGCTGGGCAATCAGGGTGTTTTCAATGGGCTGCATCCCAAGGAGGAACAGGAGATAGGCCATGGATACCAGGATGAGCGGAATATCCGTGGTATAGGCCATGAGCAGGACCATGGGGATGGAGAGGGAATGAAAGGCCAGGTAGGCTTTCCGGGGGTCAAAGCGCTGCGCGGTCCAGCCCCCGAGAAACTGACCGAAGATGCCCACAAAATAGACGATGGAGGTCAAAGCGGTGGCGGCCACGTTTTTCGAGCCTAGAATTCCCTGGAGTTCGTTCAGATATTTATAGAGTCCTTCATTTTTCATCTCGAAATAAGTCGGCAGGATGACCGAGGTGCCTCTGTAAGCCAGCCCCTGGAGAACGATGCAAAAACAGAGCACGATAAATCCAATGAGCAGGCCGTGGTACAGGGGCGCCTTCTGCCGGCTTGCAGCCTTGGCTTCCGCGACCGGGAGCATGAGCATGATCATGGCCCCGAGGAGATTCAGCCCCCCTAAAAACAGAAAGGCGGCCTTCGGGCCGGAAAAGTAGTTGATAACCCCGGCAAAAATCGGGGCCAGGGCCAGGCCGAGGTTTCCGGCCATGCCGTTGTAGCCGAGGGCCATGCTCATTTTGGAGATGCCTTTGGTTATGAGGCCCAGTCCGGCCGGATGATAGATCCCGGAGAACAGGCCGACTCCGGCTAAAGAGGCGGAAAAAAGCCAGGGCGAATCCAGAAAAAAGCCGGCGGCCACTGCGGACAGCCCGGCTCCGGAATAAAAAATCAGCATGAGCCGTTTGGGGCCGTAGCGATCGCTCAGCAGTCCCCAGGGCAGAGCGGTCAATCCGAAGAGCATATACATCCAGAAGGACAGGGCAATGATCGAATGCAATTCCAGGTCGTAGATCCGGGTCAGGGGGATGACCAGGGCCGGAAAAAATAGCATGTTGAAATGGCTCAGGAAGTGGCCGAAACAGGTGGTGGTCAGGATGTTTCTTTCATTGGGGTTCATAAACGGCTCCACGAGGGCTCTCTGGAATTTGGAATAACAATGAATAAGGAAAAGACTGACTGCCCGCGAATTCAGAGCTCTTTACAGTAAGCGAAAATTTGCAGTAATTTTTGGACACTTCGTGATATTTCTTGCCTCTTTTTGAGGTTTTAGACACCAAAAGAATGTCTGTTGTTGATTACGTCTCCGTGAGCGGGCATTCCTTTTCATGATGCTGCTGCTCGACCTGGAGGGTGGCATGCTCTATATCGAATCGATCGTGGAGTCCCTTTTGGACCTGCTGCAGAAAGGCATTGTCCAGGTGTTCGTCGGGCGTGACCAGATGCACGGTCAAGGCGGTTTCAGTGGTGCTGAGGGCCCAGACGTGCAGGTGATGGACTTGAATGACTTTGTCAAAGCTGGTCAGGTAGTTTCGTATTTCCGCGAGATCGATACCCCGGGGCACGGCGTCCAGGGCAAGATTGAGGGAATCTCGAAACAGGCCCCAGGTCCCGATCAGGATCACGAGCACAATAAACAGGCTGATGGCCGGATCCACCCAGAGCCAGCCCGTAAAAAGAATCACTCCTCCTGCGAGCACCACTCCCAGAGAGATGCCGGCATCCGCCGCCATATGCAGAAAGGCCCCCTTGATGTTCAAATCGTGCTTCTGGCCGGAAACAAAGAGCAAAGCGGTGACGGTATTGATCAGCACACCGATACCCGCCACAATCATGACAATGCGTCCTTCCACCGGCTGGGGGTCGGCAAAACGGCGGACGGCTTCCCAGGTGATCCCGGTCAGGGCGGTCAGCAAGAGCACGGCACTGATTAAGGCGGCCATGACCGTGGCTTTGC
>JAABTT010000010.1 GCA_011389765.1 Desulfohalobiaceae bacterium S24 | reverse complement strand
TGGACTTATCAAAAATATTTTTTCTGGTTTTATGGTGAATTGCCCTAATAGTATCTAACTTCTGAATGCTATGATCAATAAAATTCAACACTATTGCATCATTTATGCTTTTTGATGTAGTCTCTTTTAACTTTTGAGCAACTTTTTGAACAATTTCTAAATGCTCTGGCTTTAATAAATCAAGGCATATGCCTAAATCTATAGTTGCTATAATTATTACGTATTCATTTAAACGATTTCTTTTTGCTCTTCGAATAGCCCACCTTAAGGCAAGCAAATATGAGCCTTCCCAAAAATATACCCCATCACCTAAAAATTGGTCTTCTCCGGTAGAGTGCTTGAAACCTTGCTTAAGTATATGGTTGTATGAGGCAATATCTGTGCCATGAAGGGCGTCAGGTATAAATTTTTCTACATATTGAATCTCATCCATGGAATACGACTTGGTCATGCTTAAAGGGATGCCTTCATTTTTTCGGATTTGCGAGGAAATATAAGGATAAGATGCTAATGTCTGCGATTCCTTTTTTGTAGATTAGTAACAAATTTTTAACTTGTCAATAATGGTAGGCCAGACAAAGAATTGTCAGGTTAGGATTAGGTTAGGATATTAAAAAGGGGCTGAACTTTAACTGTCTCAACCCCTTGGTTTTTCTGGAAGCGGGGCCAGGATTTGAACCTGGGACCTTCGGGTTATGAGCCCGACGAGCTACCGTACTGCTCCACCCCGCATCAATGAAGAAAACACTATAGCCTTCTTTTTTTGCAACTGTCAAGCAGGAATTTGCCGAATTGATGTTTTACTGCAAACTCATATCCCTTTTCGGGGGCGCTTTTCTGGAGTTCGTGTTTGTAGGGCTTGTCTTCTGGATATCAGGCAGAGGGCACCCTGCCTCCAGAAAATTTTTTTGGACAGCCGCCCTGTGCCTTTTCCTGGGGGCCGGTCTGGTCATGGTCCATGCCGTGCTGGCACGGGATCTGGTGCTCTTCGTGGGGCAGGGGATCGCCGGAATCGTGCTCTACGCCTGGCTGCGCGCCCATGTTTCCTGACTGAACCCCGCAACTCCGAAACCGGAGCGGAAGACGCTCCGGTTTCGGATCAGTAGCCCAGATCCTCGTTGATGAGGATGATTTTGACGCGCTCCGGAGGAAACGATTTTTCCGTAATCACCCAGGTGTTGCAGATGCGGTCTGGACTGTTGCAGTCTTCACAGCGCATGGTCTTGGTGCAGGGGGTATTTTTATTCAAACGCAGGCAATTCACCGGAGCAGCGTATTCTTTGACCCGGTCGACAGCCAGGTCGAGGTCGTCCACGACTTTGTTCCGGCCCACAAGGAGGACGCAATGAACCGGTCCGAAGGTCAGGCCGGCCACGCGGTTGCCCATTCCGTCCAGGTTGACCAGTTGACCCTCCATGGTCAGGGCGTTGCTGCTGGTGATAAAAAGGTCCGTAAGCAGACCTTGACGCCTGCGTTCGATAAATTCCTCTTTGGGCAGTGTCGTGTCATAGGTGTCAATGCATTTGATGCCCTTTGCCGATTTGAGTTCTTCATACAGGCCGGAATTGACCACCGTCATGGAGCCGCCGAAAGAGACGCTCTGCGGATTCACCGGCTTGACAATGTCCTGCCAGAAGATGGACTTCGCCTGATTTTGATCAGAGGCGATCCAGGCTTTGAAATTGTTTTTTTCCAATTTGGCTTGAAGGTTTTGGAGTTTTCCCTGCCAGAAATTTTCTATTGCCTGCTGACTCATAATGCCATCCTTTTTGTGAATTTTTACAGCAAATTTCCACCGACCTCTCTCAAAATTACCCTTTTTTTGACTGCCCTGCAAGGTGATTTTTTTCAAGGATGGTTGTTCCTTGACTGTAAAATCAATTACAGGTACAAAACATCTTTTGTCTGAAAGTGAATATCCGGTAATTTCAAAGAAACAGGCCTTTTTATAGGGCTTGCGAAGCTTCCGGAATTTGAGAAACAGGAACCCGCGCATTCAGGAGGCCATCCATGAAACGGACATATCAACCGAGCAATACGAGTCGCAAGAGAACCCACGGATTTCTGGTCCGATCCAGGACAAAAGGCGGCCGGGCCGTTCTCCGGCGCAGAAGGGCCAAGGGGCGAAAACGTTTGGCAGTGTAATTGAACCGGCGCATGCTGCAGTATGATGAGGGCTTTGGATATCCCAAAGAGCGGAGGTTGAGGAAAAGACGGGATTTTTTATTGTGTTATGCTCAAGGGACCCGCTATTTTTCCAGAAATTTTCTGTTGTTTGTCCGAAGGCATGGGGAAGCGGGACAGGGGGTGCGTTTTGGGACGGCCGTGAGCAAAAAGATCGGCAAGGCCGTCAAGCGCAATCGGGTCAAACGTCTGCTGAAGGAGTTTTTCCGTCTGCATCAGCAGGCCCTTCCCATTGATGCCGATATCGTCGCGGTGCCCAAGAGGCATATCCAAGCCGGATCGATACACTACCTCCAGGTGGACAAGGATTTGTCCCCGGTGTTGCCGCGGATTGTCAAAGATTTTTCAAAGAGCAAGAGCGAGAATGTATAAGCCATTCATCTGGCTGGTCCGAATCTATCAATGGACAGTCTCCCCTTTTCTGCCGTCGAGCTGCCGTTTTATCCCGTGCTGTTCCGATTACGCCCTGCAGGCTTTACGCATTCATGGTCTGTTGCGTGGGGGATTGCTGACTGTGAAGCGTCTGCTGCGGTGTCACCCTTTGGCCAAGCCGGGGTATGATCCGGTTCCGGACAAGATCGACGGAGAGAATCTCTGTCTCACACGAATTGTAAAAACTAAAAGGACTCCGGTTTGCAGCCCGGGCGTCCTATTTCGAGGAGTGCGGAAAGAACCATGAATGAAAACTGGCGAATTTTGCTGGCCCTGGGCTTGACCATGGTCGTCCTGGTGGGCTGGAATCTGGTGTTTCCTCCGCAACAAACCGTTCAGAACGAATCCCCCTCTGAGCCGTCCGTCACCAGGGAGCAACAAACACAAACCGGAGTATCTCCGGAGTCGGACCAGGCGGAGCGGCAATCCGCCGATCTTGCATCCCGGCAGGCGGAGGGGGATCTCCCGGGTTCGGATTTCCAGGCGGAACAGGGCCGGCGCATTAGGGTGGAGACACCGCTGTATCAGGCTACGATCAACAGTCAGGGCGGTATTCTGGAAAATTTTATCCTGAAACGCTTCGATGAAACGATTCAGGAAGATTCACCGGCGGTGAATCTTGTCACTCCGGAATCTCTGGCCATGGCCCCTCTGGGGATTCTCTACAACCTCAAACCGACATGGAGCCGGGGGGACTGGAGCATTTCCGGCAATGATCTGCACCTGCAGAATCAGGAGGAGGGCGTTTTGACCCTGAGGGGAGATCTGGACGGGCTGATCCTGGAACGGAAAATCATTTTCAAGGCGGATACCTATCAAATCAGAGAAGTTTTGAA
Source organism: Desulfohalobiaceae bacterium S24 (assembly GCA_011389765.1). Classification (GTDB taxonomy): domain Bacteria; phylum Desulfobacterota; class Desulfovibrionia; order Desulfovibrionales; family Desulfothermaceae; genus JAABTT01. The sequence continues at coordinate 60,530 of JAABTT010000010.1, read as the reverse complement.
GGTGTTCAACCAGACCCAGACCCAGACTTCCGGTTTTTTGGGACAGACCCTGGCCAGTCAGGGGCTTGTGGCCAATGAGAGTCGGTACAATCGGACCCATATGATTTATTTCCAGGAGGATGAAGGCCTGGAGCGGGAAGACGATGTCGACGATCTTCAGGTGGGTCTCCAACCAGCGCAGCCCGTGAAATGGGCCGGGATTGACAGCAATTATTTTCTGATGGCCATTGTGCCCACATCTTCGGATGCTTTTCTCAAGGGAGTCTTTGAGCAAGGGATCTACAGGGTTTCCCTGGAAAAGAACTTGAGTCTTCAGCCCGGACAGGAGGAGGAGCTCAGGACTACTTATTTTTTGGGACCCAAGAAGAAAGCGCTTCTCAAGCCGGTTCCCAAAAATCTGGAGGCGGCCATCTATTATGGATATTTGAACGTGATTGCCAAGCCCCTGGTCTCCATGCTCGAATTTTTCTACTCCTATGTGGGGAACTACGGCCTCGCCATTCTCCTGCTGACCCTGGTGGTCAAGATCATTTTCTGGCCTTTGACCCACAAGAGTTATAAGTCAATGGAGAAGATGAAAAAAATTCAACCCATGATGAAAGATTTAAAGGAGAAATATAAAGACGACCGCCAGCGAATGAATCAGGAACTCATGCAGCTGTACAAGACCTATAAGGTCAACCCGGCCGGGGGCTGTCTGCCCATGCTCCTGCAGATCCCGGTGTTTATCGGTCTCTACGAAGCCCTGCTCGGGTCTGTTGCCCTCCGGCACGCCCCTTTCATATCCCATGTCCCCTTCACGGACATCGTCTGGCTCGCCGATCTGGCAGCCAAAGATCCTTTGTACATCACCCCGGTGATCATGGGCCTGTCCATGTTTTTGCAGCAGAAGCTTTCCCCGACTGCGGGTGATCCCATGCAGGCGAAAATCATGATGATCATGCCCTTGTTTTTGACATTTATTTTTCTCAATTTTCCATCCGGGCTGGTAGTCTACTTTTTTGCCAATAATATGATATCTATTCTGCAGCAATGGTATACATTGCGCAATGTCTGATGTTTCAGGGAAAAGAGACAAACTGTTGCCATATATCCTTCGCAATATATACAACTGCAGTATTTGAAAGGCTGACCCATGAATACATTCAAGAGATTCGAAGATAAAGACTTTGATGGAGCCCTCAAAAAGGCCAGTACTTTTTTTCAGGTGGAACAGGATGAACTGGACGTAGAAATCCTTGACTCGGGTTCAAGCGGGATTTTTGGACTCGGCGGTCGAAATACGATCATTGAAGCCGGGATCAAGAATCAAAACAAAGAGTTGGTCGCCTATCTGGAAAGTGTTGTGTGCAAGATGCTGGAATTTGTCACGGATAAACCTGATTTGTCGATCAGCATCAACGGCAATCGGGCCGATGTCGTCATCGATGATACGGAGAATTCCGGCTTGATCATCGGCAAGGACGGACAGAATATCGCTGCATTCGAGTATTTGATCAACAGGATTGTGTCCCGGAGCCGGCCGGAGAAAATTTATGTGCAGCTCGATGCCGGGGATTACCGGACCAGACAGGATGAAGCCCTGAAGCACAATGCCAAGTTTTTAGCGGAAAAAGTCAAGGAGTCGGGCAAGGCCCAGACCACCAAGCCTCTGAGTTCGTATCACCGCAGACTGGTACATGTTGAACTCCAGGATGATGCAGAAGTTATCACCCGGAGTCGCGGCGAAGGCAGGATGAAACGGGTCTTGATTGCTCCGAACAAGAAGAGCGATGAGCAAGAGCCTCAATGAGACCATAGCCGCTGTCGCCACCCCGCTTGGTCCCGGCGGAATCGGGATCATTCGCATCAGCGGACCGGAGTCCCGGCTTATAGGCCGCGCGCTGTTCCGGCCGGCCAGGCAGGAATTTTCCGATTTCAGACCCTATGTTCTGCATCACGGCTGGATTATTGAGGATACGGAGGCTCTGGCCCTGGACGAGGTTCTGGTCAGCTATATGCCGGGGCCCGGGTCCTATACCGGCGAAGATGTCCTGGAGATCAATTGCCATGGCGGGCCAGCTGTGGTCCGGGCCGTGCTTGAGCGGGTCCTGGCCCATGGGGCGCGGGCAGCCGAGCCCGGAGAGTTTACCTGCCGGGCATTTATCAACGGCCGGATGGATTTGAGCCAGGCCGAATCCGTGGCCGAACTTATCGCCGCCCCTACGGAGAGCGGACTGGGCTTTGCCGGGCGGAAACTCTCCGGCGCCTTCAGCCGGGAGATCAAGCGCCTGCGCGAGCAGCTCCTGAGCCTCAAGGCGGCCATCAGTGCGGATCTTGATTTCCCGGACGAGCAACTCGAATCCTTGGGCCCGGCTGAAGTCTGCAGCAGCATTCGCGAGGTCAGGTCGACTCTCCTGGGGCTTCTGGAGAACTTTTCCAGGTACAACTGTCTGCGTCAAGGCGCCCTGGTGGTACTGGTTGGCAGGGTCAACGCCGGCAAGTCGAGCCTCCTGAACCGTCTTCTCGGACGAAGCCGGGCCATTGTGACCCCTTTCCCAGGAACGACCCGGGATTACCTTGAAGAAATGGTCAATCTCAGGGGGCTGCCCGTCAGGCTGGTAGACACTGCCGGCTCGCGGGCTGCTCCGGATGAGGTGGAGCAGGCCGGACTCAAACAGGGAGAGGAACTGATTCAGGCTGCGGATCTGGTCTGCCTGGTAGTGGACGGCAACGAGCCCTTTGAACAGGAAATCTTGCGCCGGATCCCGGAGATGGGAGCCGGCAGGGTCCTGCTGCTCATGAATAAAGCGGATCTCAAGCCTGTGGATCCCGATGTTCAGGACAAAATCCAGGCGAGGGGTTTTGATGCGGTTTATGTCTCGGCCAAGTCGGGTTTTGGCCTGGATGCCTTGATTTCCGGGATCCGGAAAAAGATCATCGGCACAGAAGCCGAGCCGCGTGCGGATGCGCTGGTTCCGAATCTCAGACAAAAAAACAAAATTCAGTCTGCGGCTCAGCTCCTCGAAGAATTGGAACAGGACCTGGAACTGGGGGTTGGGTTTGATGCCCTGACTCTCTACCTTGACGAGGCTGTCGCCGCTCTCTCCGAAATCACAGGAGCGATCAGCTCTGAGGACGTCCTGGAGCGAGTCTTTTCCTCCTTCTGTATCGGCAAATAGGCATTCAGTCCTGAATGTCCAGGTCAATCTCCAGCCGGGCCAGACTGCAGCTGCTCAATCTGACCCGGACCTGGTCCCCGATCTGATAGCTTCGCCCGGTCCGCGTCCCCCGGAGACGATGCTCCTTCTGAATCAGTTGGTAATGATCGTCTTTCAGGCTGTCCAGCCTGACAAAGCCTTCGGCCAGACCCTGCCTGAATTCAACCCAAAACCCTCTTTCAGCCACTGAAGCAATGATGCCGCTCGAGAGTTCTCCTATTTTGTCCATCAGAAAGATGATCATCAGCCGCTTGTGGATTTCCCGTTCAGCCGCCACCCCTTTTCGCTCTTGAGTGTTGAGATGTTCGGCTGTTTTTGACAGGTTTCTCGTCAGGGCCTTGTTCACCGGCGTCAGTCCCAGGGCCGTTTTCAAGAGGCGATGGACGAGACAATCGGCATAGCGTCTGATGGGCGACGTAAAATGACAGTAATACTCCGAGGCCAGTCCGAAATGTCCCTGGTTGTCGGCTGAATACGCCGCCTGCATCTGCGTCCTGAGCAGCAGCCGGTTGACCAGAAATTCCTGTTTGCTTCCGGCGACTTTGTGGAGCACTCTTTGGAGGTCCTTGGCTTCATAGGTGTTCGGAAGGCTCTCCAGTCCGGTTTGGGAGAGGAGAGTGAACAGCTGCTCGATCTTTTCTTGATTCGGTTCCGGATGAATGCGAAACAGGCAGGGGGAATCCTTGTGGACGAGAAATTCGGCTATGGCTTCATTGGCGGCCAGCATGAATTCTTCGATCATCTGATGAGCCGTGTTGTGCTCCCTGGCCTGGATATCCAGCGGTCTGTTCCGGGAATCCAAAATAAATTCCGGTTCGGGCAGATCAAAATCCAGAGTCCCCCTCTGCTTTCTGATCTGACGGAGCAGCGCGGCCAGTTCTTCGGCCTGCTTGAGCATGGGCCAGTGGGCGGCCGGCTCGCCGGATGCCGGCTGGGAACTCTCCAGGAGGTGGGCTTTGACCTGTGTGTAGGTCAGTCTGGCCCTGGATCGGATCACCGCGGGGTAACACCGGTGCTTCACCCGCTGTCCCTTCCTGTTGAAGTGCATGTCCACGGCCATGACCAGTCGGTTGCTGTTCGGCACAAGGCTGCAGAGACCGGCGGAAAGCTTTTCCGGGAACATGGGCTCGACTGAGCAGGGGAAATAAAAGGAGTTGCCCCGTTGTTCGGCTTCCTGGTCCAGAGGGCTGCCGGGCGGGACATAATGGCTGACATCGGCGATCGCCACAATCAGCCGGAATCCGTCCTGGGCCTGCAGAACACACACGGCGTCGTCAAAATCTTTGGCATCTTCCCCGTCGATAGTCACACAGGGCAGGTCTCTCAGGTCCTGGCGATCGGCCATGTCTTCGGCATGGGGATCGTCGGGAAGTTCTGCAGCGGCCTCAAGGACCTGGGCAGGAAAGCGGCGGGGAATGTCCCGGTTTATTTTGACAATTTTTTCCTGAACCGGGACTTCCGTCTCCTGACCGAGTCCGGCTTGGGCCCGGGCTTTGAAAAACCCGGGACTCAACTGTTCCAGATGGTCCAGGATCAGGATATCTCCGGGATGGGGCTCTTGCTTCAAATTGCCGGTATCCACTTCAAAGGCGATCTGTAGGGAAGTATTCACGGCCCGGGCCCAGAAGCTCTGTGGTCCCTTGTTTTTGGTCACCGCCACCAGGACTTCCTCCAGCTTGCGCTCCAGAATTTTGAGCACCTTGCCTTCAGGGTTCTTTCCCCTGGTTCGGGGCAGCATGGCAACGCTCACCCTGTCTCCGGGCCAGGCTCCCCGGAGATTCGCCGCTGAAATAAAGACGTCCTGGTAACCCGGCTTTTCAGGCAGGACAAATCCAGCACCGGAGGAGGTGATCTCAAGTCTTCCCCGGGCCTGTTTGAGTTTGCGGCTCAGAATAAAGGACTGTTTGTTATCCAGAGAGATGAGCAATCCCTGGTCTTCCAGGGTTTGCAGCGTGTTGAGAATTTCAGGGGTGCGTTTTTTATTGGGGGCCAGGGCACGCAGGATACGTTTCAGGGGCAGGGGTCTATTAAAACGTTCGAGAAGCCGGAGTATCCGATCCGCCTCCAGTCCTTTGCTGCTGCTTTTTTTCTTTTTGCTCATGGAACCGGAGGCCGCGCTTCAAATTCAAAAAAGGCCCTGGATTGCCTGTTCAGGCCAAGGTCCGCTGCCAGCCGGAAGATTGGAAAATCCTTCCGCCCCGGGTGATGATCAGGGCTTCGGATTCCGGCAGGGACTCAACAAGACGAAGACTCTGGGCAGGTGTATTGAGAAAAAGCATGGTGGACAGGCCGTCGGCCAGCATTGCGCTTGGGGCAAGCGCGGTTGCGCTGATGATCCTCTGTGGAGAATCTCCCAGTCCTTTGCTGATGATATGGTGATGCTTGGCCAGGGGGTCGTAATAATTGTGGTAATTCCCGGACGTTGCCACGGCCCTGTCGGCGAGTTTGAATGTTGCGAGCTCTTTTTTCCGACCCAGGGGATCTTGGAGCCCGATCCGCCAGGGCGCGCCGTCTTTGCCGCCGATGGCCCGGATATCCCCGCCTGCGTTGATCAAAGCCGAGCGCACTCCCTGCCGGCGCAAGACCATGGCGGCCCGATCCACAAGATAGCCTTTGGCGATCCCGTCCAGGGTGATGCGCATGCCCGAATGGGTGAAGCGGACTGTCCGCGGATGGAGGTGCAGCTTATCAAAGCCCACTGATTGCAGGATTGTTTTGATTTCACGGACTTCGGGAGGCCTGCCGGTTTGAAGAACGCTCTGCCGGTGTTCCTCCAGCAAGGGCAGGACCGTGACGTCAAATGATTTTTTGCTTTGGTGGTAAAGGTATTTGGAGGTCTCAAGGACTTGAAACAGCTCAGGGGGGACGTCGTGCAGGACGCCCTGCTGATTGAGCCGGCTGAGGCGGCTGCCGGGATCGAAGCGGTTGAAGATGGGGATCAAATCCTGAATATGCCGGAAGGCTTTTTCCAGGGCTTCTTCCGCCCGGGGCCTGGAAGGATCGCAGACCGTCATGGTCACCAGGGTATTCATCAAAGGAAGGGTTTTGGAGACCGTGTGCCGGGAGGCCTGGGCCTGGGCGAGCCGGGCGTGCAAAAGCACGTTCGGAAGCGCGGCACCCAGTCCGAAGGCCCCCAGGAGCTTGAGTGAGGATCTGCGGGTCATTCTTTGTTGGTCGGTCATAATCGTACACCTGTATCCGGAATTGTTGAAACAGGAATTTCGAATAGTTGAAGGCTTTTTTTTATGAAGTGCTGCAGGACTCTTGGCTGCAAATTTTTTACTTTAGAATGTATCTTCTTGTCAAGACGCTCTGTCCACAAGCCCAAATCCTGTTTGACCATTTCCGGGAAACGTCGTACAAATAAAAGACAACGGCTTTTTTTCATAAACAGGGTCTGATTTTTTTGTTTATCCGGAGTTGGATCCTTGGGTTTGGAGGAAAATTCTTGAAAAGACCTCTCCAGTGGGAGCGATTGAACATTTTTGCCCCTTTGGGCCGGACGATGATCTCCGGCGTTCATGAGCTTGGTTCTGCCCTGCTGTTTTTTCTGAAAGGCATGGGGTTGATCTTTTCGTACCCCTTTCAGGTAAAAAAAATTGTGGAGCAGACCTATTTCATGGGCGCCAAGTCCATGTTCATCATCCTTTTGGTGTCCCTGTTCACAGGAATGGTTCTTGGCTTGCAGCTCTATTATACCCTGGTGAAATTTGGTTCTGAAGGGGTTCTCGGCGCGGCGGTGGCCCTGTCCGTCATTCGGGAACTGGGTCCTGTTCTGGCGGCCATTATGATTGTGGCCAGGGCCGGTTCGGCTATGACCGCCGAAATCGGGATCATGCGAATTTCGGAACAGATTGACGCCCTGGAAACCATGGATGTCAATCCGGTCCGCTATCTCATCAGTCCGAAAATGGCTGCAGCAGTGCTTTCCTTTCCTTTGCTCACCGCCATCTTTGATGTAAGTGCCATCTTTGGCGGCTACGTGTCCGGAGTCCTGCTTTTGAAAATCAACTCCGGGATTTATTTCTCCAGGATGACGGACTTGGTCAGCATGCAGGATATCAGCAGCGGGTTTTACAAGTCGCTGGCCTTTGGACTCATTGTGGTCACTATTTGCTGTTATCAGGGCTTTTTCGTCCATTTGAGACGGGCCGGCTTCGGCGCGAAAGGGGTCAGCCTGGCCACGACCTCTGCGGTGGTGCTGTCCTGTGTGATGATTTTGATCACGGATTATGTATTGACGTCTTTTCTGCTTTAAAGCGGGCTTCGCCCGCAACCCAAAGGTTCCAGGTTCCAGGTTCACAGTTCAGAGCTCTTTCCAGTGAGCTAAAATTTTTAATTCGAAAATTCTATAGTTATGCGCGACCCCTTGATAGAATTTCAGGAAGTATCCAAGGCCTTCGACGGGAAAGTGATTCTGGACCGGGTTGATCTGTCCATTTATCCTTCAGAGGTCACGACTTTGCTAGGGAAAAGCGGTGTGGGGAAAAGCGTGACCTTAAAATTGATCATGGGTTTGGTGCTTCCGGATAGCGGCAAGATCCTGTATAAAGGCAAAGAATTATGGAGAATGAGCAAAAAAGAAAAGTCCGCCATGAAGCATGAGCTTGAGTTTATGTTTCAGGGCAATGCCTTGTTTGATTCTTTGAATATCTTTGAAAACATCGCCCTGCCGCTTCGTGAAACAACCGCTCTCAGTCAGGCGGCCATTGAAAAAAAAGTCCAGGAGAAGATAGATTTTCTTGAACTTACCGGCCATGATAAAAAATTTCCAGCCGAAGTCTCCGGCGGAATGCGTAAACGGGTGGCTCTGGCCCGGGCGCTTGTCACCGAACCGCAGGTCGTCCTTTTTGATGAACCCACCACCGGCCTGGATCCGGTGCGCAAGATCAATGTCCTGTCTCTGATTGTGGATAATCAGAGAAAATTCGGATTCACAGGGGTCCTGGTCAGTCATGATGTGCCTGACGTTTTGTATATATCCAACAGGATCGTGCTTCTTGATGAGGGGAGAGTCCTTTTCCAGGGCGGTCCCATGGAGCTGGAGCATCATCCCCATGCCTTGGTTCGAGAATTTCTTGACAGTTTGCAGGATTTGGAAAACAGGGTGATTGATATAAAGAGCGGCAGGGATTTCGAATCTGATTTTGAGGCCTCTTTTTCACACCTTTCAGATCACAGGCCATATACCGTTTTTGTACTCTCTCTGGGCAATTTGAGCGCAGTGCAGGAAGCCCTCGGCCAAGTCACGGCCCATAGACTGATCGCCTTTATAGCCGGAGTTCTCAAGAAAAATCTTGAAGGTCTTGGAGGGATAACCGGCCGCAAAAACTACAACACACTCATTGGAGTGGTCCCGAAATCCAGCCGGGAAATTGATCCGATTCTTGGGGAAGTTCAAGATGCATTGCTGGGCATCGATTTTCTCAAGCAGCCTCCTGCCGGTGATGACTGTGTGCCGCTCAGGCTCGCCTATGGGGCTGTACAGGCAACAGGATCAAAGAATTTTCAATCTTTGGCGGACACAGCCATGTCCCGGCAGACTTCTTTTCTTGAAATGGGCTGCCTGGCCTGGACTGAGAACGAGGATGCGTCATGAACAAAAAATATGTCGTGGAAACAGGCGTTGGAATCTTTGTCGTCATCGCCTTGATCTGTATCGGGTATTTGAGCGTCAAGTTGGGCGATGTCCAGTTGTTTGGAAAGGACAGCTATCCGCTCAAGGCCAGATTCAGTTCGGTGACCGGCCTTCGAACCGGGAACGACGTTATGATTTCCGGGGTCAAAGTGGGGCAGGTTACCGGAATAGTTTTGGATAAAAAGGATTTTGTGTCCATCGTGAACCTGAATATCCAGGAAGGTATCAACCTGAGTGATGATTCCCTGGCTTCGATCAAAACCAGTGGCTTGATCGGGGATAAATACATCAACATTTCCCCGGGAGGCTCTGGTTTTATGCTTGAGCCGGGAGACATGCTTATCGAAACCCAGGCCCCTATTGATTTTGAAGATCTTGTCAGTAAATATGTCTTTGGGGATGCAAAGGAATAATTCAGAGCTCTTAACCATGAGCTAAAATTTGAGTATTTTTTTGGACAAATATTTGCTTATGATAAATTCGAAGCACGAAACTCGAAATTCGCCTCCGGCTCGTAGAGCCTACGCCTCGGAGAGAAACAAGCACGAAATTCAAATTCTCAAATGACAAAAACAAAGATTGATAAAAACGGCTGAACCGGAACGGTGAGGGGAGAGATTATGGTTTGGAGAATGATGTGCATGGCCGGGCTGATCTGGTGCCTGCTGCCGTCCGGGGCTGTGGCGGGAGAGGCTCCGGCCGAGCGGATCGATGCCTATATCGGCAACGTCCTTCAGGTGTTTCAAGAGGCGGACTCCTGCACTGGAGATTGTGACCCAAAATCGGAATTGCGGAAGCGATTGAGCGGTTTAAGCAATGAGATATTCGATTTTCGCATCATGTCCATGATGAGTCTGGGACGGCATTGGAAAAATTTGAGCGGGCCGCAGCAGGATACATTTGTCGATCTTTACCGGCAGCTGCTTGAGGCAAATTATTTTGAAAAAATTTTGGAACATCTTAAAAAAATTCAGAAATATTCCAAAGATAAAGTAGAGATCCTGGATGAAACTCTGTTTTCCTCCAGAAAGGCGGAAGTTGAATCCGTGATTCGGCATGATGGGAAAAAAATACCGGTGGATTATCGTCTTGTTTTGCAGGATGAACAGTGGAAGATTTACGATGTCCTGGTGGAAGGAGTGAGCCTGATCGCCAACTATCGAAAACAGTTCGATGAAATCCTCTTTGAAAAGAGCCCTGAAGAGATGCTTGAGGCCTTGCGCGAGAAGGTGGAAAACGACCCTTCCTCGCTTGAACCTGAGGAATTTCTGGAATCTGAAGACAAGGTGTCGAATTCATGAGACATGGACATGTTCGTTTCTTTTTTGTGCTTCTCTGCCTCCTGCCGGGCCTGCTTTTGCAGGCGAACCCGGCCTGGTCCCAGGGAGCGGGTGAAGAATCCCTTCTTGACGAGCTGAGTGCTGATTATGAACAGACAGAGAAAACGGCTGTGCCCGATCCCCTTGAATCCTGGAACAGGCTTGTTTTTTCCCTGAATGACAAATTATATCTGTATTTTCTGCAGCCGGCAGCCGAAGGGTATGCCAGGGTCATGCCGGAGGAGATCAGGAAAGGGGTCCGCAATGTTTTTACAAATTTGAAATTTCCAATTCGTCTGGTGAATAATCTCCTGCAGGGCAAATGGACCCGGGCGGCTCAGGAAACCGGATCTTTCCTCATCGATTCCAGCGTAGGCATGTTGGGCCTCGCGCAGATCTCCAAGACCATGCCGGGTCTGTCTTCGTCTGTGCCCGGGGAAGATACGGGGCAAACTCTGGGCTACTGGGGGTGCCCCGAGGGAGTCTATCTCGTCTGGCCTGTGCTGGGGCCTTCAACTGTCCGAGACAGCTTTGGCCGTGTCGGCGATTATTTTTTGAATCCCCTGAGCTATCTTGATTCACTCTGGCTCCGCCGGGGACTGAAGGCCGGGGAGCGGATCAATTCCCAGTCTTTCAACCCCGATGAATACGAGGAGATGAAACAGGGCGCCATGGATCCTTATACCGCCTTCCAGGACGGCTATCTGCAGTATCGGCGCAAGCAGATCCAACAATAATTTTGTAACGGAAAGACCGTTACAAAATTATATGGGCTTCCTGAAGCCATTTTGCGGGCTCGCCATTCTACGCTCTTCTCTTATCCAGCAATATTCAATCTTCAATCTTAAATATTCAATCTCCTACGTATGCATGATCATATCCGCATTCAAGGGGCCAGGCATCACAACCTGAAGAACCTTGATCTGAAGCTGCCGCGCAACAAGCTGGTGGTGATCTGCGGACCAAGCGGTTCGGGAAAATCCACTCTGGCCTTTGACATTATTTATGCCGAAGGACAGAGGCGGTATGTGGAGTCTTTGTCGGCCTACGCCAGGCAGTTTCTGCCCCAATTGGACAAACCCGAAGTAGAAAAAATCGAAGGCCTGTCTCCGGCCATTTCCCTGGAGCAGCACGCGGCTTCCAAAAATCCGCGGTCAACTGTGGGTACGGTGACTGAGGTCTATGATTTTTTGCGGGTTTTCTTTGCCAGACTGGGAAGCGCTTTCTGCCCGCAATGCGGGCTGGCCATCAAGAATCAGACTCCGGACGAGATCATCGACGCCGTCCTGGAGCTTCCGGCTGGGACAAAATTTTTTGTCCTGGCTCCTTTGGTGCAGGCCCGCAAGGGGGCCCAGGCAGATGTATTCAAGAAGCTCAAGAGCCAGGGCTTTGTCCGGGTCAGGGTGGATCGGGAAGTCCATCTGCTGGAGGACCCTCCGGAGTTGGAGAAGAACAAGCGGCACACCCTGGAGCTGGTGGTGGACCGGCTGGTAGTCAAACCGGAAATCCGCAAACGACTGGCGGATTCCCTGGAACTAGCCCTGACCATGGGTGCCGGCGGGGTGATCATTTCCCTGGTTCAAGGGGAGGATCTTTTTTTCAGCACAGAGGCGGTCTGTCCTGAGTGCAAAATCAGTCTGCCCAAGCCCAGTCCGCAGCTTTTTTCCTTTAACAGCCCCCAGGGGGCATGTCCGGCCTGCTCCGGAATCGGCAGCCTGGAATATTTTGAAGCGCTGCTCATTGCACCGAACCGGGGCCTGTCCCTGCAGGAAGGCGCAATTCTGCCCTGGAAAAAGGAACGGGTGTTTGCCAGATACAAGGATCAGGTCGCGGAACTCGGGAAGCACCTGGGATTTGATCTGGGCACCCCGCTGAAGGATTACTCAAAACAGGCTCTGGATGGGCTGTTTTACGGCAGTCCCGCTCAGAACTGGCCCGGGGTGATCCCTCTTTTGGAGCGGGGCCTGGAATTTGGCCGGGTCTGGATGGATGAACTGTCCAGATTCAGGCAATCCAGAGTCTGCCCTGAATGCGGCGGGGCCCGGCTGCGGCCCGAAGCCCTGGCGGTTCTGGTGGATCGAACCAGCATCCGCGACTTTTGCAGGCAGTCAATCCGACTCGGGCTCGAGTGGCTGCGCTCCCTCAGTTTTACAGGCTTTCAAGCGCGCATCGCCGAACCGATTCTCAAGGAACTCATCCACCGGCTCGATTTTTTGGCCAGTGTGGGCCTGGAGTACTTGAGCCTGGACCGCAACATGTCCACCCTGTCCGGCGGCGAGGCCCAGCGCATCCGTTTGGCCGGCCAGCTGGGTTCCGGGCTGGTGGGGGTGACCTATGTCCTGGACGAGCCGAGCATTGGACTGCATCCCAGGGACAACCGCCTTCTGCTGGAGTCCTTGCGCAGGCTTCAATCCAGGGGGAACTCGGTGCTGGTGGTGGAGCATGACGAACCGACCATTCGAACGGCCGACCATGTCCTGGAGCTGGGCCCGGGGTCCGGGGCCCTGGGCGGAGAACTGGTCTATAGCGGGGATGTCCCCGGACTCCTGCAACATGCGGAGTCGCTTACCGGAAAATATTTGCGGCGGGAACTGAAGATAGCCGTTCCCAAGATACGGCGAAGCGGTGCGGGGACCCTGCGGCTGCGCAATGTCCGGACCAACAACCTGCAGAATATTTCCCTGGAGTTTCCGCTGCGCGTCCTGCTTTGCGTGACCGGGGTCTCAGGCTCGGGCAAGAGTTCGCTGATTGTGGACACCCTGTATAAGCATCTGGCCTTGAACCGGGGCATCAAGGTCGACAATCCCGGACTTTTGGATGGTTTCGAGGGGGCGGAGCAAGTGGACAAGGTGATTTCCATTGACCAATCCCCTATCGGCCGGACCCCCCGTTCCAATCCAGCCACCTATACCAAAGTCTTTGATGAGATCCGCAAAATTTTCGCGTCCACCAAAGAGGCAAAAAAACGAGGCTACAAACCGGGCCGTTTCAGCTTCAATGTCAAGGGCGGCCGCTGCGAAGCCTGTCAGGGGGACGGGCAGATCCGGGTGGAGATGCATTTTCTGCCGGATGTGTTTGTCACCTGCGAGGTTTGCAAAGGCAAGCGCTACAACCGGGAGACCCTGGATGTGGAGTATAAGGGGCTGAATATCGCCCAGGTTCTGGACCTCACGGTTCGGCAGGCCCTGAAGTTTTTCGAGAACCATCCGATTCTGGAACGAAAACTCGGGGTGCTTCAAGAGGTCGGTTTGGAGTATATTTCCCTGGGCCAGTCGGCCACGACCCTGTCCGGCGGCGAAGCGCAGCGCCTGAAGATATCCAAGGAACTCGGCAAGAGAAGTCTGCCCGCGGCTCTGTACATTCTGGATGAACCCACCACCGGACTGCACATGCACGAGGTGGGCAAATTGATCCAGGTACTGCAGCGATTGGTGGACAAGGGGGCCACGGTGGTGGTTATTGAACATAATGCCGATGTCATCAAATCGGCGGACTATGTGCTGGATCTTGGGCCCGGGGGCGGGGAATTCGGGGGCCGGGTCGTGGCCCAGGGAACGCCGGAGGCCGTCAAGGCCAATCCGGAATCCGTGACCGGGGAGTTCCTCTGATGTCAGCTTTGCCTCTGGCAAAGCTCGTATGAAACTTCAGCTGACCCACGAACCGATCACAGAGCCCTCTTTCGCTTAAACGCTTCCGGCTCTTGGTTTTCTAAGGCTTCCTCTTTCACTGCCGCTCATCTCGCATCGCGTCTCTTCATTCCCTCAGCTTGAGCCTGAGTTCCACGGTCTCTGGATCGTCGGGCACCGCCTTGCTCGTGAAGCCGAATTTTTGGGCCAGGGCCTGCATTCCTCGGTTTTCCCGCAAGGTATAGGCCATGAGTTCCTTGGTTCCACGTTCCCGGCAGTAGCGGATCATTTTGTCCATGAGAGTGGAGCCCAGGCTTTGGGCCTTGAGTTCGGTGCTGATCACCACGGCAAATTCGCCTTCAGTGTTGTCCGGATCAAAATGGGTGCGGATGACCCCAAGCGTTTTCTGCCTGTCCGCCTGGCTGCGTGTGGTGGCGATAAAGGCCATTTCCCGTTCATAGTCGATCTGGGTGAACCTGGCCAGCTGGGTGTGGGAAAAATTGTGCACATAGCCGAAAAAGCGCAGGCGCAAATCTTCCTGGGATAAGCTGTTGATGAATTCGGAATGACTGTGCTCGTCTTCGGGCCGAATCGGGCGGAGCAGGATGTCTTCTCCGGATTTGAGCCTGGCCTGTTCTTCCAAGTGTTCCGGGTAGGGTTGAATGGCCAGTCTGAGCTGCTCCCCGTCCTCCGGTTTTTGGACAACGATTCTGGCATCCAGGGCCATAACCCCTGAAACATCGGATAGCAGGGGATTGATGCTCAGACTTTTGATCTCCGGAAGATCGATGATCAACTGGGAGAGCTGGACCAGAGTCAGTCTGACGCTTTGCAGGTCCACTCCCGGCTGCCCCTGGGAGCCCCGGAGAAGCTTGGCGATGTGGGTGCGCTGGATCAGCTCGTTGGCCAGGCTCATATTCAGGGGCGGCAGACCCACGGCCTGGTCTTTGATCACTTTGGCGGCCGGCCCTCCCTGACCGAACATGATGACCGGACCCAGGTCCCGGGTGGAGGTGATTCCGAGGATGAGTTCATGGGCTCCGGGACGGCGGGCCATCTTCTGGATTATAAACCCCTCGAGTTCCAAGTCCGGATGATTTTTGCGGATTCTGGTGTTCATGGCCCGGGCTGCTTTGATGATTTCTTCAGGAGATTCCAGATCCATGGCCACCCCTCCCGCCTCATACTTGCTTCTGAGTTCAGGCGAAAGGACCTTCAAGGCGACCGGAAAGCCGATTTCTCTGGCCATGAGCGCGGCTTCTTCGGCTGTTTCCACAATGCGCGTCTCCACAACCGGAATGGCATATTCAGAGAGGATTTCGTTGGTTTCCGCCTGGTTCAAACGATATCGATCCTCTGCTAGGGCGTTGTTGATGATGGCTTTGGCCGTGTCCGGATTCGGAATAAAATCCTTGGGGATGGAATCCGGGGTCTGCATGAGCATGGCTTGATTGCGGCGGTAGCGGACCATATCCATGAACAGGCGTGTGGCCTGATCCGGGGTCTCGTACGTCGGGACCCCGGCCAGGGCGAAGATGCGTCTGGCCTGAACCGTTGCTTTTTCACCCAGCCAGACGGTCAGGATGTTTTTCCGGCTGCGGCCGATGGCATTGACCACGGCCCCGGCAATATCCTCACTGGAGGAAAAAGCCGTGGGCACGTGAATCACAAGCACAGCGTCCACCTGCTCTTCCTTGATGAGGGCTTCCAAAGCCTGGGCATAGACCTCGCTCGAGGCCTGATCCTTGATTCGGATGGGATTGCGCCCCAGAAAGTCGCCTTCGAGTTTTTGGGTCAGTTTTTCCAGAGTCTGCTCCGAAAGCTGGGCCAGATGTCCCCCTTGATCGAGCAAGATCTCCTTGGCCATGATGGCCGGTCCGCCGCCGTTGCTTAAAACGGCCAGACGGTCCCCCCGCAGGGGTTTGGCCCTGGCCATGGTCTCCACGGAATCGAAAAGTTCGGCTACATTGTACACCCGCAGCATGCCCGCCCGCCGAAAGAGTCCGTCGAAAATATCATCCCATTCCACCGGAGTCCCCGCAGGCAGAGTAGACGGTTCCAGCGTTTCCTCCAGGAGACCGCTTTTAATCACCACGAGAGGTTTGTTGCGTGAAGCCGACCGGGCAGCGGAGATGAATTTTCTGGCATTACAGATGCTTTCAATATACAGCAGGATGGAGCTGGTATATGGATCGCCGCCCAGATAATCCAGAATGTCGGCAAAGTCGATATCCGCATAATCACCCAGGGAAATGAAATTCGAAAACCCGATGCCTCGATCTCTGGCCCAGTCCAGGACCGCAATCCCCAGAGAGTCCGATTGGGAGACAAAAGCGATATCGCCTTTGAGCACGGTGGTATGGGCAAAACTGGCGTTCAAGCCGGATCTGGGAACGATGAGTCCCAGGCAATTCGGACCCAGAACCCGCATGGAGAAATCCCGGGCTGTTCTCAGGCTCAGCTCGCGGAAATTCCGGCCGGATTCGTCGTGAAATTTTTCCAAATCCGTGCTCATGATAAGCACGGATTTGGTCTTTTGACGGCCGAGATCCGCAATGTACCGAGGCACAGTTTCCGGCGGCGTGCAGACAATGGCCAGGTCAGGGGCCAGGGGCAGTTCTGCGACAGAGGGGTAGGCCAGGACGCCGCCGACGGCTGTATGCTTGGGATTCACCGGTAGAATGGGGCCGGCGAAATCTTCCTGCAGCAGGTTTTTGATTACCACGGAACCGATACTTTTGGGTCTGTTCGAGGCTCCGACCACAGCGATGGATTTCGGTCGGCAGAGGGCGTCAAGATGACTGAGACTCATACCTGCAGCTCCATTGCAACAGCTTTTTAGAGAGGGCGAAGCAGCCAGAATTCTGATCAGGAGATATTCGGATCCGAATCCGGCCCGCTTTGGATCTGTTTTGCCATTTATCCTACTGGAAATTTTTTTGATGATCAATCATGGTTTTTTCATTTCAGGAAGTCCCTCTATAATTCCCGCTTGATTGAATTCCCGCTTGACAGCCTGCCGGGTGTTTGTCAAAAAAAGAGTTCCAAAATGTGAAAGAAGTGCCCGCCTGGCTTTTTCAGGCTCGGCTGGGGCGCGTTGAGAGTCGGGAATCAAATATTCTTCCGGAATTCCAAGGAGGGGGCTATGACGGAAAAAAATGCTGCCGCGTATTATGATGTCCATTGGCAGGAAGAGGGGTATTATTATCCTCCTCCGGATTTTGTGGGCCAGGCCAACTGCACAGACCCAAGCATTTACCAGCGATTCAGCCTTGAAAATTTTCCGGAATGTTTCCGAGAGTTTGCAGACCTGCTCCATTGGGACCAATACTGGCATACCATCCTGGACACATCGGATGCCCCCTGTTGGAAATGGTTCGTGGGCGGCCGGCTCAATGCCAGCTACAACTGCCTGGATCGGCACCTGGATGCCTACAAAAACAAGACCGCCATCCATTTTGTCCCGGAGCTGGAGGAAGAGCCCATCCTGCATATCACCTATCAGGAGCTCTATCGACGGGTCAATGAAACCGCGGCCCTGCTCCGGGACTTTGCCGGACTCAAGGCCGGAGACCGGGTGACCCTGCATCTGCCCATGACTCCGGAGCTGCCGATTACCATGCTGGCCTGCGCCAGGCTCGGGGTGATTCATTCCGAGGTCTTTGCCGGTTTCAGCGGCAAAGCCTGCGGGGATCGCATCCAGGATTCAGGGAGCGAGGTTTTGATCACCATGGACGGCTATTACCGCAGCGGGAAGATGCTGGACCATAAAGAAAAGGCGGACGAAGCCGTGGAGGCGGCCGCCAGGCAGGGGCAGGAGGTCAAGAAGGTCTTGATCTGGCGGCGCTACCCCGGCAGGTATTCTTCTCCGACCCCGCTTGTTGAAGGCCGGGATTTTTGTATGGATGAACAGCTCCCGGCGTATCGGGGTCGGATCATTGCACCGGTGTCCCTGCCGGCCGAGGATATTCTGTTTCTGATGTACACCAGCGGTTCCACCGGCAGCCCCAAGGGCTGCCAGCACAGTATCGGAGGCTATCTGTCCTATGTGAGCTGGATGTCCAAGTATGTCCAGGATATTCATCCCGAGGATGTGTACTGGTGCATGGCCGATATCGGATGGATCACCGGGCATTCCTTCATTGTCTACGGTCCCCTGGCCCTGGCCGCCAGCACCGTGGTGTATGAAGGGGTTCCCACCTATCCTGATCCGGGACGGCCCTGGAGAGTGGCCGAAGAACTCGATGTAAACATCTTTCATACTTCGCCTACGGCGATTCGGGGCCTGCGGAAGGCAGGCGGGGATGAACCCAAAAAGTACAATTTCAAGTTCAAGCATATGACCACGGTGGGGGAGCCCATCGAACCGGAAGTCTGGAGATGGTATTATCATGTGGTGGGCAAGGCCGGTGCGGTTATTGTCGATACCTGGTGGCAGACTGAAACCGGCGGCTTTTTGTGCAGCACTCTGCCCGGGGTCAATCCCATGAAGCCGGGCAGCGCCGGCCCGGGGCTGCCGGGAATCCATCCGGTCATTCTGGATGATGAGGGCAGGGAAATCCCGGCCGGTGAAGGCAGAGCCGGGAATATCTGCATCAAAAATCCCTGGCCCGGAGCCTTCCAGACTATCTGGAAAAATCGGGAGCGCTACGTCAAGACCTATTATGAAAAATATTGCAAAGACCCGAAGAGCACAGACTGGCGTGATTGGCCATATCTGGCCGGCGACGCGGCCGTTCCGGAAGAGGACGGGTATGTGCGCATCCTGGGACGGATCGATGACGTGATAAATGTGGCCGGGCATCGTCTGGGAACCAAGGAAATCGAATCTGCGGCCCTGCGGGTGGAAGAAGTGGCCGAGGCGGCTGTGGTCTCGGTGCATGACGAGGTCAAGGGCATCATTCCGGATCTCTATGTCTCCTTGAAGCCGGGTCATGATCCCAGCGAGGAGCTGGCCGGAAAGGTCTCGGAAACGGTTTCGGATGTGCTGGGCAAGATCGCCAGACCGGGTCATGTCTATATTGTGGACGATATGCCCAAGACGAGATCCGGAAAGATCATGCGCCGGATTTTGGCCTCCATCTCCAATTATAATACTGTCGGGGACGTGACCACCCTGGCCAATCCGCATATTGTCGAGGAGATCAGAAAGCAGGTTCAGGATTGACGGCGCCGCAAGGGCCTCAAGCCCTTGCGTCCAGCTTCAGGAGCAGATCGCCGTTGTTGACCGCGACACCTTCGCTCACAAGGACTTCCTGTACCGTCCCGCTCTCTTGGGCCCGGATTTCATTTTCCATCTTCATCGCTTCCAGGATTAACAGGACATCGTCTCTGGCTACCTGATCTCCCGGCTTGACATTGATTGTGAGGACTTTTCCGGCCATAGGGGCCGGTGATGAACATCTTGCTGCTCCCTTCGACCATGAAAATAAAATCGGTCAAGGCCGGGGAGTAGACCGCTCCTCCGGCGCAAGGCCCCATGATAACGGAAATTTGGGGAATGACACCCGAAGCGATGCTGTTCCGGAAAAATATGTTGCCGTAGCCGCTCAGGGAGGCCACGCCTTCCTGAATCCGGGCGCCGCCGGAATCGTTGATGCCGATGACCGGGGCTCCCGTTTTCAGGGCCAGGTCCTGGACCCTGTTGATTTTTGCGGCGTGCATCTCGCCGAGGGAGCCGCCCATCACGGTAAAGTCCTGGGCGTAGACGTAGACCAGCCTGCCTTCAATCGATCCGTATCCGGTGACCACCCCCTCCCCGGGGGTTTTGACGCCCTGCATCCCTTTTTCCGTGCTTCGCTGGGCCACAAACACATTCAGTTCCTTGAAGCTGCCGGGGTCAAAGAGGATATCGATCCGTTCCCGGGCGGTCATTTTGCCCTTGTCATGCTGTTTGGCTCTGCCGTCCCTGCCTCCTCCGTTTGTTTGTTCCTGACGCCGTTTATGGAATTCCTCGAATTTCTGCTGCCTGCTCATGGATCACACCTCATTTTTTTCTTGACGCTCAGGAAAGCTCCACAGTACTTTTCCCTGAAGATTCTTTGGCTTTTTGAGGTTTCAGGTGTCGGGTTTCAGGATTTAAGACCTTAATGAAATATTTTAGGGATCTTGTTTGGATTGGAGCTTCGTTTTGGGCCAAATTCTGGTATCTGCCTGATAATATAAGTGAAAATACAATTTGCACTGAACCAACTTAAACTCTATTGCTTGGCCATTCTTGTATACCCATTTGAAATATAGATACTTACGGGAGGAGTAAATTGCAAATAGGCCGAAACGTACAGCACCGACTACCGGGATTTCAAAATAATGAAAACCTCAATTTATGAGGACCGTAAGTATATGAATCTTAATCAGTTGAAGATATTTTATGTCGTGGCCAAGAATTCCAGCTTCAGTGCCGCAGCTGAAGAGCTTTTTATCACCCAGCCTGCCGTAACCAAAGCCATCCAGAGGATGCAGGAGCATTATGATATCAAGTTCATTGACATTGTCGGAAAATCCTTGGTCCTGACCGATGCCGGGCGCTCTTTGTTTACCCTTGCGGAGAAAATTTTCGATCTGGAAAATCAAGCCAGTGAGGCTTTGAGAGATTTTCAGCATCAAAAAGCAGGCAATATCCGGATCGAATCGAGTGAGAGTTTCGGCGCCTACTATCTCCCGGATATTATTATTCCCTTTAAAAAGCAATATCCAGGCATTGAAATTTCAAAGATCATCCTCCCGACGGACATGGTGGCGGACAATGTGGCCCATCTGTTTGTGGATATAGGTTTTATATCCTACTGGGTGGAAAATCCCAAGCTGACCATCCGGAAATTGCTGGAGGACGCCCTGGTACTCATCACCTCTCCCGGTCATCCTTTGGCGCGCAAAAAGTCCATTGATCCAAAGGAGTTGAGAGGTGAGTCCGTGATCATGCATGAACGGGGCTCAGCCCCGCGTACGGCCTTTGATGCGTATCTCATGAAGCATGGGCTCTCAGTCAAGCTGTCTCTGGAGTTTTCCAGCAACAGGGCGATCAAGGAAGCGGTCAAGCAGAATCTTGGAATCGCCCTGATGTCCAATGGGGTGGTTCGGGATGAGGTCCGGGAGGGAAAACTCTGTTCGATTCCCCTGGCTGAACCGGAGATGAAAAGAGAATATTACATGATTTATCATAAAGATAAGTATATATCAAAATCTTTGGAGTTTTTTTTCCAGGCCGTGATTTCCTGGGCCCGGGGATACGCCGGGGAACTTGAACGCTGAGCCCTCAAGCCTCCCGATTTCGGACCTGTCTGGCTTCGGCGTCTTCGTATATCGCCTCCAGTTCAGACTGCACGCTCTCCAAAAGCGGCTCAACCTCATGGCTTGCAATGATCTCCCGGGCCGCTGCATAGGCCCGCTCCACGACATCCTGACTGCCCGAGGCCTCCCAGGTCTCCCTGGATCTGCGATCGAAGAGCTTCACCTGGGATTGTTCCCGCATATGCGCAAAGGTATGTTCGTGGGTAATGAATTCTCCGCCTGGACCCACGTCCTGGATCACGTCATAGGCAAAGAGCTCATCGGATACGGACATTCCCTGAATTGCCCGCAGGACTTTATTCAGCATTTCGGACTGCAGCAGAGCCTGGGCATAATCAAAGGTCATGCCGCTGTCGAGCATCCCCAAGCCATAAATCAGGTTGGTCCCTGCCAACGCCGGCAACATGGCTGTGAGTGTAAACTCGTGGGCGGCTTGCGCGTCCGGTCGTTTGCTGTCAACCTATCCTCCTGAGGTCCAGGAGGGCAGTTGATAGAATTGGGCCATTTTGGCGATGGCCGCGCTGAAGATCCCGCCTTCAGGGCAGCCCATGGAGGCCAGTCCGGTCTTGAGATCCATCATGCTTGTGGATGATCCGTAGACCATGGGGTGTCCTTTGCGGACCAGCTGTCCGAGAAGCAGCATGCTCAGGTTTTCCGCGTTGTGCGTGACCAGGGCCGAGGCCTGATTGACGCAGGTTGTGCCGCCGGTCAATCCCAGGGGATTGATCTTCAGAGGGACGCCGAGTTCGCAGGCTTCGATCAGGACGTCGCAGGCATCCCGGGAATGGAGCAGGGGGCTGATGGGATCGCAGGTGGTGGAAAAGGTGGGGCGCTGCCTGAAGGCCTCTTCGCCGCCGGCCACGGCACAGCCCATGGCAAAACAGGATCGGAGATTGTCCACGCTGTTGATCCCGATATAGCCGTGCTTGGTGCAGTGCTGGTAAAAGGCCTTGGTGTTGTACAGGCAGGCAATGTCCTGATCCATATCGCTCGGGGTCAAAGGCCGTTCAAAAACAACGATTTCCTCCAGGGCATCCATGAGGCGAGTGGCTTCATCAACGTCTCTTTTCAGAGGGGTTCTCAGTTCTCTGCTCTCCAGGTCGAGCATTTGCGGGGCCTCGCCGAAATTGACAAACCCCGTCCGGTCTTTTTCACAGACGTAGTCTTTCTCCGGATTGCGGCCGCAGGCCCGAAAAGTGGGGGGAGCGGAACGAATGGCGTCTTCTGCCAGCCAGGCCGGAATCTTGACGATTTTTTTTGAGGGCTCAATACTGCATCCTCCGTCGTGGAAAATGCCGAGGGCTTTGTCGCTCTCCACCTTGACCCCGATATTCCAGAGGACGTCCAGAGTCGCCAGATGGACCTGCTGCAGTTCGTCTTCGGAAAACATGTTCAGTCCGATGCCGTTGCTCCGGACTGAACCCGGTTGGAATCCTTTCCGCATGATTGTCCCTCCTGAAAAGGCTGTCACTGTTTGAAAAATGCACGGCGAATAGTTTCGACTAGGCCCGGGGAGTGAGGTGTTCCTGGATCATGATCTGCCGTCCGGCCAGTTCATGAAAGACAGACTCCGGATCAAAAGCCAGTTCCGGGGCCAGGACCCCGGATCCTTTGACCTGCCCTTTCGCAATCATCTGCGCGCCGATGCTCATGGGGATGCCCACATTACGGGTGTAGGCCCGCAGTCCTTCCCAATCCGGGACTGTACCATCCGAGGGAGGATGGGTGTGGGTCAATACCCGGGTCATTTCCCGGCCGTCTTTTTCCCCTGTGACCTCGACATGCAGGGCGTAACCGTAGAGTTTGGTTTGCCTGCCTTCGGGCGACTGGAGCAGATAGGCGGCGATGGCGTCCAGGATCCCGATGTCCCGATTCTGGACCCGAACACGGTCGTTGCGCAGGAAGCCCCAGTCATGCAGGACCCTGATCAACTCCATATTTTCCGGCGGCCAGGTCCCTCTGACTTCAAGCAGGCGGAGTCCCTTTCCTTCCAGGGACTTTGGCAGAGTCAGGGTCTCGGCATGGGGGATGATGTACTGGGTGTGGGTCCCAAATGGTTCCGGCAGCTCGATCTCCAGGGGCCTGGCAAAGGGTGGAACCTGGATGAACTGGCCGTCTTCAAAGACAAGCCGCGTGGGCAGGTCCGGGTCATATTCCAGGCGGGTCGTCTCCGCGATGGACGGTGAAAAGGCCACCGGCCTGAAGGCCCCGTGGCTGATGCGGATCGTATCCACCCTGTCCAGGCGGTCCGTTGCATACCTGGCCATCAGATTGGTGACGCCCGGGGTCATGCCCATTCCAGGCACGAACAGCCTTCCCCTGTCTTTGAAGAGCTGATCGTACTCCCATTCCGTGCTGCAGCCGTTCAAATTGATCCCGTTGACCCCGGCCTCGGCCATGCAGGCCGTGGACCGGTCGTTCATGGAGATGGTCAGTCCGTCCATGACCAGATCATAGCCCTGCATCAATTGAACGGTTTCTTCCCGATCCTGGATGTCCAGTCTGCGGACATCAATTCTGGAATCATGCAGCCAGACTGCGACTTCCTCCGCGCTTGCTGCATCAATGTCAGCGATGGTAACTTTCGAGACGTTGGAAAAGGCAAGCAGATCGTTGATCGCTTCCCGGCAGATCTTGCCCGCCCCGCCGAGGCAGAGAATGTTCATGTGCGACTGCTCCATATCTTTTTACGGAATCCGAAGCGCGAAATTTGAAATTTGAAATTTGAAATTGGAAATTGGTAAACAGATTGGGATTTGGTTGCTATACTGCTCCAACTTCAGAGCTCTTCACCAAGAGCTAAAGTTTGAGTCATTTTTTGGACAACTATCTGCTTATTGTAAATTCGAAGCACGAAACCCGAAATTCGAATTTCGATATTTGTCCAATTTTAACAACATTTCAAATATTGCTAATTACTTAACTGCCTTAAGGTTCAAAGCCGTATTGTCGGTACGAAGTCTGAACTTACCTTTTTTAAGATTCTGTCTTTAAAATCAAAGGACAATCAGTCTTTGTTTCAAAAATCAAAATTGGATCAGTATACAGTTCCATTTTTTTCCTGCCGAGGCGGCATGTCACTTCGATCCCGATAGCGATATAAAAAATATTTTCAGAGGGGATCGCTTAGAAAGCGATCCCCTCTGAAAATATTTTAGGAGAGCTTGTTTCTCGCCCAGGCGGATGAGATTTCGCTGATGATCACCAGGATAATGATGACCAGAAGCGTCATCCCGGTTTTTTCGTATTCCAGCATTTCAATGGTTTCCCGGAGGTACATCCCGATGCCCCCGGCTCCGACATAGCCCATGATGGTGGCCATGCGGAAGGTGGAATCCCAGCCGTAGATGCCGATGCCGGTCCAGGAGGTCTGGACCTGGGGCAGGACACCCCAGAAAAAGGTCTCGATTTCTCCGGCGCCGGAGGCCCGCACGGCCTCCACCGGCCCCATGTCAATGGCTTCTACGGCTTCAGTCATGAGCTTCCCGGAGAATCCGATGGTGGCCAGGACGCAGGTCAGACTGCCGGCCAGCGGCCCGAAGCCGAGAATCATGGTGAACAGGATGGCCCAGATCAATTCGTAAATGGACCTGGAGCCGATGATCACACCCCGCCCCAGCGGATAGAGGAGTATTTTGTTGGGGGTCATATTGAAAGAGGCGAACCAGGCGAGAGGGACGCAGAGGGCCAGACCGACAAAGGTCCCGAAGATGCCCATTTGAAAGGTTTCCACAATCGATTGGAGCATGCCGAGATTGTTGATATAGCCAAAATCAGGCCAGATAAAGAGCTGGTTGATTTTGTGGCCGATCGGCCCCAGCATGAAGAAGAATCGTGCCAGGGGGATATTGAGGTAGTAAAAAGACCAAAAGATCAGAATCAGGACCCCGATACCGCTCAAAAAATAGAAGAAGCGTCTTTTTTTGTGCTCTTCAAGATGCTCGACGACGTTTAGGGGCTGTGTTGGCTTGGTGGCTTCCATAACGGCTATCCTTAATCGAAAATTTTATCAGGAGATCATACTGCGGAGTTTGGTGGAAATATATTCTCCGGCCAGGACGAGAACGAGAATGGCGACCAGGACTGCAGTGGCATCGGAATACTGATAGGCCTGCATCTTGATGCTGAAGAGCAGACCGAGTCCGCCGCCGCCGACAATACCGATTATGGTCGCCCGACGAATATTGATGTCCCATTGGAAAATAGCGGTGCCGATGAATTGGGGCAGGATTTGCGGGATGATACCCCACAGAATCTCGTCGATGCGGCTGCCGCCGGCGGCCCGTATCGCCTCAATGGGTCGATAGTCGATGTCTTCGATCTGTTCAGCGGTCATCTTGGAGACAAAGCCAATGGAGCGCAGGCTCAGGGCCAGGATGCCTGCAAATGGGCCGAGTCCCAAGGCGGCCACGAAAATCAGAGCCCAGACCACTTCATGCACGGACCGGCTGATGGTCATGATGAAGCGGCCGACGGGATAGCAAATGGGAACGAACGGGGAAATATTGTGGGCTGCGAACCAGGCCACCGGAATGGAAAGGACCAGGGAGAGAAAAGTCCCCAGCAATCCGATCAAAAAGGTGTCGAAAGTGGCCTGTCCCAGTTCCAAAACATATCCCCAGTTGGGAGGAAAAAATCTGGCGATGGCCCGCAGCACCTGGGCGATCGTTCCGACATTGGACCATTTGGTCTCCACCACGAAGATGCCCCAGACCGACCAGACAAAAACCAAAGCAAAGGCCAGGAGCCAGATGTTTCGCTTCAGATTGGATTTTTTTGGAATTACGGATTCCAGTTCAGCCATATTCAGACCCCTTTATCTGCTGTGCGTATTCCATTTTGCAATCTAAGGTGATGTGAATTTTTTGCCTTGTTTGGGGGCAATGTGCATCATGTATCAAGAGTATTGAAGCCGCAAAATGAAATTAAATCTTGTACTGATAAATATCTTCCAGACGTTTCTGGTTGAATTCACCGGCTTCGCCTTCGGAAATAACTTCTCCGTCCCGCATGGCCACGATGCGATCCGCAAAGTCCAGAGCGAGATTGACATCATGGATGCTGATCAGCACGGGCACTCCGAGCTCTTTGGAAATCCGGCGCACTTCCTTCATGACGTCCCGGCCGATGGCCGGATCCAGGCTTGAGGTCGGCTCGTCTACCAGGAGAAGCCTGGGTCCCTGGATCAAGGCCCGGGCGATGCCGACCCGCTGGCGCTGGCCGCCGCTCAAGGCGTCGGCCCGCTTGTGCAGATAGGGCTTCATCCCGACCAGCTCGCTGATTTCCACGGCCTTTTCCAGGTCCTCGTCTGCAAACTTGCGCAGGGTGCTCCGCCATAAGGGGACATAGCCGAGTCTGCCGGACAGAATATTCTGCAGGACGGTCATCCTGTTGATCAGGTTGAATTCCTGGAAGATCATACCGATATCCCGGCGCATTAATTTCAATTGCTTTTTATTGAGCGAGGTGATTTCCTTGTCCCCAAGGAAAATTTTTCCGGAATCCGGTTCAACCAGGCGGTTGATGCAGCGAAGCAGGGTGGATTTGCCGGAACCACTCAAACCGATCAAGCCAACAAATTCTTTTTTATCAGCAGTAATACTTACGCCCTTGAGGGCGATTTCGCCGCCCTGATACGTTTTGTGTACATTTTCACATCTGAGTGCTTCGGCTCCGTTGTGCTGTGCCATGCGTCAACTCCGTTGATCAACGTCCATTAAATAATTACAGTTGTCATTCCTTACCTCAAATCCAATTTCGGCCTCCGGAGTTCAAGTCCGGAGGCCAAAATTGGATATCAGTCTTTCATTTTTTTCTTGGCTTCATAGAGTTCACGGATGACGTCATAATCCGAGTCGGACATTTCCACGAACTTGACGCCTCCGATGGCCTCGAAGAAATCTTTTGACTGCGGCTGTTCATGCCAGGTCAGGAAGGCTTTTTCAATCTTTTTCTGCAGTTCCGGGCAGAGTTCCGAGCGATAGGAATAGGGATCCAGGGGGATCATCGGGGATTCCCAGAGCAGATTCAATTCATCGGCTGGCTTGCCCGTTTCATCGCGTTTCCAGAGCCGGTACGGCGCACTGTCCCAGGTAAAGGCCGCGTCCACCCGGCCCTCGAGCACGGCCAGAAGACTGGCATCATGGGAACCGGTGAACACGGTTTCTCCAAAATAGGATTTCAGGGATTCGCCGTCCAACTGGTGCTTGGTGAAGAGGACATTGGGCACCAGCCAGCCGGAAGTGCTGCCGGGGTCGGGAAAGGCGCAGACTTTGCCTTCCAGGCTCTCGATGGTATCGAAGCCCGCCCCTTTTTTGGAGACCAGGATGCCTTTGTAGGCCGGTCCGCCGGGAATGAAGTGTTCGGGCATGGCCTTGACCGCATAGGTGGCAAAGGCTTCGATGTTCGGGGCTTTTTCCGTGGCCAGGACATAGGCGAAGGGGCCGAAGTTGGCGATATCGGCGAATCCGCCCAGCATGGCCTCGATCTGGGCTGCATAGGACGTGGTCAAGTAGATTTCGATCTTTTTACCGGTGACTTCTTCCAGATACTTTAGAAGCGGCTCAATCCGCTCCGCCACCACCGGGGCCCGCTCCTGGGACATGGCGGCGTAGGTCAGGGTGTCCGGATCTTCGCATCCGCCCAGCGCCTGCTGGCTGGGCAACATACCGACAAGCAAACCGAGGCAGACGACGAGACTCAATCCGATTGTGTAAAGTTTTTGAATCATTGAAAACCTCCTCAATGTTAAGGTTATACGAAATGATTATTTGCTCTAATAAGTCACAATTTGTGGATTCTGTCAAGAAGGATGTACTGAATATTTTATGATTTATTGTCATGAAAAAAATGAATTTTTTTATTTTGATCTACAACTATACCTATTGTATATGATTCACAATGTAAAGAGCATTTTGTCTGCGCGGAATCGGATTGACTGCCGTCATTGGTCGGTACCAATGTTCGTGGGCAGCTTTCGCCAAAAACATGAAAATACCATGACCGAAAAAGGAGGTTGCCATGGATATCAATGCCTTACCGGACAATCCCTATCTTCTTTTGACCCCCGGCCCCCTGTCCACCACGAAGACTGTGAAAGCTGCCATGCTCAGGGACTGGTGCACCTGGGACGATGACTACAAGAGCATTGTTCGCGATTTGCGGGAAAAAGTGCTGCAACTGGCCACAACCCGGACCCAGGACTACACCTCGGTCTTGATGCAGGGCAGCGGAACCTTTGCCGTGGAGTCCGTCATCGGGTCCATGCTGCCGGAAAACGGCAAACTGCTTGTTTTGAGCAATGGTTCCTATGGGCAGCGGATCGCCAGGACAGCCAAATACTACAAGATTGAGACCCTGATCCTGGACAGCGGAGAACAGGACCCGCCAGACCTGGGCCTGCTGGAAAAAACGCTTCAGGAAGATCCGGACATCAGCCATGTGTCCCTGGTTCATTGCGAGACCACCACCGGCATGCTCAATCCCATCCAGGACGTGGGACGGATTGTCAAGCGCTACCACAAGACCTATTTTGTGGACACCATGAGCAGCCTGGGAGGGGTGCCCCTGGACCTGGCCGAGTACCAGATCGATTTTGCGGTGACCTCAAGCAATAAATGCATTCAAGGGGTCCCGGGATTCGGGATTATTTTCGCCAGACTGGATGAACTGGAAAAGTGCAAAGGCCGGGGCAGGTCATTGTCCCTGGATCTTTTTGAGCAATGGAAAGCCATGGCCATAGATGATCCCGGAAAATGGCGCTTCACCTCTCCGACCCATACGGTCAGGGCTTTTTATCAGGCTCTGAAGGAACTGGAGGCCGAAGGCGGAATCGCCAGGCGGTTTGAACGCTATGCCACGAACCAGAAAACGTTGGTCAAAGGAATGCGCGAGCTCGGTTTTCAGACCTTGCTGCCCGATGCCTATCAATCGCCGATCATCACCTCCTTTTTGAATCCAACGGCACCGGAATTTGAGTTTATGGACTTTTACAACAGGATCAAAGCCAAAGGCTTTGTCATCTATCCCGGAAAAGTCACCAATGTTGATTCCTTTCGCATCGGCAACATCGGGGATGTCTATCCCGAGGACATTGAACGCCTGCTTGCGGCGGTCAAAGGATCGATGTACTGGAAATAAGAGGCGGTTGTTCAAAGCGGGCGGGGAGACCGTTTTTTTTATACTTGACTCCCTGAAAACAGTGGAACGTTAGTCTGCAGGAGGAACCCAGATGATCGTCGGCATTTTACGTGAGATCAAGTCGGAAGAGAACCGGGTGGCCATGACCCCGGCCGGGGTGGAAGTCATGTGCGGCAGAGGACACTCGGTCCTGGTGGAAAAAGACGCAGGACGGGGCAGCGGATTTGAGGACGCCGCCTATGAACAGGCCGGGGCCGAAATCGTGGACACCCCTGAGGCGGTGTATGAACAAAGCGAGATGGTCATGCACGTCAAGGAGCCCCTGGCCTCGGAATACGAGCTGATCCGGGAGGATCAGATCGTGTTCACCTACCTGCACCTGGCCGCCAACGAAGAATTGACCAGGGCCCTGATCAAAAGCAAGGCGGTGAATATCGCCTATGAGACCATTCAGAAGCCGGACGGCTCTCTGCCGCTTCTGACCCCCATGAGCGAAGTAGCCGGCCGGATGGCGGTGCAGCAGGGGGCCAAGTACCTGGAGATGATCCACGGGGGGCACGGGGTGCTCCTGGGCGGGGTCCCCGGGGTGGAGCCGGCCACGGTGGTGGTCATCGGCGGGGGGATCGTGGGGACCAATGCCGCCAAGATGGCCTGCGGCCTGGGGGCCAAGGTCCATCTTCTGGATATGAACCTGGAGCGCCTGCGCTACCTGTCCGATGTCATGCCCAGCAACTGCTTCCTGCACATGTCCAGCCCGGCGGAGATCCGGAAGCTGGCCCGGCAGGCCGACGTGGTCATCGGGGCGGTGCTCATTCCCGGAGCCAAGGCCCCGCGGCTCATCACCCGGGACATGCTGTCGGAGATGATGGACGGCTCGGTGCTGGTGGACGTGGCCATAGATCAGGGGGGCTGTTTCGAGACCTCCAAACCGACCACCCATTCCGATCCCATCTACACCATCGACGGAGTGATTCATTACTGCGTGGCCAATATGCCCGGAGCGGTAGCCAAGACCTCGACCCTGGCATTGACCAACGCCACCCTGCCGTACGCTCTGCAGATAGCGGACAAGGGCTGGAAGAAAGCCATGCAGGACAATCGGGAGATCCGTCTCGGAGCCAACGTGGTCCAGGGCCTGGTGACTTATGCCGGGGTGGCCGAGGCCTTCGGACTGGAGCACACACCCATTGACAACTTTTTAGTATACTGATCCAACTTAGACATAATGGTTGAAATAGAGACCAGGAACCTTTGAATCAGCAGTCCTTGTCGGGAAAACCAAAATTGGATCAGTATATAAGCTGGTTCCCTACAAGCTGAGCGTTGAAGCCATTGAGCGGATCAGAGCACAGGCTCCTGGCTGCAGCCAAGGCTTTGGTCCCCCTGGAAAGTGAGAAGTATGAGACAAGGAAACGGTTTTGTTCGGTAATCAACAAGCAGGCCGACTTGTCTCCGGCGGTCTTTCGTAAAAATCAATGGGATGGCGTTGTTTTCGTGCTTGCGCCGAAACTGCACCCAGTGGACATCTCCCCTCGAACAGCTTGATTGAAGCCCTGAGTTTCTCGAACCCCGGGATAGAAGACTATGAGCGGACTGGCCCTGAGCATTGTTTTTATCGCCGCCTTTCTGCACGCCACCTGGAACACGATGGCCAAGAACAGCCGCAAGAAGATCGTGTTTGTCTGGTGGTTTCAGCTCTTTTCCCTGATCTTTTATCTGCCGATGTTTGTGTATTACTGGCCGGCCAATCCTGTGGACAGCACGGGGTGGGTCTGCATCCTGGCCTCCGGCATTATCCATTTCTTTTATTTCCTCCTTTTGGGGGGCGCCTATGAACGAGGTGATCTCTCCCTGGTCTATCCGATATCCCGGGGATCCGGGCCGCTCTTTGTGCCCTTGCTGGCTGTTCTCTTTATCCAGGAAGAGCTTCATGCCGTCGGCGTGCTGGGCATTGTCCTCATTATTCTTGGGATCTATGTCATTCACTTGCAGGCCTTCAGCTGGCAGGCGGCCCAGGTTCCATTTCGAACCATGGGCGGGGATTCCTTCTTCTGGTCCTTTGGAACCGGTTTGACCATAGCCGTGTATTCTTTAGTGGACAAAATCGGGGTCGAACATGTCTATCCCCCGATTTTCATCTACTGCATGTTCATTGTCTGCTGGCTGATCATGACTCCCTATGTCTTCGTCAGAGAACGGGACAATATACGGCCCGAATGGAAAAGCAATAAATATTATATTCTTCTGGTCGGCTTCCTGGTTCTGTGTACCTACATGAGCATCTTGTTCGCCATGCGGCTGAGCAAGGTCAGTTATGTGGTGGCCGTGCGCGAGGTCAGCATCGTGTTTTCCGCCTTGTATGGGGTTTTTTTGTTTGGGGAAAAGTATCTGTCTCAGAAAATCGCCGGCTCTGTTCTCATTGCCGGCGGTGTTGTGTGCATCGGGTTCGGCTGAGTATGACAGAATTTCATTGATTCGATAAAAAAATATGCTTTGACCGGGACAGGCAAATATCTTATGGGTACAATCCCAAGCAGGTGGACAGCCGCTTGGACGGCCGGTAATTGTGGAGCAGTGATTGAGACGATGAAACGCTTGAAAGTTTAATATTGGAGGATTTTTATGGACAGAGAGCAAATTTTGAACAGAAAGACTTCGATCTCTTATAAGAGCGAAGAAGAAACCGTGGTCAGGGGCTACAACCTGAGCGACCTGGCCGAAGAGGGCTATTCTTTTTGCGATGCCTTGTTCGTCCTGTTTCAAGGTCGCATTCCCACCGAAGAAGAAGAAAAGATGCTGGAGTACGAAACAGCCGAATTCCTGGAGCACTCCATGTCCCCGTCGGCCGCCGGAGCCATCTCGGTCATCAGCGGCCGGCCGAATTTGCCGGCCGCCGTGGCCGCCGGCATCATGACCTTTGGGTCGGCCCATGGACCCGGAGCGGCCCATGGCTACATGCTCAATCAGAATATCGACCGGGCCAGGGAGGAAGGCAAATCCATCGAGGAAATCGGCAAGCAGGTCGTGGATGAATACATGGACGCCGGACTGGCGGTCATGGGCATGGGGCAGCCCCAGCATACCGACGGCGATCCCAGGGCCGAACCCACGCATATCAAGCATGAGGAACTGCTGGGTGAAGACAGCGTGTATATTCGCCTGCAGCGGACCATGGAGACGCGCTTCAACGAACGGCGGCAAAAAGAGGGCCGCTCCTATGTGGCCGTGAACATGATCGGGGCCGGCAACACCGCTTTGGCCGATCTCGGCTTTTCGCCGAACGCGGCCTGGTGCATCGGGTGTGTGACCAGAGGATTCAGCTGTGCGGCCCATGCCCTGTACACCATGAAAAAAGGCCGGGCCTGGGCCGCTTCCAAACGGGAACCCATGGTCCAGATGCTCGATCTGTCCATGATCAAGTATGTCGGGCCTGAAGATAGAGAGGTCCCGAGCCTGGAAGAAAGACAGGAGTATGCCAGAAAACAGAAAGAACAAGGGGAGTATAAAAAATGGGCAATTTAAACGATCCAAGACTGCAATACGACTATTTGAATCGGGAGCATGGAACGGTTGAGCCGGACGACAAGCGGGAGCGCTTTCAATGGGTGTCCGAGGTGGCCTACAAGAACGTGCACCGTATCGTCAGCCGGGGCTACGACACCACCGAACTCGTGGAAGCCGGCTATGGCCTGGCAGACCTGATTTTTGTTGATTTTCAGGCCAGGATTCCTCTGGAGGAAGAGTCCAAGATGCTCAACTATGTCATGATCATGATGCTGGAAGACGGCCTGTCGCCTACGGCCGCCATCTCCAGGATCGTGACCAAATCCAAGACCTTGCTCACCCAGGCGGCTGGGGCCTCGGTTCTGGCCTTTGGGCATGCCTATGCCGCCTACGACGCCTTCGGGAAAATGATGAACGCCTATCTGGGTAAAGTGGACAGCAAAGAGCTGAGCCTGAGCGAGGCCGCCGAGCAAATGGTCAAGGATAAGTTGGAGAGTGATGCTCTCGGGATTTCCAGTCTGATGCTCAAGGATCCGGCCGCCGGGAAAATGCTTGCCCGGGCCGAGAAATTGGGTATCGCCGGGAAATACACCTCCTTTATCAAGGAGGCCGAGGCTGCGGCCCAAAAGGTCTTTTCAGAACCCGTGGCTGTAGATATGCTCGGGGCCACCGGAGCCGTCATGCTGGATCTCGGTTTTTCGCCTGAATCGACCTGGGGCGTTTTGGCCGTGACCCGGGCCTATGGGGCCGGAGCCCACTACTGTGAAGAGGTGGAGCGGGAAGGCTATACGCGTCTCGGACAGAATCTTACCCCCAAGGAAAACTACGACGGTCCTGAGAAGCGGCCGGTGCCCACCCTGGATGAGCGGGCCAAGTTCGCCAAGCCCGGCCAGGCCAAAACGCCTCAGGAGTGGCGGGATATCGTCGACGAGCGGAAAAAATTGAAGGGGTCGGGCTGGTCCATTGTCGAGGAGATCGACGATCCGAAACGGAAGATTTGAAGTGGAGAATAAACATGTCGGACAATATTCGGGAAATGTATGCCAGGGCCAGACAGGCTTTTGAGCTTGTCGAGTTCTGGTCTCAGGACAGCATCGACGAGGTGGTGGCCGCGGTGGGTTGGGAACTGCAAAAACAAGAGACCCGTGAGGACCTGGCCCGTACCGCTGTCGAAGAATCCGGAATGGGCGTGTATGAGGACAAGCGGGACAAGATCAAAACCAAGACCCTGGGAACGCTTCGGGATTTTTATAAAGTCAAGACCTGCGGACTGATGGAAGACGATGTCCAAAAGGGGGTGCAGACCTATGCCAAACCTATCGGGGTGGTGGCCAATGTGGTGCCCTGCACCAATCCGGAATCAACGGTCTGCTGTCTGGGCTTGAGCAGTTTGAAGACCCGGAATGCCATGATCGTGACCCCGCATCCCCGGACCCAGGCCACGACCTACAAGGCTGTGGAGTATATCCGCAAGGCCCTGGCCAAAGTCGGGGCTCCGGTGGATCTCCTGCAGTGCATCAAAAATACCAGTCATGAAAAGACCCAGGAATTGATGGCCGCCTGCGATTACGCCATCGCCACCGGGGGCGATGCCTTGATCAAGGTGGTCTACAAGGCGGGCAAACCGGCTCAGACCGTGGGCGCCGGCAATGTGGTGACCATCATGGACGAGACCGTGGATGTGAAAACAGCCGCGCAGCATGTGGCTTTTTCCAAAACGGTCAATAATGCGGCTTCCTGTTCTTCGGACAATGCAGTGGCCATTCAGGACACGGCCTATGAGCAGATGCTGGATGACTTGCAGCAGGAGGGCGGTTACCTGTGCAGCACCGAAGAACGGGAAAAGCTGCGACAGGCCATGTGGCCGGACGGCAAGGCCTTGAACCGGGACATCGTGGCCAAACCGGCCAAATTTATTGCTGAACTGGCCGGGCTTTCCGTACCTGAGGGGACGCGTTTTCTCATGGTTTTGGGAGAGAAGGTCGGACCGGAGGACCGCTTTTCCGGTGAGAAACTCTCCCCGGTGCTCACCGTCTGGAAGTGGTCGGATTTTTATGAAATCGTGGATCGCGTCAAGCAAATGCACAAATTTTCAGGCGAAGGGCATTCGGTGAATATCCACTCCAACCTGGAAGAACGGCGAGTCCATCTGGCCCTGAGAGCCAATGTCGGCCGGGTGATCTGCAACATGGCCCATGCCGCCGCCAACAGCGGGGGCTGGAACTGCGGTCTGGATACCACAGACACCCTGGGCTGCGGCACCTGGGCCGGAAATATCTCCAGCGAGAATATCAACTGGCGCCAGTTTTTGAACTATACCCGTCTGGCGGTCCCCATTCCGGAGAATATGCCCACAGAGGAGATGCTCTTTCAAGACCACATTAAGAAATGGGGTCGGGATTAGGCCTTTTAGATTTTGAATTTTCGATTGTTAAGACAAAGAATTGGAGCGGGTTATTGCGGAAGTGCCTAAAGTGAGCTAAAGTTTATAAGTGACTAAAGTTGAAAGAGATATAAGAGCGGTCACTGCAGTCTCTTTTCTGCCAACTTTAGGCACTTTAGCTCATTTACCAACTTGATCACAGAGTTCTCTATCGCTTTTTACGCTTCCGGCTCTTGATTTTCTAAGAAAACCAAAGAGCCTCCCAGCGAGGTCGCGTAAGAGAACAAGGATAAAAAAGGGAGCCTCGGCTCCCTTTTTTTTAGCTGGAGGTCTTGATGGCGATGAGATCCAGAACGTCGGCAGCGTTTTCAGCAACGTCGGATACGGCGATAATCCTGTGGATCGTCCTTCGCAGATGCAGTTTTCGGGCTAATTCAATATCGATTGAAAATATTTTTCTGGTCAAGGACCGTTCAAGCTTATCCACTTCCGACTCTTTCAAGCCCACTGCCTTTGAGTGTTCACGAACATCGTTCAGGGAGCATTCGCCGCTTAAAAAACAGAGGATGGATTGTTTCAGGGGCGCATAGCTTTCAAAGGAGCCCTTGGCCAGAGCCTTGAATTCCGGAATGAGCGCCTCAGGGAATTCCGGCTGCTGGTACAGAAAAAAATCACAGCATTCTTCGCTCTGATTGCAGACCTTGTCCACATATTCAATGAGGGTGTAAATATCCTCCCTGACCAACGGGAGATAGGCGCCGGAAAAGAGTTTATCCCGTATGGTATAGCGGATGGTGTCCGCATCCGTTTCCCTGTCAAAGGCCTGACAGCCGAGTTTTTCCGCTGCATCACTTTCCCCGTCAAGATACTTTTGTATGGATGCCTTGCCCAGATCCACACATTCCTCCACGGCATCGAGGTATTTATGGAGCAATTTGTCGACTTCTTTTTCTTTTTTAAAAAACATGGGGTTCTCCTAAAAAAAGAGAGCTTTTGTGATAACTAAATACAGCAAAAAAGAAGTTGCCGCGGCCAGGCAGGGCGTCAGGACCCAGCCGACGGCAATGGTGAAAATAGTTTTTATATTCACGGCCCTGGCGCCTTTGACAAATCCGACCCCAATCACAGCGCCGACAATAGCGGTTGATGTTGAAACCGGAATACCCAAAACTGAAAAAAGATGCAAGCCGACGGCTGAAGCACATTGAGCGCAAAATGCACTGGGTATGTCCAAAGGGGTAATGCCTTTGCCAACTGTTTCCGAGACCTTTCTCCCGTAGCTCAATGCTCCGGCCGCAATGGCCAGCCCGCTGATAAGCAGGAGCATCTTCGGCTGCAGGATGTCGAGGTTCGCGATAGGACCGATGGCATTTCCGGCGTTGTTGGCGCCCATGGTATAGGCAAGATAGCAGGAGGCAAGGATCGTCAGCCAGCCCAGCAGGTTTTGGATCTTGAAGTTTCGGCTTTTGATTCTTCGGAGCAGGAAATTGATGCATTGCAGGAAGGCAAAGGCCAGGCCCAGGACGAGGATCGGGCAGACTACCCAGCTCTCGACAATGAGCAGGACTTTCGAAGTATTGATTTCGGCGCCGCTGGCCAGGCCGACGCCCAGGACCCCGCCGACTATGGCCTGGGAGGTCGAGGTCGGGATGCTGAAAAAGGTAGCCAGGGTGACAAAGATGCCTGAGCAGAGCAGGGCGATGAGAATAGCCGGGTAGCTGAGTTCGGCCTGCACAATGCCTTTTCCTACGGTATCCATGACATGCTGGCCTTGAAGGACGGCTCCAAGCACGGTAAAGATGGCGACGATCAGGACTGCATTTTTAAAATTCAGCAAGCCGCAGCCGATCGTGGTGCCGATGCAGTTGGCCGTATCATTGGCGCCGATATTCCAGCCGACATAGCAGCCGGACAAAAGGAGAAAAAAGAGAAAGATGCCTATGGTTCAGACCTCCATTGTCCAAAAATGGTTTTAAATTTTAACGCACTGTAAGGAGCTCCGAATTTATTACAAGCCTAAGTTTTAATATATTGTGGAGAGATCACTGAATCAATAGAAAAAATATTATTCATCCAATGACAAAAAATCATGCAGTACTCGTGTTGACTTGTGAATGGCAATCACAGTATGCTGCATATTTGATAGGAAATTGTTGCTATGAGGTCTGAATATGGGAACAGAAACGAAATGTGGGGTAGGCTATGAATGACCAACACAGATCCGAGGGAGATATTAACAGTTCTCCGCAGCGGCAGGCCTGGCAGGAACAAAATCTCGATGCCGCCAGCAGGGCCTTGCTGGATGCAGACCGCCGCTATTTTCTGCAGCAGTCTCTGTCCACTCCCTGCCTGAATGGGCTGCAGCATTGCAAAGGAATTTATCTGGAGGATCTTCAGGGCCGGCGTTACATGGATTTTCACGGCAACAACGTCCACCAGGTGGGCTTTGCCAATCCCAAGGTGCTTGAGACTATCAAGCAGCAACTCGACGACTGTTCGTTTTGCACCCGGCGCTACACCCACCAGAAAGCCGTGGACCTGGCCCGCAAATTGACGGAACTCGCTCCCGGCGATCTGAACAAGGTCCTCTTGTGTCCCGGAGGGACCGGGGCCGTGGGCATGGCCCTGAAGCTGGCCCGGGTGGCCACCGGCCGGCACAAGACCATATCCATGTGGGATTCCTTCCACGGGGCTTCTCTGGATGCGGTGTCCGTGGGCGGGGAGGACGTCTTTCGAAAAGACATGGGGCCATTGCTCCCGGGAACGGAGCATGTCCCCCCTCCGGATGAATACCACTGTTTTTACGAGTGTTATGAGCGGGGGGGCTGTGATCTCATGTGCGCCAAGTACGTGGAGTACATCCTGGAGAAAGAAGGGGATATCGCGGCCGTGCTGGCCGAACCGGTCCGCAGCACGCCCTATATTCCCAAACCGGAATACTGGCAGCGGATCAGGCAGGCCTGCGACCGTCACGGGGCCCTGCTCATCTTTGACGAGATCCCACACGCCCTTGGACGGACCGGAAAGATGTTCACCTGCGAAAATTTTGATGTAATCCCGGACATGCTGGTCATCGGCAAGGGGCTGGGAGGCGGCGTCTTCCCTTTGGCCGCGCTCATCGTCAGGGAGAAGCTCGATGTTGCCGGAGATCGGGCCCTGGGCCATTATACCCATGAAAAGAACCCGGTGGCCTGCGCCGCCGGTCTGGCCGCCATTGAGTATATTGAGGAGCAGGACCTGGCGCAGCAGGCCTTTGAACTCGGCCGGCATGCTTTGGAGACAATGCAGGCCATGATGTCCCGGCATGCCTTGATTGGTGATGTTCGCGGCCTGGGTCTGCTTCTGGGCATTGAACTGGTCAAGGATCGCAGCACCCGGGAACGCGCCGTGGAGGAAGCCGAGACAGTCATGTACAAGGCCCTGTCCAAGGGCTTGAGTTTCAAGCTCACCATGGGCAGCATCCTGACCCTGACCCCGCCCCTGACCATCAGCCGACAGGAGTTGGATCAGGCTTTGGCAATCATTGAATCCTGTATCAGCGAGGTGGAACAAGGGGATCGGCATGTCGGCTGAAAACACGAGACCGATCTGGGAACAGGGGGATGTCAATCTCACTGCGGCCAGGCAGAAATACTGGACGGAGAATCTTTCGGATCAGATCAAGGATTGGTTTGCCAAGGATGCCAAGTACTTTCTGCACCAGGCCCTGTCCACCCCGGTCATGACCGTCCTGTCCCAGGCAAGCGGCGCCTGGATTCAGGACCTGGACGGCAAGCGGTATCTGGATATGCACGGCAACGGGGTGCACAATGCCGGGTTCAATCACCCCCGGGTCCTGGAGGCCGTTCGGAGGCAGCTGGATGAGGCCCTGACCTTCTGCCCCAGGCGCTATACGAATATTCCAGCTGTGCAGCTGGCAGAAAAGCTGGCGACGGTCGCCCCTGGGGATCTCTGCCGGGTCCTGTTTTGCCCCGGAGGATCGGAAGCCGTGGAAATGGCCTTGATGCTGGCCCGGATGGTGACCGGCCGTTTCAAGACGATTTCCTTCTGGGACGCCTACCACGGCACCGGATTCGGGGCTGCGGCCGTGGGCGGAGAAGAGCATTTTCACAGTCGGGTGGGGCCTCTGGTCCCCGGGGCCTTTCATGTCCAATTCCCGGATTATTATCGCAATCCATGGGGCTTCGCCCGGAAGGAGGATGTGGATGCGGAATGCCTGCGCCAGATCGAGCAGGTCCTGCAGCGCGAGCCGGAGATGGCGGCCCTTATCGCCGAACCGGTCTCCGCGAAGCCGGTGGTTCCCACCCGTGAGTTCTGGACCGGGGTCCGGGCTCTCTGCGATGCCTACGGGGCCATGTTGATCTTTGACGAAATCATCGAAGGACTGGGCCGGACCGGGAAGATGTTTGCCTGTGAACATTATGTCCAGCCGGATATCCTCGTTTTGGGCAAATCCCTGGGGGGTGGCCTGTTGCCTTTTGCCGGCATCGTGACCCACGAGAAGTATAATATTCTCCAGGACCGATCCATCGGGCATTATACCCA
The DNA here is from genome assembly GCA_011389765.1 of Desulfohalobiaceae bacterium S24. Classification (GTDB taxonomy): domain Bacteria; phylum Desulfobacterota; class Desulfovibrionia; order Desulfovibrionales; family Desulfothermaceae; genus JAABTT01. The sequence goes on along the minus strand of JAABTT010000010.1, from coordinate 20,886 downwards.
TGAAAAAAACGCGCTTTGTGCAGCTGCCGGCCTGGCCGGTCTTGAAGTCATTGAAACTGAGGCGCTGTCACAGCGGGCCGACGAGCTGGGGACCTATTTTTTCCGGGCCCTGGAGGGCCTCCGGGATAAACAGGCCCTGATCGGCAATGTCACCGGTCTGGGCCTGCATCTGGGGATCGAGCTGGTCAAAGATCGGAAAACAAAGGAAAAAGCAGTCCAGGAAGCCGAAGCAGTCATGTTCAGCGCTCTGGAGCAGGGACTGTCCTTCAAGGTGATCGACGGCAATGTCCTGACCCTGCGGCCCGCCCTGACCATCAGCCGGGAGGAGATCGATCTGGCCGTGGATATTCTGGACCGAGCCTTGGAAGCCGTGAAGAGTGAAGATTGATGGTGCTCTTTCGCTTATTCTTTGTTTATCATTGTGCTACAATCAAGCACATGAAAAGAAGAATTGAGCCCACAGATCACACAGATTAACACGGATGATTAATACCTTTTTTGCTGCTGGAATAAGACCCAGCAGCAAAAGGAGTCATCGCCTGCCGGCGATATCTCCAAAAGAATTGGCTTTTGCCATGCCGCATGGCGATGGCCTTTGCCTGCCAGCTTCTTATTGCTGGCAGGCAAAAAGAAAACCAATCCGTGTCAATCCATGTGATCCGTGGGCAATAATCTACTTTCTTTCATATTCAAAGTATAGAAGGTAGACTGCCAGATTGCTGACGAGAATAAACATCAAAGGCAAAGAGGACTCAGTCGTGGGAATAGGGCAGCGGGATCAGACGAGGATGCAGCGCGATACCGGGCCTGAGCCTTCCGGCATCAAGGCGTTCTGCTTTGACTTCGGGCAGACCCTGGTCGATTCGGCCGAGGGCTTCCGGACCGCGGAAAAAGAGGCCCAGCAGGCCCTCTGCAACCGGTTCGATGTGCCGGATTGGGACCGCTTTCTGGAGGTCTACCGAACAATTCGGAAAGCCCTTCACGAGCAATCCCGATTTTCCAGGCCGGCCATCTGGTCGGCTGTGCTTGAAGCGTTCGACCGGGAGCCGGATACGGATTTACTAAAGGGGCTTGAACAAGAGTATTGGCGGACCGTGCAGCGCCTGACCCGGCCCTTTCCAGAGGCGGAGTCTGTCCTGTCCGTCTTATCCGGACGCTACCGGCTGGGCCTGATCACCAACACCCAGGGCGAGACGAACCCGGACCAGCATCGTATCCATCATTTCCCCCGGCTGAAAAGCCATTTCCAAAGCCTTGTTGTGGCTGGTCAGGAGGATATTCCGGCCAAACCGTGCAGAGTCCCGTTCCAGAAAGCCCTGCTGGCCCTGGAGATCCCTCCGCACGCAGCAGTCTATGTAGGAGACGATTACCGGATCGATATTCTTGGGGCTGAAGCAGCCGGGATGCATCCTGTCTGGCTCAAACACCGCCTGGTTAAGCGGCGCTGGCCGGCAGTGGAGACGAAAGCACCGGTTATCGAGAGTCTGGAGCCTCTCTGCCGGCTGGGGGAACTTCTGTGACGAAAGAGCCTCGTGTGATGCGGCTGCAAAAAATCCTTTTGCAGCCGCCAGTAATCAGTAGTCAGTAGTCAGAGATCAGTAAATCCAGATGATTATAAGAACAGTGAGTGACTTGAATCGTTTACTTTAGACTTTTTGCAGGTACGTCTAATGTTGTCCTATTGTACTTATCGCAACAGCCGTCGCTCCAGCAGTTCCTGTAAAGATCGCCTGCCATTCAGAACACAATGAACATAGACCTGGGATTCGGCAATTTCATAGAGAATTCTGTACGGTTTGAAATGTATTTCCTTGTACGTGTAAACCCCTATCCGCTCAAGTTCAGGTGGAATATGGCCTCTACCGGGGAATTGATTTAAACTCATACAGGTTTCTTCAATTTTACGTAAAATATATTCAGCACTTTCTTTTGAGTCATTATTGAGAATATATCGATAAATATCGAGGATATCATCGTGTGCCTCTGATATGACGTCCACGGTAAAGCTCATTGTGATTCTCTATCCGTTATCTCTTCTCGAATGTCAGCAAATGAATCTTCAAGAGATTGATATTGCTTCTTTTCTTTCGATCTTGTGCTGAGGGAGAGCATTTTCAGCAAAGCCAGGCTTTCCTGTGTTTCCTCATATTTTTTAATATCTTGAAGAACAGCTTTTGCTTCTCCATTCTGCGTGATGACCAGAGTTTGTTGATGCCTTGTCACGCCCTTCAGGATTTCAGAGGCATGGGCCTTTAAATAACTGATGGATTTGACAGAGTCGCTGAGTTTCATGCTTGACCTCCTTGTTTTGACTTAAATTAAAACTAAATTTGGATCATTGTCAAGATGCTCATCAGCGAGGTTCAGCATCAGAGCGCTTACCAGAGAGCGACAATTTGAATGAACTAGTGGATTCGGTAGTTTTCCACGAATATTTTGGTAATGAAAAAAAGACTGACTGCCCGCGAATTACGCGAATAGACGCGAATAAAGAGAGCTTTTTTTTCAGCTGCCGGGAATAAGACACCGGCAGCTGAAAGCGTCATCGCCTCAACGGCGAATCGCAAAAATTTCCTATCTTGCCACGGCGGCTTGTCACGGCGTAGCTAGTAAGCGAAGACGAAAGCTTCAATGTGTAGTCGGGTCGCGCCATTCGCGTGATTCGCGGGCCAAATCTTTTCTTGGCTTACGCTTGGCAAAGTATTAGCGGATGAGCACCGTGGATTCAATCTCTGCATTTTTTTTCTTGTCGCTAATTTTCAATCAAAATCCAGGCAACGATCAGCGAGATGAAGACAAGGCGGGTGCCCAGGTGGACGGAGGAAAGCCGGAGCCCGTTTTTCGGGCCGAAGAAGGTCATGCTCAGGGGCAGGTGATTGGCAAAGAACTCATAAATGATGTGCAGAAAGTAGCCCATGAGCAGGGCGGAGATCACCTCGGGACCGCTGAGCTGCCCGGCCTGGAACAGGGACCCGGCCGCGGCGAGCCCGCTGAGCGTGCTCGGCAGGCCGGCCGCCAGGACCAGGACCACCGGCCCGGACAGTCCGATGGCGGCAAAGAGCTGGTCCGAGGTTTCAATCAGGTGCAGGACCGCGGGATGGTTGGTGAGGACGATGAAGAACAGGGTCACCGGGACAAAGACTTTGGCCATGCGCAGAAACTGCTGCCAGGCCTGGGAAACCACAGCTCTAAAACCGCGCTTGGCCTGCGTCTCCACATCGGCCTGACCGCCGGGATGTTCAGGGATGGCTACTGTTGAGCCCAGGGAGCGTCCAAGCACAAACCCGGTCAGGCCGGTCAGCAGGCCAATGAGTATATGCATGGCGGTATAGGCGGTGCCGAGTCTCCAGCCCACGGCCCCGATGAGTATCGGGGCGATGTAGAATAGGCCGAAATAGAGACTGTTCGGAAAGCTCCCCAGCAGATAGGCACCCAAAAGGGGTGTCGGGCCGATCCGGCTTTTCTGAAATTCCGAACCAAGATAGGCGTTGGCCGCGTGCAGATTGAAGAAGCACATGGCCAGATAGAGACTGCAGTTGGCCGGCAGGCCGGCGAATTGCATTACGGGGGCGAGCCGGCGGCTGAGATACTCCCAGAAGCGGGTTTCCTGGATCCAGTTGCCGAAGAGACAGCCCAGGAACATGGCGGGCAGGACGACTCGCCATAAGGCAAAAACTTTGACTAGAATGAGCTCGAAACCAATACAATACAATGCCGTTTCTCACCACCAGACAGAGGCTGCAAGGCCGTGGACCCGCTGAAAGTGTTTCAAATTTGCCGTTAGAACGTGACAGTCATGACTGAGTGCACTAGGGCCGATAGCGATATCGAAATCGTCGATCAACAGCTCAATGCTCCTTGAGTTCAGCTGCGAGCAAAGGGATTTGGTGAATCGGCAGGACAGAGATTTTTTCATGGACTGGATAGCGATGGCGACCTGGGGAGAGGACCCAAAGATGATCAAGGTCGAGGTCCTGGATTGCAATGTGCATCGATTTGCTTGTCCTGGGGGCTTCATGAAACTTGCATTCAACACCGTATCGACGCCCTTGGGCAAGAAAAAAAAGATCGATCTCGGCTCCCCTGTAAGTGGACCAGAAATAGGTTTGGGCTGGTTTCACGATCTGAAGAAATTGCTGTAAGGCAAATCCCTCCCATGAAGCTCCAACCCGAGAGTATGCATAAAGGCTTTGTAACTCACTAATATCGAGGAGAGCATGCAGGATGCCGGTATCCGTAAAAAATATCTTTGGGCTTTTCACCTGGCGTTTTCCGATATTCTCATACCATGGTTGCAGCTGACGGATCATAAAAGTCCCGGAGAGAATGTCCAGGTACGAACGGACGGTTTTTCCGGTTAAGCCCATGGAACGTGCCAAATCAGAGGCATTCCACAACTGTCCATGAGAGTGGGCCAGCATGGTCCAGAAACGGCGCATGGCAGCTGAGGGGATGCCAATACCCAGTTGAGGGATATCACGTTCCAGGAATGTCCGTATGAACCCCTCCCGCCAGGCAAGGCTGTCGTTATCAGTGTCCGAAAGAAAAGAACGTGGAAATCCGCCGCGCAGCCAAAGATTCAGCCATGAATCCGGTCCGGTTTCTCGGATATCAAAGCCTGACAATTCGATGAATTCTATCCGGCCCGCCAGCGTTTCTGAAGCATTCTTGACAAGATCGGGTGATGCGCTTCCCAGAATGAGAAAATGGGCCTCAGTGTTTCGGCGGTCGACAAGGACGCGCAGGACGCTGAAAAGACTCGGCATTCGTTGAATTTCATCAATAATGACCAAGTCGCTCAAGGAGCCGAGGACGAGTTCAGGGTTTTGCAATCGCAGGACATCAGGCTCTGATTCCAGATCGAAATATTCAGATTTTTTGTCAGCTCCGAACATCCGGGCCAAAGTCGTCTTCCCACATTGTCTCGGACCGAGAAGAGCCGTGATGGGTGAGCGCTGTGTGGCGAGCGTGATCTGTTCAAGATATTGGGCTCGATGGATCATGCCATTATTTTTTCATTGAAAATTAGGAATGTCAATCCCAATTTTCACTGAGAATAAAGATAGCAATCAGAGCGGGATGTGTGCGTTATTGGAATGGATCGATAGGCAATGCAGCAGTCAAAGCCTCATGTTTGATCAGCGAAAAAGAGGACAGAACCTCTTCATCAGGTTCTCACGCGTTTCCAGCGCAGGCCGTCCCAGCCTTTGTCAAATTTGCGCTGCATGACAAAGGCCAGCCAGATCTGTTCCAGGGAACCGAAAATATGGCGCGGCTCCCCCGAGGAAAAGGGGTACTCCCGCTTGGTCCATTCGAAAAAATCCTGGGTGATCCGTTCGTAGCGTTTTCCCGGAACCTGGGCCAGTTCAATGAGCTGGTCCAGCCTGGGCAGCCAGATATATTTCCGGAGGCGGATGAGCTTATCATCTGAAGAACGTTCGATGCACATCCCCTGCCTGATGGGTTTGGTGTCGTGGACCCCGGCCACCCAGCAGGTGATCCGGCCCTGTTCGCCCAGAAACACGTCCCCGTGCTCCTGCCGCCAGTGCTCCTGCACTTCAGCGGCCTTTTCGCACATTGTGACGTAGGCGGGGCTTTTGTCCATACAAAATGCTATCTCTGTAAGTCAAGCCGGTGGTCGTTTTTTCCTGGCCTGTATTTCAGAAAATCCAGGTCCTCCTCATACAAAAGAATGCCGTCCCTCACCACCAGGAAGAGGCTGCAAGACCTTGGATCCGTTGAAAGTGTTTTAAATTTGCCGTGAGAACGTGACATTCGTGACTGAGTGCAATAGCGCCGATAGCGATATCGAAATCGTCGATCAACATCCCTCTGGTTTCTAAATCTGCTTTAATTTTCCCAAAATATTTCGAAGCCAGAGGTATCCAATCCAGGACGGAAAAAATGGCGAGCAAACGTTCTTTCTGCACAAAAAGCAACTGATACCTTCTGGACGCTTTGTCCAGTCGCTGCAGTCCATATTCAATTTCAGCCATCACTGGAGGAGCGGTTAGGACTTGACCGGGTTTTTTCGTCTTGAGCCAGGACATGATTGTATCTTCACGCCGCATAACTGCGGAAAAGGCCGTCGTGTCAAGCAGATACTTCACACTGCCACCCGCTTTCTGTTGTGTCGCATGGCCAAAATATCGGCCTCCATCATCTCGCCGGCTTCTTGAAGCTGGCGCAATTCCTCTTCGTTGAGATCTGACTCAAAAAAATCAAACGGCCACTCCCCTGCCCTGTCTTGAAGGGCTTGTTTACAGGCTTCAACAATAAAACGGTTTCTGCTGATACCCTCACTTTGTACCACCTGATCCACTTCGGACAGGAGTTCTCTGGAAATATGAATCGTGGTTGAAGGCATAGACAATCTCCCTTTTATGCGAACCAAAACCTCTTGAACAGCTAAAGGTTCCTTGAGGCGTTTGGATAGGTTCAGTGTGCATTCAGCAAATGATATATGAATAGAATAGAACCTATTCGTTCTGAAGTCAAGCCTCTCCAGCGCCGGCCGTTCCAGCCTTTGTCTAATTTCGCTGCATGACAAAGGCCAGCCAGACCTGCTCCGTGGCGAGGCTTTATTCTTTAGAGCAGGGCCGGTTCTGATCCGGGGAATCAAACCAGGTCGAATGCTTGACATTGATCCCCTGGATAATAAAAAACACTTCTTCAGCGATATTCGTGGACAGATCCCCGACCCGCTCCAGGGAGTTGGAAACGATAATAGTGTGCACCGGACGTTCGATGATCCGGTTGTCCGTTCCCATATAATCGATCAGCTCCCGAATGATTTTCACATTCAGGACATCCGCTTTGTTGTCCAGTCGGCATACTTCCGCCGCTGTGTCACAATCCAGACTGGAAAACGCGGTGATCGACTTCTGATACATATCCAGGACCACTTCCGAGAGGGACCGGACCGTGACCATCATCTTGAGTTTTGGGCGCTGGTTGAGCATCAAGGCCCTTTCAGCAATATTGGTCGCCTGATCGCCCAGCCGCTCCAGTTCGTTCGCCACTTTGGAACATCCCAGAATAAAACGTAAATCTCTGGCCACGGGCTGCCATCTGGCCACGATATGCAGGATCAATTCTTCAATCTTGACTTCCAGTTGATTGATGGCATCATCGCCGTCTATGACCTGCTGGGCCGGTTCATCCTGCCGATCTAAAAGTGCTGTGATGGATGTTTCCAATGCCTCTTCGGTCATGGTGAACATCTTCATGACTTCTTGTTCCAGCCGGTTGATTTCTTGATGAAGCTGGCTTTCCATCCTTTTTCATCTCCAATGAAAAAGCTCTAGCGATTCATTGAGAATGCGTTAAGCCCTTTCGCACAACAAGGTTTATTGCCTCAGGCAATGAAAGAAATATGACGAGTATGTACGGAATGCTTCCGTGAGTTAACCGAACCGACCGGTGATGTATTCTTCCGTCTGCTTTTTCTCGGGCCTGGTAAAGATCTTGTCCGTCCCATCGATTTCCACCAGTTCCCCCATGTAAAAAAAGGCGGTACTATCCGAAACCCGGGCCGCCTGCTGCATATTATGGGTGACAATGATGATGGTCAGGCGATTCTTGAGTTCATGGATCAATTCCTCGATCTTTTGGGTCGCGATTGGATCCAGGGCCGAGGCCGGCTCATCCATGAGCAGCACTTCGGGTTCCATGGCCAGGGCCCGGGCGATGCACAGCCGCTGCTGCTGCCCGCCGGAAAGCGAGGTCGCCGGATGCGTCAATCGATACCCGACCTCGTCCCAGAGTCCGGCTTTTTGCAAGGATCCTTCAACCAGTTCATCCATCTCGGACCCTTTTCGAGCCAGACCGTGAATGCGAGGGGCGTAGGCCACATTTTCATAAATCGATTTGGGAAAGGGATTCGGTTTTTGAAAAACCATGCCGACCCTTCGCCTGAGTTCTATCACTTCCATCTCCTGGCTGTAAATATCGCACTCGTCCAGGGCAATTTCACCCTCGACCTTCACCCCCGGGATCAGATCGTTCATTCGGTTCAAACACCGGATGTAGGTGCTCTTCCCGCAGCCTGAAGGGCCGATGAGGGCGGTAACCTGATTGGCGACAAAAGAAATCGAAATTTTCTTCAAGGCCAGAAAATCACCGTAATAAAAGTCCAGGTCCCTGGTCTTCATTTTTATGGAGGCCGTCATAGAAATATCTTCCGACTGTTTTGTATACCAGAAGTTGGCATAATTTGTAAGTTGTATCTGCCTTCAAGCGTGTCTTGGAAGGCTGAAGAAAAAGATCGTTCCGTCCATTTGCTCAGTGGCCGGACTTTGTACCCAAATCTGTCCGCCCTGATTTTCCAGAATATGCTTGCAAATGGAAAGTCCCAGCCCGGACCCGGGGGTCCGGCTGCCGGAGAATTCCACTTCCGCCTTGAAAAAGCGCTCGAAAAGCCGCCCCTGAATCGATGCGGGGATCCCCGGTCCCTGATCCTCCACCGCCACAACCCAATCGTTTCGGTCCGCTTCGGCCCGAATACTGATCGTCTGTCCATGAGGTCCGTATTTCAGGGCATTTTCAATCAAATTGACCAGTACCCTGACCAGCTGGTCTTGATCGGACATGACTTCGATCCGGCCTTCCGGGAGCCGGAGGTTCAGGTCGACTTCCCGTTCCTCGGCCAGGGGTGCGCAGATTTCCCAGGCCCTGTTGATGGCCGAGGGCAGATCCACAAGACTTAGTTTGACCCGCTCCTGCAAAGATTCCAGCTTTGCCAGCTGCAGCAAATCCTGAATCAGGGTATCCATCTTCCCGGCATTTTTGAGAATGATCTGCATAAATCCCTGCACACTCTCATGTTTTCCGGCCGGGCCCTCGATGATTGCTTCCGCATACCCCTTGATCGAGGTCAGGGGGGTCTTGAGTTCATGGGAGACATTAGCCACGAAATCCTTGCGCATCTGTTCCAGGCGCTTCTGCTCGGTCACTTCCTTGAGCACGACCAGGAATTCCCGTTCATCGTTCAAAACCGAGCGAACCGAAACGATCCTGCAATCGAAAGAACGCTGGCCGGGAATGGTGATTTTCAGTTTCAGCGGTTCCAGATCCTGTTGGGAAGCGATGCACCTGTCCAAAGCTTCGTCCAAGGCAAGACTGCGAATCAATTCCAGAGGCTTCCGCCCCAGGGGCCTCCCGGAGATCAGCGCTGTTTCCTGCAGGGCCTTATTGGCAAGCCGAACCTTTTTTTCTTCATCGAAGAGCATGACTCCTTCGCCCAGGTTGTCCAAAACAGCTTCGAGTTCCATTTTCTGCCTGGAAATAATAGCAAAGTCCTGATTGACTCTCTCGACCAGGGCGTTCAGGCTGCTTACCAGGGGGCTGAGCTCTTTCGTGGTCTTCAGGTGTATGGGCTCGTAGTGTTCATTGTCCCCGATGTGGGCGGTTCGACGGCTCAATACGCCGATATGGTTGCCTATTCTTCTTGCCAGGAGCCAACTGAGCCCAATGGACAAAAGGATGCTGGCGAACGCCACCAGAAGCATGTCCAGGTGAATGGGACGCAAAACCGAACTCACCTGGGAATACGGCATTGCCAGACGCAGAATTCCCGGTTCCAGGGTTCCGATTTTCGGCGTTGTCACCGCCAGATACATGAATCGGGTATGCAGGGACTGACTGTAGCGGATGCTTTGGCCAATTTTGCCGGCTAAGGCCTTTCGTACTTCCGGACGATTGGAATGGTCCTCCAATTCAGGGATCTTGTTCCAGGAAACCCCGGAGTCGGCAATGACCCGTCCCTCTCTATAAATATAGGACAAGCGCAGATTCAAGTCTTTGCCCATCTCCTGCAGCAGGACCTGGAGATCATAGGCCCCCTTGATCCTGTCCTCCCGGCTCAAAATACCGCTCAGCAGTCGCAGCTGTTTTTGTGCGGAGTCCTCGGTTTGTTCCAGAATATGTCCGGTAATCACCGCCCGGAAATGGATATAGGGCACCGAGAGCGCCAGGATCAAAAGCAGCGAAAAAACAGTGAGAATTTGGTTTCGAATGGACATGTTTCAGTTTCAGAGCTCTTTCCAGGGTGCTATTTTTTTTAGAAACTTTTGGGCACTTTGTTGTGAATGTACAATTTTATATAGTTATCTGACAGATTTGCCAGCTGCAAAGCTCTCAGGAAGGACTTGCCTGCGCTTTGAAGCGATACCCGATTCCCCGAACGGTCTCGATCCATTCACCGTATCGATCCAGTTTGTGACGAAGCCGGTGCATATGGGTATCAACGGTGCGGGCATAGCCCACGAAATCATATCCCCAGACTTGATCCAGAAGTTGTTCACGATTCAAGACACGGCCATTGGATCGGATCATGGCGGACAGCAAATTGAATTCCGTCGTGGTCAGGGGAATCTCCCGCCCGTCGAGTTTGACCTGAAAGGAGGCGAAATCAACGGACAGTCCCCCGGATTCCCAATACGGCTCCTCTTCCTGAACCGGATGTCCGCGGCGCAACAGGCCCTGCACGCGCAGAACCAGCTCTCTGGGGCTGAAGGGTTTGGTCAAATAGTCGTCAGCCCCGTGCTCCAGTCCCGTGATCCGATCGTCAACCTCGCTTTTGGCCGTGAGCATGAGCACGGGAATATCTTTTGTCTTCGATTTCGATTTGATCCGCCGGCAAACTTCCAGACCGTCCATGCCCGGAAGCATCAGATCCAGGAGAATCATATCCGGAGCCTTCTTCTCCAGGGATTCCAGGGCCTGTTCTCCATCTTCGAAACCATACGGTTCAAATCCTTCATTCTCAAAGGTGTAGAGTAGAAGGTTGAGAATGTCCAACTCATCTTCGACAATCAGAATTTTTTCAGAAGACATAGGCCCGGGGATTGTGTCCCCTCACTTGAAATGTTCACTGCGGCTGACCCGTTTTTCGCTGTATTCAGCTACCACTTCCGCTGGAATTTCTGCCGCAGAAAAACAGCCAGGGCGTTCATGAGCAGAAGGACAACCAGAAGCACCAGGATCGCGGCTGCGGTCCGTGCTTCAAAAGGGCGCAAAGACGAAGAGGACCAGGTATATATCTGGGCCGGAAGCACGGTCGCAGCCTGTGTAAGGGAGCCCGGCACGTCGGGAATAAAGGCCATCATTCCCACGATGAGCAGGGGGGCGGTCTCGCCCATGGCCTGAGCCAGGCCGATGATCGTCCCGGTCAGAATCCCGGGGAATGAAAGCGGCAGGACGTGGTGCAAGACCATTTGCCAGCGAGAGGCCCCGACCCCGAGAGCTGCTTCCCGGATCGAATCCGGAACGGCCCGGATGGCGGTTCTGGTGCTGATGATGATCACCGGAAGGGTCATCAATCCCAGGGTCAAGCCTCCGGCCAGAGCGGATGAACGTGGAACATGGAAGGTGTTGATAAAAATCGCTAATCCCAGCAGGCCGTATAAAATGGATGGGATGGCGGCTAAATTGTTGATGTTCACTTCGATGGCCTGGGTAAATCGGTTGTCCGGGGCGAATTCCTCCAGATAGACCGCTGTCATCACCCCCACCGGGAAGCAAAAGATAAGGGTCAGAAAAAGCACATAGATGGTCCCCACCAGGGCCGACTTGATGCCGGCGATCTCCGGCATCTTGGAGTCGCCATTCAGAAAAAAATACACGTTGAAGTTGAGCTTGACCCGTCCTTCGTCCTTGAGCCTCTCAATGACCTTTTTCTGTCGGGGCCGAAGCTTATTGGGCTTCCCCTTCAGGTATTGATCCACCTCGGCATCGGCGACCACCCAGTAGGTTTGCACCGTATCCATCAATTTAGGATTTTCCTTGAGCATCATCGGGACTTTCCTAAGCCATCCCCGGCTGACCAGATGACGGAGATCCTCGTTGACCGCTGCCAGGGGCATTTGGCGGCTCTGTTCGTGAAAAGCGATTTCCGTCAATATTTCCGCCTGCCGGAAGGCGCTGGCTCCTTTACTGATCAAAGAAAAGAAAAAAACCACTAAAAAAGAAATCGCCAGAAGCAGAGCCGTGATGCAGTATCGCTTGAATCGCTTTTCAGCCTTGTAGCGCTTCTGAAGGCGCTTTGAGGGTTGAGATGCTTCTGTGTTATTCATATTTTTGCTTGAACCTTCTGATCACAATCGTAGAAATGAGATTCAAAATCAAGGTTATCAGAAGCAGGGTCAGGCCCAGGGCAAAAGCGGACAGGGTCTCCAGGCTATCAAAGGCAAGATCGCCGGTGAGGGCATCCACGATGCGCACTGTGACCGTGGTCATGCCTTCCAGCGGATTCAGGGTCAAATTCGGCCTGAGACCGGCGGCCATGACCACAATCATGGTTTCTCCCAGAGCCCGGGAGACGCCCAGAAGAAAGGCCGAGACCACCCCGGGCAGGGCGGCGGGCAGCAGGACATGTTTGATGGTTTCCGAAACAGTCAGACCCAGAGCCAAAGAGCCTTCACGCAGGCTTTGGGGGATTGAGCGGATGACGTCGTCGGAAAGGGAGGAAATAAAGGGAATGATCATGATGCCCATAACCAGTCCAGGGGCAAGGGCGTTGGTGTAATCCGCCTCGAAACCGAAAGCATTAGCAAAGTTGACCACCAGAGGGCTGACGGTAATGGCCGCAAAGAAGCCGTAGACCACTGTGGGGATGCCGGCCAGGATTTCCAGAGCGGGCTTGGCGGCAGCTCTGACTGAGTCTGAGGCGTATTCGCTCATATAGATGGCCGAGAACAGACCTACGGGTATGGCCACGCACATGGCGATGAAGGTTATCATAAAAGTCCCGGCAAATATGGGAAGGGAGCCGAAATGCGGCTGAGCCGCCTCTTCCCCTGAGCGCTCCGCGCCCTGAAGAAAGGCGGTATCGGGACTCCACTCCGTGCCGGTGAGAAATTCCCAGATGCTGACTACTTGGAAAAATTTTACGGCTTCAAAAATAACCGACAAGACGATCCCGATGGTCGTGAGTATGGAAATAACGGCCGCCAGGAATAGCAGTCCATAGATAAATCGCTCCAGTCTCTGTCTGGCCCTGAGGCGGGGGTGGATTTGTTTGAGGGCCAGAGCAATCCCGGCAAGAGCTGCAATGAAGGCTCCCAAAATCAGCAGGATCCCCGGGACGGTAATCACATCGAACAGCTGCAGGAAAAAAGCCAGAACAAAGACGCCAAGTACCGGGAGTATCATCCGGACCAAAGTATACCAGCCATAGATGTCCGGCTGGGAGAGCGGAGCGGCTCCATCTTCTCTGAGCAGTGCTTTGCCCTTTTTACGGCCCAGGTAATAGGCCATACAGGCCAGAGGGCCTAAACCGCAAAAAAAGAAAAAAACGAAATATTCAATGTTCAAATCGCTCGTCCCATCATTTTTAAAGCTTGCCCTGTTGTATGAAGCTTTTCGCTTGCAGCATAACGAAGCGAGAGGATCTCATTCGCTCTGTTGTGAACAAACAGAAAAAGAGGGAGCAAGTCAAGTGCTTGCTCCCTCAGAAAATCCCCGGCATCTGTTCAGCTCAGATCGTCCAAGGTAAACAGGACTTTCTGCTCGACTTTTTCCCGGATTTCATCCCGTTCCTGCTTCGGGAGCGTGATAAGGCCGATACTTTTTAAGTAGCCAAATTCACCGATCATTTGTTCACTGAGGAAGAGCTTGACATAATCCTGCATTCCAGAAACCTTGTCAAGATGATCGACCTTGATATAGAAGTACAGGCTCCTGGATACCGGATATTCGGCTGAGGCGATTGTTTCGGGTTCGGGGAGTACGCCCTCAATTGATGCGGCCTGGATCCGATCCCGGTTTTCATCAAGATAGCTGTAGCCGAAGATACCCAGCGCGTTTTTATCTTTGGTCAAACGCTGGACAATGAGGTTGTCGTTTTCACCTGAAGGCACATACACCCCATCGGAGCGGACATGCGAATATTCACCGCCATACGCGGCAATGTTCCCGGTGGCCGCCTCCATAACCAGTTCTTCAAAAGCGTCCCGGGTGCCGGAGGTGGTCGGAGGGCCGTAGATCATGATCTTTCTGTGCGGGAGGTCCTGATTGACTTCGTCCCAGTAAGTATACGGATTCGCTACAAGGGCGCCGTCTTGGGGCACTTCCTTGGCCACGGCCAGGGTGATGTCTTTCAAGGTCAAGCGCAAAGGCTCGTTGTTCACGTTCTGAGCCAGAGCGATGCCGTCATAGCCGAACATGACTTCGATGACCTCTTTCACTCCGTTTTTTTGACAGCGTTGATATTCGCTCTTTTTCATTCTCCTGGACGCATTGCTGATATCCGGAGTGTTCATATCCAGGCCTTCTGAAAAGAGCTTCATGCCCCCGCCGGAGCCGGTTGATTCCACCACAGGAGTGGGATGCTTGGTTGTTGCTCCCAGTTCTTCGGCTACATAGGAAGAAAAGGGGTAGACGGTGCTGGAACCCACGATTTTTATTTGATCCCTGGCCTGGGCCGAACCCAGTCCAAAAATCGCCAATACACAGAAAACAGACATGAATCGCAGAATCGTTTTCATCTTTGATACCTCCTCAAAGTATTTAAAAAAAATATGGCCCGAACACAGGAACGGTTTTTAAGGCCTGAATGTTACAGCCGTATGACAATTTGGTTTCAATTTTCTGACACGGGGATTTTTTTTGTTTGATCAGCCGCGGCAAAGAGTTTAAAAGCAGGCAGGCCGAGGCGTATCTGTGATTGCCGGATTTTGGTTTATTGGCTGAGTGCAATAAAAAAAATAAAGTAAGAGCGGAAAATGAATTTCATCGATACATTGATTCAGACTGTCGGGGGCTTGGGGCTCTTTCTGCTCGGGATGAAGACCATGACCGAGGGGCTGGAGATGACCGCCGGTGCAAAAATCAAAAAAGTGCTCGGCGCTCTTTCTTCGAATCGAGTCATCGGGTGTTTGACCGGAGCCGGGATCACCGCCCTTATCCAGTCTTCGTCGGCTACCACTGTGATGCTTATCGGTTTTGTCGGAGCCGGCCTTATGACCCTGCAGCAGGCTGTGGGCGTTATTCTGGGCGCGAATATCGGAACGACCGTGACCGCGCAATTGATTGCATTCAAATTGACTGAAGCCGCCCTTCCGGCCATCGCCCTCGGCGTTTCTCTGAAATTTTTCTCCAAAAAACGAAACTACCGGTATATCGGGGAAATCATTCTTGGGTTCGGGCTGCTCTTTTTTGGACTCTCGGTCATGAAAGCCGGGCTGGCACCCATCAGGTCCGAACCTGAATTCATTGCTTTTTTTACAAAATTTAGCACGGAGAACATCGGCGGACTGCTGCTCTGTGTGGGAACCGGGGCTGTTTTAACAGTTGCTGTCCAGTCTTCATCCGCCACGGTGGGCTTGACAATGGCCCTGGCCATGCAGGGTCTTATCAGCTTTCCCACGGCCATGGCCCTGGTTCTGGGCGAAAATATCGGAACCACGATCACCGCCCAGCTGGCGACAATCGGGTCCAAAAATGTCAACGCTTACCGGACGGCCCGGGCTCACGCCGTATTCAATGTGGCCGGCGTCTTGATCGTTCTCGGCATCTTCCCCTGGTTTCTGCACCTGGTCGAACAATTTTCCCTGTGGATCGGGACCGGTCCGGTGCAACAGACTGTAAACGGTGAATTCGTCAATATCGCCAGATACCTCGCCAATGGCCACACCCTGTTTAATGTCATCAATGCTTTGATATTTTTGCTTGTCCTTCCGAAGCTTGTTCAAGTGTCCACCTTTCTGGCCCCCAAAAAGAAAATTTCCAAAGAACGCTACCGCTTGCCTGATTTTGACGAATTTTTTATGGACTCGTCCATCGGCGCTATGGTCAAAGTACGCGGCGAAATTGAAAAAATGGCTGAATTTACGCTCCAGAGTCTTAAAAAAACCACTGCCTGCCTTGATGCCAGAGACGATGACAAGCTTGCTGAACGAGAGATCATTGAAGAGCATATCGACAATATGCAAAAGGTGATCATCAAATATTTAACCAGTATTTACCAGGGTGAGGTCAATGAAGAGGAAGCCGTTGAAATATCAGAGCTTATGCGTATCACAAATAATATTGAAAGGATCGGGGACGGTATCGAAAATGTCTTTAAAATTATCGAACGGATTTATGATATGGATATATCCATGTCAAAGCAGGCTCTGGAAGATCTGCACCAAATTTCAGACGAAGTGCATACCTTTTTGCAGCTTGTGATCAATGAGCTTCATGGAAAAACAGAGGACTTTTTCGCAAAAGCCAAGGCTCAGGAAAATCTCATTGATCAGATCCGGGAAAAACTTCGGTTTCAGCATATCGAGAGACTGCGGCATGATGAATGCTCGGTTGATGCCGGCGTCTTGTTTATTACTTTGATCTCCACTTTTGAGAAAATGGGAGATTACTGCTTCAATATTTCCAGAGGACTTGAAAAGATTTCCTGAACACAGGTGCAGGACCGGGCCGGCTTTTTCAGCACAAAGGACTCTCTGCTGCTCAGGAAAGATTGTGATGCATACACAAGGAAGATCTTTACTCTGTTTTTTCAAATACTTGCCTCTAAGGCTGCCTGTATAGCTTGACAAATCCCCGATTCGTGCACAAAGTATAATGGTTTTTCCCATTACTCGGAGTATTTGCTGTAGATGCCCTACCCTTTGACCAAACCGGAGGACCCCATGATCCCGAAAATCAAAAAAATTCTGTTTGTGACCGATCTCTCGGAAAACGCCTGGAACTCGTTCGAGTATGCGGTCAGCCTGGCCACCGGCTACCAGGCCAAATTGAGCATCCTGCATGTCCTGCCTAACGCCCTGCCCATGGGCTACCGTCCTATGGTGGAAGGCTTGATCGGGGAGGAATTCAACAAGCAGAAGCAGCAGCGCATGGATGCCGCCCGAAGCAAACTCATCAGCAAGGAAAAAGAGGCCCATAAGATCCAGCAGGCTGTGGTGAAGTGGTTCGAAGACATGATCACCAACGTCGAAGAACCGGATTTCAAGCCGATCATCGAAGATACCCTGGTCAAGGAAGGCGAATACATCGAGGAGGAAGTGGTCCTGGAGGCCAAGGCCCTGAACTGCGACTTGATCCTCGTCGGCGCCAATCACTCCGATCTGCTGCCCAAAGGCTCCAAGGGGAATCGCCTGCTGCGGATCATCCGGGATTCCAAGCTGCCTGTCTTCATCGCCCCGGGGAAGAAGTAGATCAGGGGACTGTTGAGATAGGCCCACGGATCACACGGATTGACACGGATAGTGAAGAACTTATTTTTTTGCTGCCGGGAATAAGACCCGGCAACAAAATGAGTCATCGACTTGCGTCGATAGACTCAAGCCGAATGTATGATTTATTGTCCTTCGCCGACAGGCGATGGCAATTGGTCAGCCGGGCTCTGATCCCCGGCTGACCAAAAAGAAAATCCATCCGTGTCAATCCGTGTGATCCGTGGGCAAACGTTTTTTCTTCCATCATTTGATCAACGAAACAAATGCCTATTTTGAACCACCTCCGCCAGATCATCGACAGCCTCGAACCCGGTGAATCCAGGAACCTTGACGAGCAAGAATCCAAACGGCTCCTCCAGGCCTACGACGTACCGGTCGTTCCCGGGGAGGTGGCCCAAAGCCGGAGCGAGGCCCAAAGCGCGGCCGCATCCCTGGGCTTTCCCGTGGTGGCCAAGGGCTTGGGCTCACAGCTGAGCCACAAGAGCGAACTGGGCCTGGTCAAACTGGATCTCCAGAGCCTTGAAGCCCTGAGCGCCGCCTATGCCGAGCTGCTCGAGACCGGGGGATCCGATCTGGAAGGGGTGCTCATCCAGCCTCAGGTCCAGGGCCGGCGGGAATTTCTGGCCGGCATGTTCCGGGATGCCGTTTTCGGGCCGGTGATCATGTTCGGACTGGGCGGGATTTTTACCGAAGGCCTGGCCGACATCGCCCTGGGCATTGCCCCGCTCAAGGAGCAGGAGGCCGCTTTCATGCTGGAGGAGATCCGGAGCGCGGCCCTGCTCAATCATTTTCGGGGGGAAGCGCCTGTGGCCAAGGACCGGCTGGTTCGGATCCTGAGCGCCCTGTCCCGGATCGCCTCAGAGTATCCGGACATTACCGAGATCGACATCAACCCCCTTAAGATCACCCCGCAGGGAGACATCCTGGGAGTGGACGCCCTGGTGGTCTGCAAAAAACAGGTCGAGCCGTCCTATAAGCCGGCTCCCCAGTCCCCGGAAGCCATCGGCAAACTCTTCTATCCCCGGTCCATTGCCTTTATCGGGGCCTCGGCCCAACTCGGGAAATGGGGGCACATGCTGGTGGTTAACACCCTCACCGGGGAATTCAAAGGCGAGGTCTACCTGGTCAATCCCAAGGGAGGGACAATTGCCGGGCAGCCATGCTTTTGTTCCCTGGCCGAAGTCCCGGGCAGCGTGGATCTGGCCATCGTGACCATCCCGGTCGCGAAGGTCATGGATCTCATTCCGGAGATGGAACACAAGGGCATCCGGAATATGGTGCTGATCACCTCCGGTTTTGGTGAAACCGGAGCGGCGGGAAAAGAACTGGAGCATAAACTCGTCAAGGCCGCGGAACAGGCCGGCATCCTCATCCTCGGCCCGAATACCATGGGCCTCAACAACCCGCATATCAATTTTTTCTGCACCGGCTCCGTGGTCCAGCCCAAGGCCGGGTCCACGGCCATGGTCTCCCAGTCCGGGAACATGGGAGCGCAGCTTCTGTCCTTTGCCGTGCAGCAGGGCATCGGTATCCGGGCCTTTTCCGGCTCCGGTAATGAAGCCATGCTGACCATCGAAGATTTTATGGACGGCTTTGCCGTGGACCCTTTGACCAAGACGGTGATGCTCTATCTGGAAAGCGTGAAGGATGGGCCGCGTTTTTTTCAAAGCGCCAAAAAACTTACCGGAAAGAAGCCGGTCATTCTCCTCAAGGGCGGGACCAGTCAAGCCGGAAACAAGGCCGCGGCCAGCCATACCGGAGCCATGAGCTCCGACGCCCGGGTCTTCGACGCCCTTTGCCGGCAGACCGGGATCATCAAGGTCGACGGCCCGAATGATCTGCTGGATCTTTCCGCGGCCTTTTCTTCCCTGCCGCTCCCGCGGGGAAGCCGGGTGGGCATTATGACCCTGGGCGGCGGTTGGGGCGTGATCACCGCGGATCTCTGCGCCAAGTACGGACTGGAAGTCCCGGAGCTCAGTCCCGAGATTATCCGGTCTTTGGACGCTCTGCTGCCTGCGTACTGGAGCCGGTCCAACCCGGTGGACCTGGTTGGCGAACGGGATCTTTCCCTGCCGATCAAGGCTTTGGAGATTCTTTTGTCCTGGGATGCATGCGATGCGGTCATCAACATGGGCATTTTAGGCAGGCGGGTCTTTGTGGACGATTACATCCAGGCGGTTCAAGCCGTGGACCCGTCCTACAGTCAGGAGGAACTCGGTCAGGCCACAGGCATGGTTGCGGATTTCGAGAAGGAATACATCGCCAGGATCGCGACCTGCATGACCTACAGCAACAAGCCGGTCTTCGGGGTCAGACTGGCCACCGGCAATCAGGACCAGGTTGTCATGGAGGTCCCGGGCTGTCCCTTCAAGACGGTCTTTTATCCTTCGCCGGAACAGGCGGTCAAGGCTTGCGCCGAGATGTATCGGTATTATAATTATCTGAAGAAGAATTAGAGAGAACCCACGGAAAAGAGGAGATTTGCCCACGGATCACACGGATTGACACGGATAATGAAGAACTTATTTTTTTTGCTGCCGGAAATAAGATCCGGCAGCAAAATGAGTCATCGACTAGCGTCGATAAACTCAAACATGTGGAACTGATCTCATTGACATTCGCCACAGGCGATGGCAATTGGGCGGCCGGTTATTACGTGCCAGGGCATCTTGTCTCGGCGAAGCATCTGGACGAAGACAGAAGCTTGAAAAGTGAAGACGGGTCTCCGGCCGACCAAATACAAAATCCATCCGTGTCAATCAGTGTGATCTGTGGGCAATAATCTGCTTTGTTTCATTTTCAAAGTATTGATGGAAGGCTACCAGATTATGCACTTGGAAGACAAAACTTATGCAATCATCGGAGCCTGTTTCGAAGTATATAATCGTATGGGCTGCGGATTCTTAGAGGCTGTGTATCAAGAGTGTCTTGAAATTGAATTCAAATTCAGAGAGATTCCATTTCAATCTCAAGAAGTCTTACAATTGACCTATCGTGATCAAACACTCAAACAAACGTATAGCCCAGACTTCTTGTGTTTTGATGAAATCATTGTTGAAATCAAATCCATCAGCAACCTCCTTGACGAACACCAGGCCCAATTACTCAATTATCTCAATGCATCGAGAATGAATATCGGTCTGCTCGTAAACTTTGGACATTATCCAAAACTTGAATACAAACGAATGATACTCTAGTGCGTTTTGACATTCGCCGACAGGCGATGGCAATTGGGCAGCCGGGCTCTTATCCCCGGCTGACCAAAAAGAAATCCATCCGTATCCATCCGTGTCAATCAGTGTGATCCGTGGGCAAAATTGCCTTTCTCTTTTCTTGAATCCATGCGAATAACACAAA
Source organism: Desulfohalobiaceae bacterium S24 (assembly GCA_011389765.1). Taxonomy (GTDB): domain Bacteria; phylum Desulfobacterota; class Desulfovibrionia; order Desulfovibrionales; family Desulfothermaceae; genus JAABTT01. The sequence continues at coordinate 349 of JAABTT010000010.1, read as the reverse complement.
CTGGGAAACACTATGCATCATCAATTCGAACAGGGGCCCATCAGGCCCCCCAGCGAGGCCGGCAGTCTCCTGCTGCGCTTTACCCGCAACTGCCCCTGGAACAAGTGCGGTTTCTGCCGGGTCTATAAAAGCAGGACCTTCAGCCGGAGGAGTCTGGAGGAGATCAAGAGCGATATCGATGCGGTCCGGGAGATCATTGATGCGCTGAAAAAACTGTCCGAGGACAAAGGCCAGAAAGGCCTTCTCAATCGCCAGGTTCTGCAGCTGGCCCTGAACAGCCCGGACTTCAGCGATCAGGAACGCTATGTCGCGACCTGGGCCTGCCGGGGTCAGGGTACGGTCTTTATAC
>JAABTT010000001.1 GCA_011389765.1 Desulfohalobiaceae bacterium S24 | reverse complement strand
CAGCGGCAAAAGCCAGGCAGGTGGCCTCGCCGCATTCCCTGCAATTCGAACCGTCCAGAAGTTTATAGATGCTCATGGGATTTTGCATAGACTCACCATACCGGCTTTGGGATTTTGGATCCGGAAACTTTCGACGAAGCAGTCTCAAGAGGCTAGGGCTCAGTTTCAGATCAGCAGATCGATCAACTCCAGAGGATGCTTGACGAGGGTCCCGTCCAGATCAAAAACCACTGCTTGGAAAGGCAGGCCATGGCCTGCGCGATTCGATAGGCTGCTTATCATAATCTTTGCTTTGTTCAAATTGCTCGCTTGAGAAGGGTTGACCTAGAAAGTATTCTGACAATACTCTATCTGACTGCGAGGCACAATAAATTATACTGATCAAATTATGCCGGCTCTGCCGGAGGCAAAGCCGGCATCGAACATCTCCTATGTCACATCACGTATCCACCCAACACTTTGGCCTGGGCATCGACGCCGGCGGCACATATACCGACGTAGTGCTCTTTGATTTCACCACCGACACCGCCATTTGGAAGAACAAGGCCCTGACCACGCCCTGGGATTTTCCCCTGGGCATCACCAATGCCTTAGAGGGACTCAAGCCTGCAACCCTCTCCCGGGTCAAACTGGTGGCCGTTTCCACAACCCTGGCTACCAACGCCGTGGTAGAAGGTCAAGGGCAGCAGGTGGGGCTGCTGGTCATGCCTGCGGACGATGGTTTCGATCCTCTGGAAATCGGTCATACCCCGGCGGCCTGTATCCAGGGCCGGCTGAAAATCGACGGAACTCTGGTCCAGGAGATTGATCCGGACGAAATCAGGCAAACAGCCCGCCGGATGATCGCCGGACAGGAGGTGCAGGCCTTTGCAGTGTCCGGATATGCCGGCGGAATCAATCCGATCCTCGAACTCCAGGTCAAGGGAATCCTGCGCCGGGAAACCGGATTGAGCGTGACCTGCGGCCACGAGCTTTCCTCCCTTTTAAACTTTCTGATCCGAGCCAGGACCGCGGTGTTTAACGCCAGGATCATCCCCAGGATTGAACGCTTCATCGGCAATCTGGAAAGCGTACTCAAAACCCGCGGTCTGCAAGCCCCCATCTCCATGGTCAAAGGAGACGGCTCCCTGATTGCTCTGGAAACGGCCCGGGAACGTCCGGTGGAAACCATTCTCTCCGGTCCGGCGGCGAGCCTGGCCGGTGCGGGACATCAGACCGGAATTCAGGATGCGGTGGTAGTGGACATCGGCGGCACAACCACCGATATCGCCTCCCTGCGCTCCGGACAAGCCGTCATATCTGCCGCCGGAGCCCGTCTCGGCTCCCGCCAGACCCATGTCCAGGCCATCAACATTCAGACCCATGGTTTGGGCGGAGACAGCCTCATCGCCTTGAACAAGCGTCAGGTTCGCATCGGCCCCGGACGGGTCATCCCCCTGGCCTGGCTCGCAGCACACGACTCGCGGCTGCACGAGGCCCTGGACCGGATTGAGGATCGATTTGATTCCATACACCGGCAGGCAGGCTGCACCGAATTTTTGACCGCACTCTCCCGGCAGGACCAGTCGGGCTTGCAACCCAACGAAAAGCAGATTCTGGAAATCCTCAGGCAGCGGCCGCATTCTCTTCTGGAATTGACGGAAAAAACCAACAGCCTGAGCTGGAAGCTGCTGCCACTTGCCCGGCTCGAAGACAAGGGCCTGATTCAGCGTGCCGGCCTGACCCCCACCGACCTCCTTCACTCCCGGGGTGATTTCATCAGATGGGATGCCCGGGCTTCAGAACGAATGATCGCCCTGTACGCAGATTTTTTGGACCTCCAACCAGACATCTTCACTGAAAAGACCCTGGGAGATCTGACCAGAAACATTGCTGAGGCCATTTTAAAAACCCAATGGGCTGCTGAAGACGAATTTGAAGATCAGCCATCCTGTGCCCAGTGCGACAAGCTGCTGCAGAACGCTTTTCAGGGCGGCAGCCCGAATTACCGGGTCCAATTCAGCCTGAAAAGACCGATCATCGGCATCGGCGCCCCGGCCCATATCTTTCTGCCCAAAGCCGGCGAACTCTTGCACACCGAGGTTGTTATCCCTGAAAATGCCGGTGTGGCCAATGCCATCGGCGCCATCACCAGCTCGGTTCGAGTGGAAAAACAGATCACAATCAAGCCGAATAACGGAAGTGGATACTATCTGGAAGGGGTGCCCGGAAAACATGTTTTTTACGAACTCGAAACCGCCGAGCAGTGGGCCGGAGACCATCTCAGAGCCGAACTGCAAAAAATCGGCCGTTTGAACAGAGCCGCAGACTCCGAAGTCACACTTGACAGGGCCGAAAGCAGCGTGCACACCGGACGGGAGAAAATTTTCCTCAGTCTGACCGTCACCGGCCGCTTGCGGGGCCGGCCGGCGCTGACCTCAGAAGCATCAAGCTGAATCATTCCAGAACACCGGTGCGAACCAAGCCGCATCCTTTTGAGCAGGAATCACCCTTCATTTTTTAAGCAGCAATTTTTCCTTTCCATTCATAAAATTTTTGTTTATTCTCCATGTGAACCATTTGCCGATCAAGCCTTTATTTCCCAAATCAGAAAGCAGGGTCACTGTTATCCGACTGGACAGGACGCCCTGTTTTTTTTAATTTGGGCTTCGGAAATATGTGTGCTGAAAGATCCAAAGCTGGCTCCGCCCGCAACCCAAAGGTTCCAGGTTCACGGTTCACGGTTCACGGTTAAGAAAAAAAACAGTTTTTCAAACGACACAGAATGTATCTTCCGAATATCTTTCTCTTCAAACCGTGAACCGTGAACCTGGAACCGTGAACCATATCCAACAAGGACTTCGACTGCATCGGAGCAACACATTTTCTTGTTTTCTGTGACAGAGATGAACCCATAAGTCACTAAAAGTATATAACATCCTGTTTTCACGAGGAATCCAATGCCAGATATCCATATTTCAGTTCAAGGTTTTGAAAAGCTCAAGCGCGAGCTGGAAGAGCTTAAAAAAGAACGTCCGGCCGTGATCCAGGCCATCAAGGAAGCCAGAGAAGAAGGCGACCTGCGGGAAAACGCCGGATATGAAGCCGCCAGGGATCGCCAGGGGATGCTTGAAGCCCGGATCAGCTATATCGAATCCCGGCTGCCGCAATGCATTGTTGTCGATTTGAACAGCATGGGGGGGAATAAGGTTGCCTTTGGGGCTACGGTGGAAATCGAGAACCTGGAGACCGGCGAGCAGAAACGCTACACCCTGCTCGGTCCGGACGAAGCCGATTTTAATGAAGGCACCATTTCCGTGTATTCTCCTCTGGCCAAGGCCCTGCTGGGCCAGGAAGAAGGAGCCGCAATCGAAGTCAACGCCCCCCGAGGTCAGATCTTTTATGAAATCCTGTCCATCGAGTTCAAGGGAACAGCAAAAAAATGAGCCGGAACCCTTTGGGCACCTTCAGGGTTACGACTCACGACGGCCCGGCCCGGCTCGGGGAGCTGCATACAGCCCACGGTTGCATCAGAACCCCGGTCTTCATGCCTGTAGGCACCCAGGGCTGCGTCAAGAGCCTCTCCCCCCAGGACCTTGAAGCCCTTGGCGCCGAAATCATCCTGGGCAACACCTACCACCTCTATCTCCGGCCCGGAGACCGGCTCCTGAAGGATCTCGGCGGTCTCCATCATTTTTCCGGCTGGGACAAACCAATTTTGACTGACAGCGGCGGCTATCAGGTCTTCAGCCTGTCGCAGCTCCGCAAGATCACGCCCGAAGGTGTGGAGTTCCGCTCCCATTTGAACGGGTCCAGGCACTTCTTCTCCCCGGAAAAAGTCGTGGCCATTCAGCAGAACATCGGTTCGGACATCATGATGGTCCTGGATGAATGCGTTTCCTTTGACGCGGATTACGACTACACCCGAAAGTCGTTGCACTTGACCACGACCTGGGCTGAGCAAAGCCGGAAGGCCTATCCGGAAAAATCCGGTGATCAGCTCCTGTTCGGGATTGTACAGGGGGGCTTTTTCAAAGACCTGCGCAGTCGGAGCGCAGCAGAGATTTGCGAGCTGCCCTTTGACGGTTTTGCCGTGGGGGGATTGAGCGTGGGAGAACCCAAGGAGATCATGCTGGACATCCTGGCCCACACCGCTCCGCTCCTGCCCCGGGACAAACCGCGCTACCTCATGGGGGTGGGCACCCCCGGGGACATCCTGGAGGGCATCGCCGCGGGCATCGATATGTTCGACTGCGTCCTGCCCACCAGAAACGCCCGCAACGGCACCCTGTTCACCAGCCAGGGCAAAATCAACATCAAACGGGCCCAGTATGCCGATGATCAGGCCCCTCTGGACCCGGCCTGCTCCTGCTACACCTGCCGGACCTTTTCCCGGGCCTATCTGCGCCACCTCTATGTGGCCGGAGAAATTTTGTCCTACCGCCTGAACACCATCCATAATCTGGCCTTTTACATCCGTCTCATCCGGGAGACGAGGCAGGCCATACATGAAGGCCGATTCGCCGACTTCCACCGGCGTTCTGCCCGGGTCTTCCATTGAGTTTCCGCTGAAACAAACCGGCTCCCGGCCCGGCATCGGTTCTCATCCGCGTCCCTGTTCTTGGAGTAAAAACCTTCAAAGCATTCGCAGATTGCGAAACCGATTGATGGCGGCACAAATCTCCTGCTTTCTGGGCCGGGCCAGATCCCCGAAAGGTCTTTCCGGATTCGGGGAAAGAACGTCCAGACCCTTGTCCTCCATCTGCTTAAGCACTCCGTCCACAAGTTCCGAAAGCGAAGCTTGCTGCAGCCGCCGGGACAGATGACGCAAGATCTCTGCTATGGACCGGGTCTGGCTCTGATCCGTCAGCTGCTCCAGACAGGCCAGATCAATGGCCTCCCGGCCAAAGAGAATGGTCTGCAGGCCCTTGGTCCTGATCTTGTCCCTGGACCCGAGACGGAAAGAGTCCGGATCAAAACGGCGCCCGCCTATCCTGGGCAGAGCAGCCCCGCCTTCATTGCTCCGGGTGCTGGGGATTTGCTTGATGACCTGTCCGGCCCGGTCCGTGACATCCAGCGGCCTGTACTCCTTGAGCATAATCACCGTATCCGCCGCATCCAGATAATCCCCTGAGCCGCCCAGGACCAGGACGGTGGATACGCCCAGACCGGTGTAAAGCTCTCGGACCTGATCCACAAAAGGGGTAATGGGTTCATGGGCCTTGGCCACCAGCTGCTGCATTCTGGAATCCCGGATCATGAAATTGGTGGCGCTGGTATCCTCGTCCAGAAACAGGAGTTCGGATCCTGTTTCCAGGGCCTCGATGATGTTGGCCGCCTGTGAGGTGCTGCCGCTGGCATTGTCCGAAGAAAACGCTGCAGTATCAGCCCCAAAGGGAAGGTCATTGATAAAAGGCCGGATATCCACCCCGGAAACGCTGCGCCCGTCTTCGGCCCGGATCTTCATCCCGCTGTTTAGGGCAACCACCCCTTCCCGGCCGTCCCCTGGGACATGGTTGTATACGCCGCGTTCCAGGGCCCGCAAGAGGGTGGATTTGCCGTGATACCCGCCGCCCGTGATCAAGGTCACCCCTTCCGGCAGGCCCAGGCCACGGATCCGGCCCTGATGGGGCAGATCAAAGCCGCATTCCAGTTCCGGGGGCGAGGCAAAGGGCACCGCCCTGTCCGCATCCATGGGGGCGTCGCTGACCCCGCTTTGCCTGGGCAGAACCGCCCCGTTGGCCACAAAGGCCACCAGGCCTCTTTGCTGTAACTGCTCCCGCAGGACATGCTGATCCTCGCAGCAGTCCAGGTGAGACTTGATTTCCTGAGGCCTGTGCTCCGCGTAAACCAGGACCCTTGCCACCAGCGCCGGCAGGGATGTTTCAAACATCCTCGCGGCCTGACGGCCCTCGATGCGCCGCCCCCGGGCCGGCAGCCCGATACAGAATCGAGCCTGCACCTCGTCTGCACTGACTTCCAGGGAACTCCGCTCCAGAATCTCCTGGCCGCAGCGGTCAATGGCCACCAAACCGCTGTTGCCCGTTCCCGACCCCTGATCGCTCCAGGACCTGCACTGCCTGGCGAAAGAGCGGGTCAGATAATCCTCAAGTGCGGTTTTGCGAACCCGGTTGGCAAAGAGCTCCAACGGAAAACCGGCCCGTTCCTGTCCCAGACTGACCCGGATCCGGCTGGGCGGAGCAAAGGGATCGCTTTGGACCTTGTCTACATGCAGCACAAAATCCAGAAAATCATAGTCGCCCCGGAGGTCCTGATAGGCCTTGAAGCCCTTGCCGTCTATCTGCTCAAGCCGCCGCTGCAAATCTTGTTTTTGGAGCATGCTGGTTCTCCAAATTTGGCTCCGCCCGCAACCCAAAGGTTCCAAGTTCACGGTTCACAGTTCACGGTTAAGAAAATTTGCTCTTCCAACAGGCTTTCGACTCCACCCGTCATTGCGAGACGTCTTCGCCGAAGCAATCCCTGACAAGAAGCTTTTCTGAAAAGATTGCTTCGCTTCGCTCGCAATGACGAGCGCTGATCAATGCTTGGAACTATGACTCCATTCGTTTGAAATTTCATACGAGGCAAAGAATGATATTGCTATATCAAGGCATTATCCCCTGAAACCCGACACCCCTCCGGGGCGTAGGCCCCTACGGGCCGGAGGCTGAAACCTCAAAAAGCGGCAAGTCATATCACAAAATGTCCAATAATTCCACCTAATTTACGCGCACTGTACAGAGCTCTGTCTTCAATCTTCAATCTTCAATATTCAATCTTCAATCTTCAATATTCAATAATCAATATTCAATATTCAATATTCAATATTCAATATTCAATCCCCTCTCATCCCTCTTTTTCAATCCGGGCCAGGATCTCCTTTTCCCCCTCCTGCTGCAGCCGTTTCAATTCATCCAGGACCTTGCCGTCCAGAGGTTTTGCCTGATGGTTTTCCACGAGAGCCCGGACCTCATCCCGCACGCGATCCTCCATGACCGGCTTCCCGGCATCCTGCCAGGCCGCAATAAGCTGCCGGTTGAACAATCTGGCCGGCCACAACTCCTTTCTGAGATGCTTGACCGTATGTTCCTCGGCCAGAAAATTGCCCCCAGGCCCCACAGCGTCGATCACGTCCCGGGCCAGGGTGTCCGCATCCACGGTAATGCCCTCTACAAAGCGCTTGGTCATGCCGATGATTTCATTGCCCATGACCAGCTGCTCGCAGGAGCAGGCCATGCCGCTGGCCATGTAGCCCACGTCGTGGATGAGATTCAAACCGGCCAGGGCCTGGCTGAATATGGAAAAGGTGCTCTCGATCCCGGCCTGGGCATCCAGACGCTTGGCATCGGTGGCCCCTCCCAGCCCCCAGGTGGGCAGACCAAAGGACTGGGCCACCTCGGCCTGGGCCGCCAGCCCCAAACTGCCCTCGGGCGCGCCAAAGGCCATCAGGGCCGTGGCCATGTCCAGAATGCCCACATTGCCGCTCATGGACACCGGGCAGCCGGGCTTGCGCAACTGAGCCAGGGTGATATGGATCAGGGATTCCGCGGTGATCTGGACCACGGTCCCGGCCAGGGTCATGGGGGAGGTGGCTCCGGGCTGGGCCGTGGCCCCGGGGACCTGGGGCAGGCCGCGGTCCGCGGTCACAAAAATGCGGTCCACCACCTCCCTGGGAAAGACAAACGGCGAGATCGCTTCCGGATAGAGCATGACAAAGGGACGCTCCCGGAGACGGTCCATGCCTCCGGCCACCACAGCCGCCATTTCAAAAACATACTCACACCCGGTGGGGGTGTAGCCGATAAAGATCATGGGCTTGGTGGTCTCGCTGACCACCGCTTCAAACTCGTAAAGGTCCGCCACCCAGCCGTTCACATCCTGGGCCGAGCCCATGGGCATCACAAAATCGATATTCGGCTGGGCGTCCGCCACCCTGGCCCCGATGGCGATGTCCCGGACCCGGGTTTCGTGGTATTCCCCGCTCAGGGCGTCCTTGGTGTTGGGGCTGGCCGTGGAGGTGCTGTAATGGCTTTTTCGGCCCTCAACCTCCATGGCCCGGTTCCCGAAACGGTCGTACATGGTCCAGCCTTTAGGGACTGTGGCCAGGCAGCCCTCCACGATGTAGCGGGGGATCTTGACCCGTTCATCCGCGATCACGGCTCCGGCCTTGGCCAGCATCTGCCTGGCGCCTTCATGAATACATTTGAACCCGGATTTTTCAATTACTTCAAACGCCGCCTGCCGGATTTCCCATATCTGATCATCGCTCAACACGCGCATCTCCACACTACGATTTCGGGTCCGGGATGTTTGGATCATGGCAAGCCTCCATAGGTTGAATTGCGGATTTCCAGTTTACACGGTAAACGACCGTTATGGCAATAATTTTAATGACGAGCGATGACCAATGTCCGCTTCAGCGCTCCGCAGCGCCTGGAGCGGTATAGACGTACTCCAGGGTTTGGAGGTTGAATTTGTAGCGGTCCCCGCGGTAGAGATAGGTGCCGTGATCGATGGGGACCCCGGCGGCATCGAACATGGTGCATTCCAAAAGCAGACAGGGCAGCGGTGATAGAGCCCCAAACAGGGACTGCTGCCGTTCCGTGGCCAGAACGGCGCTGAAACTCTGATTGGCCTGACTCGGAACAATATTGTAATGCTCCTTCATCAAAGGATACCGGAGCTGGTTGAGATCAAAGGCAAGCAGGTCATGAAACTCCGGATACGGCAGATAGCATTCTTCAAACATCACCGGCTCCTCATTGCCGAAGAACACGTATTGCAGAGCAATGACCCGGCCCTCGCTCCCAAGATCCAGAATCCGGCGTGTCTGTTCGTCGGCCGGCACCACTTCCGCCCGCAGGAGCTGCATACTCGGATTGACGCCGTAGCGCTGCATATCGGCATAAAAGCCGGTGGACACCTCCAGATTGTAGACCAGTTCCCCGGGAGAATCCGAGACAAGAAAAGTCCCCTTGCCCTGTTCCCGAACGATCATGCCTTCCACAACCATTTTGTTCAAGGCCTTGCGCACAGTCATCCGATGCACGCCAAATCGGCTCGCCAGTTCGGTTTCCGGGGGGAGCATCTCCCCCACCTTGATCCTCTTCCGCTGAACCAGACTGTGCAGCCAGTCGTAAATCTGAAGGTATTTCGGCGCCGCCGATTGGGTTCTTTTTTTCATGGCTACAGCTAGTTGCTAAATCGTTCCTGAACGAAAACTCTAAATCGATTTTTTTTCCCGGCCAACTCTTGACATCAATTTCTTTTTTGTCTAAATGTATAGACAAATTTTACGGGGTTGCTTCACGTTTGTCAACAAAGGAGGTTCAGATGTCCGAATCACTATCCCAAAAACAAAAGCAGGTTCTGAACAGACGCAGTTTTCTCAAGTTTTCAGCCCTGGGCTCGGCCCTGGCCCTGAGCCCGGCCTTGTGGCCCAAAGTCTCCTTCGCCGAAGGCAAAACCATCCTCAAGGTCCGGGACTACGGCGACATCACCTGCCTGGACCCGGGCATCGCCGCCAACCTGTACGACGAAAACGTCAATGCCACAATCTACAGTAAGCTCATCCAGTACAAACCCGGCAGCGAATGGGGCTGGCAGCTCGATGCCGCGGAAAGCATCGAGCAGGTCGAGCCGACCCGCATCAAATTCACCCTCAAAAAAGGCATCCGATTCAGCAATGATTTTGGAGAGATGAAGGCGGAAGACGTCAAGTACTCCTTTGAACGGATCGCCGATCCGGCCTTCGAATCCCCGATTCAGGGTGACTGGAAGCCCCTGGACCACGTGGAGGTCACCGGAGACTACTCCGGAATCATCGTCCTCAAGGAACCCTTTCAGGCCCTGTGGATGACCACGCTCCCCTATATGGCCGGCAACATCGTCTCCAAAAAAGCGGTGGAATCAGTTGGCGGAAAATTCTCCCATGAACCCCCGGCCTGTTCTGGTCCCTATGTTTTCAAGGAATGGAAGCCCAAACAGCATACAGTGCTCGTACGCAATAAACACTGGCAGGGTCCCCGCCCGGATTTCGATGAAATCAGGATATTTCCTATTGACGACGAAAAAACAGCCGAGATCGCCTTTGAAGCCGGGGATATCGACTTCACCCGCATGAGCATTTCCTCATTCGAAAAATACAGCAAAAATCCCCCGGCCGATGCCCTGGTCACAAAGTATCCCTCCCTGTATTACGTCTGGGTGGGGATGAACATGGAAAACCCCAAGCTCCAGGACCAACGCGTGCGCCGAGCCGTACAGTACGCCATCGACGTGCCCTCCATTCTTCAGGCCGCCTACTTCGGCGTGGCCGATCCCGCCACCGGCATCATCCCGCCCGGACTCTGCGGACACCGGGAAAAAGCCCTGATTCCGCCCAAAGCCAATATTGAAAAAGCCAAGCAGCTGCTCAAGGAGGCCGGGCATGCCGGCGGACTCAATCTGACCCTGGACGTCCGCAATAAAGAAGCCTATGTGACCTCGGCCCAGGTCATTCAGGCCACCCTGGCGCAGGCCGGCATCAAGCTGGAGATCAAGGTCCACGACTCCGGCTCCTTCTGGTCCCTAGGCGATGACAGCAAGGGCGATCGCTGGAAAGACGTCCAGCTGGTGCACAACCGCTTCTCCAGCGCACCTGACCCCTATTATGCCGCTCAATGGTTCACGGATGACCAAATCGGCATCTGGAACTGGGAACGCTTCGCCAGCCCGGAATACAACAAACTGCACGAAAAAGCCATCAGTGAAACCAATCGGGAAAAACGCTGCGCCATGTACGAAAAAATGCAGGAGATCATGGAGGAATCCGGGGCCTATCGCTTCATCACCCATGAAGCCAACCCGGTCCTCTCCAGAACCAGCATCAAACCGGCTCTGCGACCAGATGGCATGCCCCTGCTCAGATATTTTCAACAAGGCTGATTTTCAAACATGCTCGTCTACTTGTTCAAACGGCTGGGACTGGCGATTTTGATCGTGGTCCTGGCCGTTATCATCCTCTATAGTTTGATCCATATTGTCCCGGGGGATCCGGTCAGCGTCATCCTCGGGCCACGGGCCACTCCGGAGATGAAGGACATCCTGTACGCCCGCATGGGCTTGGATCGCCCGTTCATCGTCCAGGTCTCCAGTTTTCTGTTCAACACCCTGCAGGGCGACCTGGGCTGGGATTTTTTCTCCCACCAGCCGGTGGCCGCCATCATCGGGGATCAACTCCCTTATACCCTGATCCTGGTCTTGACCGGCATCGGCTGGGCCATTCTCCTGGGCCTCCCCCTGGGCTGCTATTCAGCGCTGCACCGGAACAGTTCCCTGGACAAACTGACCGGGGTCCTCTCGGTGGGGGTGATCGCCATTCCATCTTTTGTGGTCTCGGTCTATACCCTGCTCATTTTTGCGGTTGTGCTCAAGTGGCTGCCGGCCATCGGGGTCGGGGAGCCAGGCAACTTCTGGGATCAGTTCCTGCACCTGCTCATGCCCGCCTTTTCCATCGGCCTGAGCTGGGTCGGGTATATCGCCAGACTGGTCAGGGCCTCCATGCTCGAAGTCATGGGCGAAAACCACATCCGCATGGTCCGGGCTTTCGGTCTGCCTGAACGGCTGGTGGTCTTCCGCTACGGCCTCAAAGTGGCCATTCTGCCCACCATCTCGCTCTTAGGCGTAGGCATCGGCCATTTGCTGTCCACAGCCGTGTTCGCGGAAATCGTCTTTGCCAGGCCGGGTATCGGCAAGCTCATCTTTGATTCGGTCATCACCCGGAATTACCCTGTGGTCATGGGCTGCGTCCTGGTGACCTCCATCCTGTTCGTGGTATGCACCACAGTGGCCGATATTGTTGCGGCCGGACTCGACCCGCGGATCAGGGAGCATCTGTAAGGATTGAAGATTGAATATAGAACATTGACAATTGCTGCAGGGGATTACGCATTGAAAATTTTAAATTGAAGAGTGAATATTGCTGCAGACATGATTGGAGAATAGAATGCTTTTGATTCTATACTGACCAAATTTTTTTTTGAAAAAAATGTTTATTGAACTTATATTTCAGCGACATAAATTTGAAAAATATAAGTTGGAGCAGTATAGTCGTTCTATATTTCTCTTTTTCTTTTATTCAGCAATAGTATATATTCAATCTTCAATCTGAAATCTTTAACAGTATATCCTCAATCTTCAATCTTCAATATTAAGTCTTAAATCTTAATTGTATAAAACGAACCTATGTCCGACCTCAGCATTGCCCAAGCCGCACCCCGGGAATCCGCTTTCAAGAGAAGCCTGTTCCGGCTTCTCAAAGATCCCCTCGGCTGTTTCGGTCTGTTTCTGGTGCTGATCATCCTGGCCATCGCCCTGCTGGCCCCCTGGATCATCCCCTATGACCCCAGCGCCATCGATGTCCTCTCCAGGCTGGAGCCCCCGTCCATGAGCCATCTTTTGGGAACGGATCAGCTGGGCCGGGATGTTTTTTCCAGGGTGCTCATGGGCAGCCGCATCGCCCTGAAAGTAGCCATGACCACCATCAGCCTGGCCCTGAGCCTCGGCCTGATCCTGGGTCTCATCGCCGGCTACGGACCCAAATGGCTGGACAAGGTCATCATCCTTATTTTCGACACCTTTCGTTCCTTTCCCACGATCATGTTCGCCCTGGCCCTGGTGACCATTTTCGGTCCCAGCCTGAACACCGTGATCCTGGTGATCATTCTGACCACGTTTCCGGTGTACGGCCGCATTGCCCGGACCCAGACCCAGGGCATGCGCCACAATGAATTCATTCTGGCGGAAAAGGCCATGGGCGCCAATATGTTCCGGGTCCTGAGCGTGCATATTTTCCCGAACATCATCGGTCCGCTGCTCATTGTAGCCAGTATGGACATCCCGGTAGTCATAACCATTGAAGCGGGTTTAAGCTTTCTGGGCGTCGGCGTGCCGCCCCCCACTCCGAGTTGGGGCTCCATTCTGCACAACGGCTACTCCTTTATCCGCAATACGCCCTGGCTGGTCATCTCCGGAGGATTTCCCCTGATCCTGACCACCCTGGGCTTCACCTTTCTCGGTGAATCCCTGCGGGACATCTTCGATCCAAAACTGCAGAAAGATATATGATTAAAGCGGGCTCCGCCCGCAACCCAAAAGTTCCAGGTTCACAGTTCACGGTTCACAGTTAAGAAAAAATGAAAGCTTTGAGAATAACTCAGAAGGTAACTTCCCTCATCAAACCGTGAACATAGAAGCGCGAATCATTCGGCAAAGACTTCAAGTGCTTAGGAGCAAAGAATTTTTTTGCATTCAGTGTTCAATCTTCAATCTTCAATATTCAATATTCAATCCACTATGACCACCAATCTCCTTGAAGTGACCCGTCTCAACCTCGGCTTCCAGACGAGCCGGGGGGTATTGAAAGCACTGCGGGACGTGACCCTGCACGTTCCCGAAGGGTCCATCGTCGGCGTAGTCGGCGAGTCCGGCTGCGGCAAATCCACCCTGATTTACGCCATTATCAAGCTCTTGGCCGCCAATGCCCGGTTCAACGGGGGGCAGATCCTTTTCCAAGGCCGGGACCTGCTGCCGCTGTCCACGGAAGAAATCCGCAAAATCCGCGGCTCGCAAATTTCTATGATTTTCCAGGATCCCATGACCGCCCTCAATCCGGTCCACTCAATCCAGCGGCAGATGCTGGATATTCAATACCGCGACCAGATTTCCCAGAATGAAAAAAAGCAGCGGGCCGTCGCCATGCTGGAAAAAGTGGGCATTGTGGATGCGGCTCGACGCTTGAAGCATTTTCCCCATCATTTCTCCGGAGGCATGCGGCAACGCATTGCCATCGCCATGGCCCTCTTGTCCAAGCCGGCTCTGCTTATGGCCGACGAACCAACTACGGCCCTGGACGCCACCCTGGAAGCCCAAATCGTCAGACAACTCCGGGAACTCCAGCAGGAAATCAACTGTTCGATTCTCTTTGTTTCCCATCATTTGGGACTCGTGGCGGAATTCTGCGACCGGGTGGCGGTCATGTATGCCGGAGAGGTTGTGGAGGAAGGCGCCGTCCGGGACATTTTTCACCGCTCCACCCATCCCTACACCCGGGCCCTGCTGGAATGCGACCCGGCCGGGATCAAGGAAAAGACCCGCTATCTTCCGACCATCCCCGGCGCGTTTCCGGACCTGGTCAATCCTCCCCGGGGCTGTATCTTCCAGGACCGTTGCCCACGGGTCATGGATCAATGCCGGATGCAATCACCAAATTTAATCCCGGTCAGCAACGGGCATGTGGCCCGCTGTTTTCTGGTCAATTCCTGCACATCGAATGCTTCACTCTTATCTGAAACCGTGAACCGTGAACCGTGAACCTGGAACCTCTGCCATGTCTTCCTTACTGGAAATCAAAGATCTTCGAATCCGCTTTCAAAGCAAAAATCGTCTTCAGGCTCTGCTGGATGGTGATTCCGACCCCTTTATCGATGCGGTCTGCTCCGCCTCTCTTAAGCTCAATTCCGGAGAGACCCTGGCACTGGTCGGGGAAAGCGGGGCCGGCAAGACCACTCTGGGCCGGGCCATTATCGGGCTGAATCAGCCCCAGGAGGGGAGCATCCGCTTTCAGGGTCAGGAACTTACCCGGCTCCCGGACAGGGCCTTTAAAGCGTTTCGAAGGAATATCGCCATGATGTTCCAGGATCCCGTCGGTTCACTCAGTCCCCGCCTGCGGGTCCGCTCTTTGATCACCGAACCTTTTAAAATTCACAAAATCCAGGTCAAAGATCTCGAGGCTGAGGCCGAACGTCTCCTGAATCTCGTCGGCCTTCCCCCGTCCTTTGCCACGGTCTACGCTCACCAGTTGAGCGGTGGACAGGCCAGACGCATCGGTGTGGCCCGGGCCCTGGCCCTCTCCCCGAAATTGATCATCGCTGACGAGCCCACGGCCGGCCTGGACGTCTCGGTCCAGGGAGAGATTCTGAATCTCATGAACCGTCTTCAGGAAGAAACCGGGGTCAGTTTTCTGATCATCACCCACAATCTCAATGTGGTCCGGCACATCAGTCACAGGATGGCCATCATGTACCTGGGCCGTTTTGTGGAATACGGCTTGACCGACGACATCTTTGCCCAGCCTCTGCACCCTTATACTTTGGCCCTGCTGTCGGCCAATCCCAGCCCGGATCCGGATCAGCCCAAGTCCGAACTGCAGCTCGAAGGTGAAATCCCCAGTCTTCTCAAACGGCCCACCGGCTGTGAATTTCATCCCCGCTGCCCCTTTGTCCGGCCGGACTGCAGCCGGATCACCCCGGTGACAAGCAGTCCTCGGGCCGGACACAGCTTAGCCTGTCATTATCCGCTCCTCAAAGATTAGAGCAAAAAGAGAAGAAAAAACATGAAGAGTCTTCCTGGTGATTGTGCTTGTCTCTTTGTTTTGCATTTCAAACTTGAGGTGCTGAAATATACAGCATCGACTATCAGGATTCCCGAATAATGAAAACCTCAATTCATAACGACCGTAAGTATAACAATCGCAAATCCAAAATCCTATAGGGGAGACACTCCACATGTTGACGGACCTGCTGCAGCAATCCGAAGCACTGCCTTTCAATTTCAACCACCTGGTACGCCGGGTGAAAAATATCATGATCCCCATGCGGGACGGGATCAAACTGGCCGCCGACCTCTATGTTCCCCAGGATGCACCGGCCGGCCAAAGCCTGCCGGTGGTCATGGAATATACGCCGTACCGCAAGGATGAACTCGATGTCCTGCAGCGCCGCTATGCGACATATTTGCCTGAAAACGGCTATATTTTCGCCCGGATCGACGTCAGAGGCACCGGAGCCTCGGAAGGCATCAGCACGGACGAGTACCTCCCCCAGGAACAGGAAGACGGCTACGACGCCATCGAATGGATGGCGAGCCAGACCTGGTGCGACAGTCATGTAAACATGATGGGCATCTCCTACGGCGGATTCACCTGCCTGCAGGTGGCCACCCAGGCGCCTCCCCATTTGACGTCGGTTATTCCGGTTGATTTCACGGACGATCGCTACACGGACGAATGCCATTACCGCGGCGGCCTGATGCGGCTCTACTATGATATCGCCTATTACGGCGGATTCATGGTCGCCTGGAACGCCCTGCCCCCGGATCCGGAATTCTCGGGTTCGGAGTGGGCCGAGAAATGGGAGCAGCACCTGGCCCATAATGAACCGTATCTGCTCAAATGGTACAAGCACCAGACCGACGGCCCTTACTGGCACAAGGGTTCGGTCCGCTTCTTCCCGGAAAAAATCAAATGTCCGGTCTTTATGATCGGCGGCTGGCGGGACGGCTATCCCAATCCCCCCCTGCGCCTCTATGAGGCCCTTCAGATCCCGCGCAAGGTCTGGATCGGACCCTGGAATCACGCCTTTCCCGATACCGCCATCCCCGGGCCGCGGGTCGAATATCTCCAGGAAATCGTCCGCTGGCTGGATCACTGGTGTAAAGACAAACCCACCGGAATCATGGACGAACCTCCTATTGTCGTTTACATGCAGCATTCCCAGAAACCGGTGGTGGATCGACTGGACAGCGACGGCCAGTGGCGGGCGGAGACCGGCTGGCCCCCTCCGGGGGCTTCTGAGACAGCCCTCTATCTGGGTTCGGAGTACAATCTGACAAGCGCCAAGGGACAAACTTCGGGCCGGGATGATTTCGAATACAAGGCCGATGTGGGGGTCACCGGCGGCCTCTATTCCAGCGGGATCCAGTTCGGACTCCCGGGAGACCAGCGTCCGGACGAGGCCTTTTCCCTGGTCTACACCGGCCGGCCCCTGGAAGAAGAGGTGAGCATCCTGGGCCGGCCCCGGGCGGAACTCTACTTCGCCTCCACAGCAAAGGTCATCGGCGTCACGGTCAGTCTCTGCGATGTAGCCCCTGACGGCAGCTCCCACCTCATTTGCAAAGGCACCTTGAACGCCACGAGACGGGACTCTATGACCCAGCCAAGCCCCTTGACCCCTGGGCACATCTATGAATTGCACATCAATCTGGACTGCACGGCCTGGAAATTCGCCAAGGGCAACCGCATCCGCCTGGTCATCGCCGGGGCCGACTGGCCCAATATCTGGCCCACACCCCAGCTGTGCACCAATTCCATTTTCAGAGGCCCGGATAAGCCCTCCAGACTCATCCTGCCTGCGGTCCCCTCCTCAGGCAGCGCCGTCCCCCCCGCCTTTGCCCCGTCGCCTGTCCCTGTGCAGCGGCATTCGGATTCGGCCCATCCGCCGGTCTGGCAGGTGGTCTATGATGTGCTCACCGGCCGGGTGAGCACGCTCATCGACCTGAAGAGCAGTTCACGGGTCAACGGCAATACGGTCCTGGAGCGGCGTTCCAAAAGCTCTTTTGAAGTGGACCCGGAAAACCCGGCCCAGGCCAGCGCCTGGGGACGGCATATCAAGCGGATCATCCGGCCCAATCATGAAATGGAAGCCAAATCAGTGATCACGGTC
Organism: Desulfohalobiaceae bacterium S24; assembly: GCA_011389765.1. Taxonomy (GTDB): domain Bacteria; phylum Desulfobacterota; class Desulfovibrionia; order Desulfovibrionales; family Desulfothermaceae; genus JAABTT01. The sequence goes on along the minus strand of JAABTT010000001.1, from coordinate 146,294 downwards.
CAGGCCACCAGGAACCATTTCCACATCAATATTGATCTGGAAGTCAAGATCAATCAGGCCAGCACTTTCAGCAAGCGCTGGATGGAGAGCGTCCCCAGGGAACTGCTCTGATTGAATGCTCGGTGAGGTTCATGAAAGACCCGGCACAACGGTTTGGGCAGAGGAACGGTAAAGGTTCAATGCGATGAGAATTGTGGAGCGGTCAAAAGAAACACCAAGGGCATATTGTGGAAGGCTTCATGTAAAAAAATGATGCGTTTCGAAGAGCATAATAGCTGAAGTGCTCGGGTAATCTGGAATTCAGCGGCAGTGAGCCTTCCGCTGAAATGATTTGTTTTCGTCGGGATCGAAATCGCTATCGAAATCGGGATCGATCTGGCCGTTTCCGTAGAACTTATGGCCAGGCTGGATACGTCAAATTTTTCAGGTCCAATTGTCATGTGTATCTATTTCGATAGCGATTTCGATTTGGATTATCCCAACCTTCGAGTCCTATATTTCATTTTTGTAGAATTAGATTGATAGTTTGGTAATCCTTGCTTCCTTTATAAATCAATCAAACCTCAAATCTCCTGCATCGCCCTACTGCCCTTACTACAATCAAGCTCCCCTGCCCTATTTATCGGCAGGATCTGCTCCGGACGTTTGGGGTTGATCGAAAGCATCGTGGCAGCCATGGTTTCCTCCAGGTTGCAGGTATGCTTTGGAAAGATGATCTTACACGCCAGTGAAATTAAAGAATCATAGCTCTAGGCCGGATGCCTAGCCTCGCGTGCATCCGGCTTGGTTAGGCTTCCGCCGCCGAGGAACGAGATCGGCTGGAAGCCTTTGTTCGGTCTTTTCTGTCCACCAATTGGCAATTTCTCCTTTTTTGGCGCATTTGGAGATCGGCCACAATTGCGGAAAGATCGTGGTGATGCTTTTCAGCGTATGCGTCTCGATTTTGCCAGACTTCGGTTATGATCTCATCTTTGTGCATTGTCTTTACCCTCCTGAAAAAGTTCCATAGGCGTACAGATTTCCGGATACGAATATCCGACCGCCACAGAACAAGTGTTTAATTATGATACTCTAAGCAATGACTCTTCAACTGTTTGCGGAACTTGGATAGGCACGAAATATGAAGAAGGATACATATAGTCCTCTCCACTCTCATCAATAATACGGATATCTCCTTCGTCTTCAGCTTCTTTATCAGCGATTACACGATAAATTTTATGAAGCTCTAAGGACGCGGGATAGTCCGAATTATTTATGCAAACCACAAACTCCGAAAAATTCTTTTTTGATTCCTGCATTTTTTACTCCAAATATCTTTTACGTTTAATTTCCTTTTTACCAATCCCATGAGCCTCATACCAATGAAGCTCGGTTAATTTGACTTTTCCAGATGGAAGACGAATATGTGCAATTCCCTTCATTTTCTTCCAATTTCCACGACCATAAAATTTTATCAAACGATTAACGAAACCCGTCTGCCAAGTCAGCAGTTGCCTCCTCTAGGACTTGAACCCTCATTTGAGTTTTTCCCTCACAGCATTTTTTGCTTCTGCTATATCCAGAAAACGTGACGTCCCTGTCAAAGGCCTCTAGGTCGGTCTTGAAGGCCTCCCGGACATCCAGGCTTCCTGTCCGGCCCGTGACTGTGTACCCCGGCCGGTTCAGTAGTCCGGCAGACCTTGAATTTTGAGAACTGCAAATTGTATTCTGAAACAGTCTGCAAAGAAATGAGTTGGATGTCAATCGGAAGGAAGCGCTAGAATTCCTCTTTCCATACAGTCCGAACCGCAATCCCGAGCATGACTTGCGGCATTGTCCGGACAGGCCCAAGTGTTCTTCAACTCATCCGGATATTCTGTGCAAGCCGGGCCGCCCAATTCTTGTTCATTGAGGAATTTCAAATATTCAATTTTCCAGAATTTGAATGCCTTCTTGTTTAGGTTATCATAAATTTTTTTCATTTTTTTTTATAAAAAGAGAAAAAAACATTTGACAAAATAAATAGAAAAACGCACGATTGTTTCATCAAGAGACACAGAACCCCCACTGAGTGAGTCCCGGTGCAAAGCGATCCGCAGCAGAATGCAGCCCAAGACCATGAAAAAAAACGAAATCGACGAGACCAACCTGGCGATCATCAAAGAACTCCGCCAGGGCCGAAAACCATTCAAACAAATCGCAGACAAGCTGGGTGTTACGGAAAACACCGTCAGGTCGAGAGTCAACAAGATGACGGAGTCCGGACTCTTGGAAATCACCGGTCAGGTCGATTTTGAACAGATTTCCAAACACCAGACCGTGATCATCGGCGTCAAGCTGAAAACAACCGACTTGTTTCAAAAAGGCGAGGAATTCAGCAGACTCAAGGGCGTGGTCTCGGTCAGCATCGTCACCGGACGTTATGATCTGATGGTCATGGTGGAATTCAACGAAGAATATGGACTCAAAGAATTTTACACCCAGGAAGTGGCCGACATTACAGAGGTCCAGTCTCTGGAAACCTTTGTCGTGTATAAAAGCTACAATTTGAAAATGCCCTATATCTTATAGGATTTACTATTGAATATTGAATATGTAATATTGCTGAATATACAAAATCAAGAGTTTCGATTGGCTCTATCCAAAAAAATTTTCTTCAGTATACTGATCCAATTTTGGTTTTTGAAACAAAGACTGATTGTCCTTTGATTTCAACGACAGAATCCTGAAAAAAGTAAGTTGGAGCAGTATAGATAGAGGACCTGAACCATGCAGACTAACGCCGACGCGACCACCCCCCTGTATAGCTGGCACAAGGCCAACAGCGCCAAACTGGAGTCTTTCTGCGGCTATCACATGCCGCTCTGGTACAGCTCGGTAAAGACCGAACACCTTGCAGTACTGCAGGCCGCCGGCCTGTTTGACACCTCGCACATGGGGCTTCTCCATATCAGCGGGTCTGATGCCAGAGAACTTCTCCAGCTCTGCTTTTCCCGCGATTTGCGGGCCTGCTGCCGGGGCGGCCGGGCTTCCCTGTCCAACGGACGCTGTGTGTACGGGGTGTTTCTCAATGCCCGGGGACATGTCATTGACGACGCCATTGTCAATCAAATTGAAAAAGATCAGTATCTGGTCGTGGTCAATGCCTGCATGGCTCCGCTGGTTGAAAAACATCTGCTCTCCCATCAAGAAGACCGGCGGGTGGATATCAGGGATCTGAACGAACAATTCGGCAAAATCGACCTGCAGGGGCCGAAATCCGCCCTCATCCTCCAACAGGTCCTTGCCGATCCGGAAAAAATTTTCCAATCCTTTCCCTATTTCTCCTTCAAAGGGATGTTTGCAGATTGTGATTCCTCCGAGGTCCGCCTCAAGGATTCGACCCCGCTGCTCCTATCCAGGTCCGGCTATACCGGAGAATTCGGCTTTGAACTCTTTGTGGCGGCCGAGTCCACCGAGGCGCTCTGGAAGACTCTCCTTGCAGCCGGCCAAGATCTGGGATGCATTCCCTGCGGGCTTGCGGCCCGGGACTCCCTGCGCGCCGGGGCGGGCCTGCCCCTGTCCCATCAGGACATCGGCCCCTGGCCCTTTGCCAATAACCCCTGGACCTTCGCCCTGCCCATGAACAGCAGCGGCCAGGGGTTTACCAAGGAATTCATCGGGGGACAGGCCCTGCTTGAACTCGAGGACAGCCCGCACACCCTGGCCTTTGTGGGTCAGGATCCGCGCAAAGTCAGCACGGATGAACAAACAACGGTCAGCGACGAATCCGGAACCGCCATCGGCAGAGTCTTGACCTGTGCCACGGATATGGGCATCGGATGGCGGCAGAATCGGGTCTACAGCATCAACAGCCCGGACCGGCCGCCGGATTTCAACCCCAAGGGCTTGGCCTGCGGTTTCGTACGGGTTGACAAGCCCTTAAAACCCGGTGCAAAAATCATGTTGCACGATACCAAACGGCATATTACAGCCTGGATCACCGAGGAGATCCGGCCCGACAAAACAGCGCGCAAGCCGCTTCATGAATACGCACGGTCGTCATAAATTGAGGTTTTGCTTCAATATTCAATATTCAATCTTCAATCTTCAATCTTCAATATTCAATCTTCAATCTTCAATCTTCAATAGTAAGTCCTATACCTTAATTATCGGGAGGTGCAGCCATGAAAGAAATCGATCAAATCAATCTGCCTGAAGATCTCAAGTACAGCGAGGAACACGAATGGGTTTCCACAGATGAAGACAACATGCGTATCGGCATCTCGGATTTTGCTCAGGACCAACTGGGCGACATCGTCTTCGTGGAGTTGCCTGAAATCGGAGCCCGCTTCGGAAAAGGGGATGAATTCGCGACCCTGGAGTCGGTCAAAGCCGTTTCCGAAGTCTATATGCCGGTGGGTGGCGAAGTTCTGCAGGTCAATCCGGAACTGGAAGACGCTCCGGAACTGGTCAATGCAGATCCCTATGGACAGGGCTGGCTCATTGAAATCAAACCGGATGAACCCTCCCAAGCCGATGATCTCCTGGACAAAAATGCCTATCTGGCCATGATCAAAGGGGACTGACATGCGTTATCTCCCGCACACACAGGGCGATTTGCAAGAGATGCTGCAGGCGGTGAGGGCTCAAAGCCTTGAGGATCTTTTTTCTTCAGTACCGGATGCCTGCCGCCGGGAACAGGACCTCCGGCTTCCCGGGCCTTTGAGCGAGTGGGAACTGGACACCCATCTGAAGCAACTGGCCGAAACAACGGGACCCGGCCAAGGGCGCGCCTCCTTTCTGGGGGCCGGGAGCTACGATCATTACATCCCGGCCACGATCCAGGCTCTGGCCTCGCGCTCCGAATTCTACACAGCCTATACTCCGTATCAGCCGGAGATCAGCCAGGGGACCCTCCAGGCTGTTTTCGAATATCAGAGTCTGTGCTCCAGGCTCTTAGGACTGGAGGTGTCCAACGCCTCCATGTATGACGGGGCCACCGCCCTGACTGAAGCCCTGTTCATGGCCCTGCGTATCGCCAAAAAGAAAAAGACAGTGGCCGTGTCCAAGGCAATCCACCCCCATTACCGCCAGGTTATCCGGACCTATTTCGAGCCCATGGGCTTCACCGTCCTGGAACTGGACTACACAGCCGAAGGGCAGACCGATACAGCCACGCTCCAGGCCAATGAAGACCTGGCTGCCGTCGCGCTGCAATCCCCCAACTTCTTCGGCTGCATCGAAGACCTTTCCTCCTGGGCTGAGCGTCTCCACGCGAACAAGGCCTTACTGATCACCGCCTTTAGCGAGCCCCTGGCCTACGGTCTCTTCAAGTCCCCCGGCTCCCTGGGAGCGGACATCGCCTGCGGCGAAGGCCAGAGCCTGGGTATTTCCCAATCATTCGGCGGTCCCGGCCTCGGCCTTTTCACCACTCGGAAAGACTACATGCGCAATATGCCCGGCCGCCTGGTGGGACAGACCCGGGACAGGGACGGAAAAACCGGCTATGTCCTGACCCTGGCCACCAGAGAGCAGCACATCCGCAGGGAAAAGGCCACCTCCAACATCTGTTCCAATCAGGGCTTGTGCGCCACCATAGCCGGCATGTACCTTGCCTCCCTGGGCGGCACCGGCCTGCGGGACCTGGCCGTCCTGAACCGGGACAAGGCCGAGTATTTGAAACAACAACTCCGGGAAGCCGGCTGCCAGATCCCCTTCAGTGCCACGACCTTTAACGAATTCGTGGTGCGCTTCCCCGCAGCAAAACAGGACATCCCCGAACGGCTGCTTGCCCGGGGCATTATTCCCGGTTTGCATTTAGGCCCCTATTACCCGGAGCTCGAAGACCACTATCTGCTCAATGCAACTGAAACCAAAAGCAAGGACGATCTTGACGCCCTGGTCAAGGAGGTGGCGGCATGAAAGAATTTGACACCCCCGGCGCGAGCGGACTGATTATGGAGGAACCCCTGCTCTTTGCCAAAGCCAAGACCGGCAGATCCGGGTTTTCCCTTCCGTCCCGGGATGTTCCCAGGGCGGAGCTTCCCCCGGAAGCCGAAACCCGGCGTCCTGATCTTCCCGATCTCAGCGAACTTGAAGTTGTCCGGCACTACACCAGGCTTTCGCAATGGAACTTCGGGGTGGACAGCGGGGTCTATCCTCTGGGCTCCTGCACCATGAAATACAATCCCAAAATCAATGAGAAACTGGCGGCTCTCCCCGGACTGGCCGGCGCTCATCCACTGCTGCCCGAGGCCATGTCCCAGGGAGCCCTGCGCCTGATGTTCGAACTCCAGGAGCTCCTGGCCGAGATCACCGGCCTGGATGGCGTGACCCTGCAGCCGGCCGCGGGTGCCCAGGGTGAATACGCCGGCATGCGCATCTTTTACGCCTATCACCAGAAACAGGGACAGACCCGGCGCAAAGTCCTCATCCCGGACACCGCCCATGGCACCAACCCGGCCAGCGCCGCCTTGTGCGGCTTCCAGGCCATCCCGATCCCCTCCAATGCGCAGGGGATTCTTGCGGCCGAGAGCGTTGCAGAACTCATGGACACAGACACCGCCGGGATCATGGTCACCAATCCGAACACCCTGGGGCTGTTCGAGGAAAACATCGGGGATATCGCCCAAATTGTCCATGATCAGGGCGGGCTGGTCTATTGTGACGGGGCCAATTTCAATGCCTTGATGGGGATTGCGGATATGGGCAGGGCCGGCATCGATGTTCTGCATCTCAATCTGCACAAGACCTTTTCCGCTCCCCATGGCGGCGGCGGACCCGGTTCAGGGCCGGTCTGCGTGCACAAAGAGCTCCAGCCCTTTCTGCCCCTGCCGTGGATCGTGAAAAACGAGCAGGGGTATACCCTGGTACATGAGGCTCCGGACTCCATCGGCAGGCTGCACGCTTTCTACGGCAATTTCGGGGTGATGATCAAGGCCTATTGTTATATCTTGAGCATGGGGCCCCTGTTGAAACAAGCCAGTCAATGCGCCGTGCTCAATGCCAACTATATCAAGGAAGCCCTGAAAGAAGCCTTTCATCTGCCTTATGACCGTCTCTGCATGCATGAATGCGTGTTCACGGATCAATATCAGCAGGAGGCGGGCGTCTCCACGCTGGATATCGCCAAGCGGCTCATCGACCTGGGCTTTCATCCGCCAACAATTTATTTTCCCCTGGTTGTTCAGGGGGCCATGATGATCGAACCTACCGAGTCCGAGACAAAAGAGGACATCGACAGCTTGATCCGGGCCTTTCTCCAAATCGCCCGGGAAGCCTGCGAGGCCCCTGATGAGCTGCACAAGGCCCCGTTGAAGACCAAACGCAAACGGCTGGATGAAACCCTGGCCGCCAGATCGCCCTGCCTGACCGGCTAATGGGGCCTGCTATAGAATTGAAGATTGAAGATTGAAGATAGAATATTGCTGAATATACAAAAATCAAGGACTAACAACAACTAGACCCAAAATCATTTGCTTAAAGGCCATATCAGTATTCTTGCACATGAATCATTCGCTTCGCACCTTGCATGGAAATGAATTCTGACCGGCAAATACCCGCAGGCCCAAATCCCTGCACCTTACGGGAATTTGGACTCATCGGCTATCAAGAAGCCCATGATCTCCAGCTCCGGCTTGTCGCGGACAAGGCCGCGCATCCGGAACAGCCGGATGCGGTTCTGATGCTGGAACATCCCCCGGTCTACACCCTCGGACGCCGGGGACGGCGGGACAGCCTCCTGGTCTCCGAAGCCTGGCTCCAGGAACAGGGAATACGCATCATCCATACAGAACGGGGCGGGGACATCACCTATCACGGACCGGGACAGCTGGTGCTCTACGCCATTTTCAATCTCAGGCGGGTCGGACTGGCTTTGACCGATCTGGTCCACGGGCTGGAACAGGTGATGATTGAAGCCGCCGCCGACTTCGGAGTGAAGGCCCGGAGGAAAGATCTGAATCGCGGCGTCTGGGTTGGAGACAGGAAAATCGGCAGTGTCGGCCTGGCCGTCCGGCGGGGAATCAGTTATCACGGGCTGGCCTTCAACATCAATTGCCAACTGGAGCCCTTTACCTGGATCAATCCCTGCGGACTCCAGGACATAGGTATGACCTCCCTGGAACAGGCCGCTCATAGTACCATCCCGATGGAAACGGTTCGCCGCCTGAGCAAAGACCGCCTTCAGGACATTTTTCGCCTTGAATGGCTGGAAAATGAGGCTCCGGGTTCAGGCTGCCCGATTCAGGATTCATAAGAGGCCCCCATAAAGCAATGAGCTCAGCCTCAAAGGCGCATCATCATGAAATTGAAAACCGAGACTCGAAATCCGAAACCCCGCTGGCTCCGGAAGAAACTTCCCTCGGGACCGGCCTACGCACAGGTCCAGAACCTGCTGGCCGCGCACAGTCTGCATACCGTGTGTCAGGAAGCCAAATGCCCCAATCAATTTGAATGCTTCTCCCGGCGAACGGCCACCTTCATGATCATGGGCTCCAAGTGCACCAGGGATTGCCGTTTCTGCGCCGTGGCCCAGGGTCCTGATGCCCCGCCGGATCCGGATGAAGCCCGTCGGGTGGTCCGGGCTGCCCGGGAGCTTGGACTTCGTTATGCAGTGCTGACCTCGGTCACCCGGGACGATCTTCAGGACGGCGGGGCAGGCTGTTTTGTCCGAGTCATTCAGGAACTCAAGGCCGCTATCCCGAACATTAAGGTTGAAGTCCTGGTTCCGGATTTTCAAGGAAACGAGGCCGCTTTAGCCGGAGTGGCCGGAGCCGGACCGGATGTCTTCAACCACAACCTGGAAACCGTGCCCCGCTTGTACGGGCCGGCCAGGCCCCAGGCCGATTACCGGCGATCCCTCCAGGTCCTCTCGACTGTACGGGAAAACAGTCCCGGACTCCCCCTCAAATCCGGACTCATGCTGGGCCTCGGGGAAACAGCGTCAGAAATCAAAGAGGTTCTGCAAGACCTTCTGCAATCCGGCTGTTCCATCCTGACCCTGGGGCAGTACCTCCAGCCCACAGCCGGCCATCTCCCCGTGATCCGATACCTGCCCCCCGAAGAATTCAAGGAATGGCAGCAGACAGCCCATGATCTGGGTTTTCACTGCGCGATCAGCGGCCCTTTTGTCCGCAGCTCCTACCAGGCGGAATCCCTGCTCAGGCAGTTCAAGGAGCAAGCAGGCCCTCCAGCAGCGGCTTGAAGCTTTAAATCCGGATAGACAGGAATCGAAAAATCTCTATCTCGCTTCCCCGTTCAAGGCCGCGTCCTGTTCAGAGGCTTTCTGCTCCTCGAACTGCATGTGGTAAAGCTTTTGATAGAGCGCGCAGCGAGTGAGCAGGGCATCATGGTTCCCGCAATCGATGATCCGTCCTTTTTCCATGACCAGGATTCGGTCCGCGGAATGAATGGTGGACAGCCGATGGGCAATAACGATACTGGTACGTTGATACATCAAATTTTCCAAGGCCTGCTGCACGGTCCGTTCCGATTCCGTATCCAGAGCGCTGGTGGCCTCGTCCAGAATAAGCAGAGGCGGATTCTTCAAGAGGGCCCTGGCAATGGTCAGGCGCTGCTTCTCCCCGCCGGAGAGCTTCACGCCCCGCTCTCCGATCACGGTCTCAAAGCCTCTGGGCAGCTGCCGGATAAAATCCAGGGCAAAGGCCACCCGGCAGATCGACTCCAGTCTCTCCTGATCCACCTCCCCCAGCCCATAGGTGATGTTATCCCGGATACTGGTGTTGAACAGGATGGTTTCCTGGGAAACGATCCCGATAAACCGTCTCAACTCATCAAGGAGATAGGTTTCAATCTCCTGCCCGTTAAGCCTGATGCTACCCTGCCTGTGGATGTAAAATCTGGGAATCAGATTGACAAGGGTGGTTTTGCCTGAACCGCTGGGTCCGACAATGGCCACCCGCTCGCCGCTTTGAATGCTCAAATCGATATCCCGGAGGGCATACTCGCGGCCGCCCTGATACCAATGGCTCACTCCCTCAAACCTGAGTTCATGAAAAACAGGCTCCAGATGTCGCGTGCCGCGGTCCTCTTCCCTGATCTCCTCTGAATCCAGAATTTCAAAAACGCGTTCCGCCCCGGACAGGGCCTTCTGCAGGACCATATTGGATTTGCTGATGTGCTTGAAGGGTTCATAAAGCATCATCATGGCGGTGAGAAACGAAAAAAAGGTTCCCGGTGTGGAATGGCCCTGCATGACCTGATATCCCCCGTAGAAAATCACCAGACCCATGCCCATGGCGCCGATGAATTCCATCACCGGCGAGGACATGGCCGAGTAGACCATGCCCTGGATGGCAATGCGCACCAGCTTCCTGTTTTGCAATTGAAATTTCTTTTCCTCGGCTTTTTCCATGGCAAAGGCTTTGACTACCTTGATGCTGCTGAATATCTCCTGCAGGATCGACGAAATATCCGCCAGTTTTTCTTGATTCCGCCTGGACAGCTTGCGCAGTTTCCGCCCGAAATAGACCACCGGCCCCAAAGCCAGGGGCAGAATCACAATGGCCCAGCAGGAAAGATACGGATCACGATAAAAGGCAACAAAGATCAAGGCCAGCATAGTAAAAACATGCCGGAAAAGCATGATAATCTCCGGCACACTGTTTCTGATCAGATTGATGTCATTCACGATCCTGGACATGAGCATGCCCACCTGGCTGTGCTCAAAAAAGGTCATGGGCAGCCTGATGATCTTGGAATGCAACTCGTTGCGAAGCGTCTCCAGGACCTTTAAGGCGCAATACTGCATCTGAAAGGTCTGAAGAACCCGAAATCCTCCTTTGACCGCAAAAACCAGAATCACCAGGAGGGGAATGGTCTTCAAAGCCTGCTCGTCTTTGTTGATAAAGATCTTATCCAAAGCCGGCTTGACCAAAAAAGCGGAATATCCGGCGCACAAGGCCACCACCCCCATGGACAGAACAGATATGAGCAGCCGGATCCAATAGGGCTGAAAATACCGGAGCACCCGCTTCAAAAAATACAGGGAGCGTTGTATATTCTCTTTGGAAAATGTATCGAAAAAACCCATACTTCAGCTTATTCCAGAACTCTTCACCGAGAGTTAAAATTTGAGAATATTTTTGAGCTGTTACGGTTTAATAGCAGAGCACGGTTACGAAGTCTGTATTCAGGGCTGTCTTTTCCGGCTGATGCAGCCTCGGATGCACTCGCAGGCAGCCGGAAGATCTCTGGCCAGAACAGGGAGCAGTCCCTTATGCAAGGAGTGCTCTTGAAACCGCATGCTTTCAGGCAGCGGAGTCATGCCGAGAGCCTGGGCCGTCCTCCGCCCGTATCCGGTCAAAACCAGCATTACACAGGCCAGGCCGGCCCGAAATCCAAACTGCACATCCGCGAGCTTGTCGCCGATAATAAGGCTCTGCTCCGGGAGCAATCCATATCGTGCCGACAGTTGGTCCCACATGCCGGTCCCCGGCTTTCTGCAGGCGCACCGGTCGTCCGGGGCATGCGGGCAAAAAACATGGTCCGCAAAGAAAACATGCCTTTCAGCCAATAGATCCTGGAGACGTTCATGAACCCGAGCATACTCCGCAGGAGTCAAAAGCCCCCTGCCGATCCCGGATTGATTGGTGACCAGAAAAAGTTTGCAGCCATGTTCCATCAGAGACTTCAGGGCCGGGGCGACCCCGGGGAACAGCCGCACTTGTCCGGGATCGGACAGATAGTTCCGGTCCTCAATCAAAGTCCCGTCCCTATCCAACAGTACGTTCATAGACTGATCCAGCTGCTCAAGCATTGTTAGACATATCGGTTAATCTCTGTCATAGAAAACAAGAAAATGTGTTGCTCCGAAGCAGTTGAAGTCCTTGTTGGATATGGTTCACGGTTCCAGGTTCACGGTTCACGGTTTGAAGAGAAAGATATTCGGAAGATACATTCTGTGTCGTTTGAAAAACTGTTTTTTTTCTTAACCGTGAACCGTGAACCTGGAACCTTTGGGTTGCGGGCGTAGCCAGCTTTGAGAAGCAGGGAATGCATACCACTGCCTGCTCGAGTCTTGAAGAAAAAGTTCCTGGTTTTATCTCAGATAAACAGTACGCATTCTCTGTCCGAACAATCGCAAATCCAAAATTCTAAACAACTCCTCCCATATCCGGTTTGCGTCCCGGACGCAAACCGGATACGATCATGAAATACGGGGTTTTGCCTGATCACGTCAAGGATTGTTTTTTACTGGAAAAACCGGCAATTTTTTGTCATACTCTTTTTTTGGGATGAACCCGGCTTTAGGGGCTCATCCGCTCATACTTGCTCAACGAGGTTTTGTGATGAACAGCAGCCTACAGTCCGAAAAAATTCTCCGGCACGCCCTGACCTTCGACGACGTCTTGCTTTTGCCGGGCTATTCCGAGATCCTGCCGGATGCCGTGGATGTCTCCACGAAACTGACGCCCGGCATCATCTTGAATATTCCGCTGCTCAGCGCCGCCATGGATACTGTCACCGAATCCAGGATGGCCATTTCCATGGCCAGAACCGGGGGGCTCGGAGTGATACATAAGAATATGAACATTGCCCAGCAGCGCCTCGAAGTGGAGAAAGTCAAAAAATCAGAAAGCGGCATGATCGTCGACCCGGTGAGCATCGAACCGGACTTAAGCGTGGGCCGGGCCCTGGAGATCATGGCCGAATACCGGATTTCCGGCCTGCCGGTGGTCAAGGGCAATCAACTGGTGGGCATCGTCACCAACCGGGACGTCCTCTTTGTCGAGGACATGGAAACCAAAGTCTCCGAGGTGATGACCAGTGAAAATCTGGTCTCTGTCCCTCCCGGAATCAGTCTGGAACAAGCCAAAGCCATCCTGCACAAGAACCGCATCGAGAAATTGCTGGTCGTGGATCCCGCAGGCAAGCTCCAGGGACTGATCACCATCAAGGATATTGAAAAAATCAAAAAATATCCCGATGCCTGCAAGGACGGTTTCGGCCGCTTACGAGTCGCGGCCGCCATCGGCGCCGGCGGGGATTGCGAGCAAAGGGCCCAGGCAATGGTTGAGGCCGGAGCGGATGTCCTGGTCCTGGATTCAGCTCACGGCCACAGCAAAAACATCCTGGAGGCCATCCGGACAGTCAAAGCCGATTTTCCTGAATGCCGGCTCATTGCCGGAAATGTTGCCACTTCGGAAGGCGCCGAAGACCTGATCAAGGCGGGTGCGGACAGCATCAAAGTGGGCATTGGACCCGGCTCCATCTGCACCACCAGAGTGGTGGCCGGGATCGGCGTCCCCCAGATATCGGCCATCATGGAGACCGTGGCCGTCTGCCGAAAACACGATCGCTGTCTCATCGCCGACGGCGGCGTTAAATTCTCCGGAGACGTGGTCAAGGCCATCGCCGCCGGAGCCGACGCTGTTATGATGGGCAACATGCTGGCCGGAACCGAAGAGAGTCCCGGGGAAACCATCCTCTATCAAGGGAGACGCTACAAAATTTATCGGGGTATGGGATCCATCGACGCCATGCGGGACGGCAGCAAGGACCGTTATTTCCAGGAAAAGACCAACAAACTGGTTCCGGAAGGCATTGTGGGCCGAGTGCCGTATAAAGGCAAAGTCCAGGAGACGATCTACCAGCTCATCGGTGGCCTGCGCTCCGGCATGGGCTATGTCGGGGCCCAGTCCATCACGGAACTCAAGCAGAAATCACGATTTGTCCAGATTTCTCAGGCCGGCTACCGGGAAGGACATGTCCATGATGTAATCATCACTAAAGAATCTCCGAATTATCAGGTGGAAACGCCATAGGATTGAAGATTGAAGATTTAATATTGCTGAATATAAGAAAATCAAGAAGTTACCATGGCTCTATCCAAAACCTGGGTTAAAGACTCTATAATGCCGGGAGATGGAAATTTGAAACTGGAAATTGGAGAAGAGAGGGCAATACTTCAGACTTCGTAACAGTGCTATGGTATTAAACCTTAACAGCTTAAAATAATGAGATACATTTTAAATGGCTTCAAAATTGGACATAATATCGAATTTCGTGCTTCGAATTTATCAAGAGCTGATATTTGTTTAAAAATATTCTCAAATTTTAGCTCTCGGTGAAGAGCTCTGTACTCAGCAATATTCTATCTTCAATCTTAAATCTTCAATTCTTTAGGAAGCCCTATGCAGGCCATTGAAAAAATCATCATCCTCGATTTTGGATCGCAATACACCCAGCTTATCGCCAGACGGATTCGGGAAGCCGGGGTCTACTCTGAAATCCAGCCCTGCACCATTGCCTGTCAAGAACTGAAGAAGCTGCAGCCCGAGGCTCTTATTCTCTCCGGCGGACCGGCCAGCGTCTGCGACCCGGATTCGCCAAAACTCGATCCGGGCATTCTTGACCTTGGGCTGCCCGTGCTGGGCATCTGTTACGGCATGCAATACCTGGCCCTGAATTTCGGAGGACGGGTGGTTCCGGCCCAAGACCGGGAGTACGGCCGGGTCGAGCTGACCCTGACCCGGGACAGCCTTCTCTGGAACGGGATCAAACAAGAGGGCCCCCTGCAGGCCTGGATGTCCCACGGAGACAAAGTGCTGGAACTGCCGCCGGGGTTTTCGAGCATCGGAGGCACGCCTCAGGTGGAGGCAGCGGCCATGGCCAATCCGGAAAAAAAGATCTATGGGCTGCAGTTCCATCCGGAAGTCTCCCACACCGAAGAAGGCAGCCAAATCCTGAGAAATTTTCTTTTTGAAGTCGTCGGTCTCCAGGGCAACTGGAACATGGCCTCTTTTGTGGACGACCTTCTGCTCCGGCTCCCGGAGACCGTGGGCGACCGGCAAGTGGTCTGCGGTTTGAGCGGAGGCATCGATTCAACAGTGGTCTCCGCCCTGCTGCACAAAGCCGTCGGCAAACAACTGCACTGCATTTTTGTGGACAACGGCCTGCTCCGGGCCGGGGAAGGCCGGGAAGTCATTCAGTACCTGCAAAAACATTTCGAACTTAACCTGCACCATGTCCAGGCCAGGGAACTCTTTCTTTCCCAATTGGAGGGCGTTGAGGACCCGGAAAAAAAACGCAAAATCATCGGCGCTACCTTTATCGAAGTCTTTGAACAGGAAGCCCGGAAAATCCCCGGGGTAAACTTTCTGGCTCAGGGAACCCTCTACCCGGACGTCATTGAAAGCGTATCCTTCAAAGGCCCTTCCGCGGTGATCAAAAGCCATCACAACGTGGGCGGACTTCCTGAAAAGATGCAGCTCAAACTGGTGGAGCCCTTGAGGGAGCTGTTCAAGGACGAGGTCCGCAAAGTCGCTGTCGAGCTGGGCATGCCTGATTTCCTGGTCTGGCGGCATCCCTTTCCCGGACCCGGACTTGCCATTCGGATCATCGGCGAAGTGACCGCCGAACGCTTGGAAATCCTGCGCAAGGCGGACAAAATCGTCCACAATGAGCTCATGGCCTCAGGCTGGTACTACAAAATCTGGCAGGGTTTTGCCGTCCTCCTGCCCTTGAAGACCGTCGGCGTGATGGGTGACGAGCGCACCTATGAACATGTCATCGCCCTGCGGCTTGTGGACAGTAAAGACGCCATGACGGCGGACTGGTCCCGGCTGCCTCCCGAGGTACTGGCCCAAATCTCGAATCGAATCATCAATGAAGTCAAAGGCGTCAACCGGGTCGTTTTGGATATTTCCTCCAAGCCTCCGAGTACGATTGAATGGGAGTAAAGAGCGGCCGCAGAAATGGACATTGACCTTCGGCAAGGTCCGGAGGTATATCAAGGGAGCTGGCACAAGGTTTTTTGTCATCTCCTGCACTCATCAATCCTTTAGCACCAGGGGCGAGAGCACATGTTTGGGATAGGAACAACTGAAGTTTTGATCATTCTGGCCGTGGCCCTCTTGGTGATCGGCCCCTCGAAGCTGCCGGAAGTGGCCAAGGCCCTTGGGAAAGGCATGGCTGAGTTCAAAAAAATGAGTTCCGACATGAAACGGACCATTGACATGGAGACCCATCTGGCTGAAATGGAAGAAGAAGAAAAAAAGACCCAGGACCGCTCCGCCACTGAAGGGCCGGCTGATGATCCCGCCGCCGAATTCAGCACCGACCCTCCGTCGTCATCGGAGGCGGATATGGCTGAAAGCAAGGGCATGGAGGAAACATACACGTCTGCCGAGCTAGAAACAGAGGCGGAAGACCGGAAGCAGGCGGACAGTCCCGGCTCCGAATCCGAAGAAAATGCCGCCCCGGGTAATGAGCGGCAATTTGCGCAGCAGGAAAAGGTTTCAAAAGAAAGCCCTGAACCTGAAGACCGGGCAGGCCACGGGGAAAAACGGGATGCCTGATTCCCAAAAAAGCAGGCAATCCCCAAAGAGTGACGGGGAAATGGGTTTTTTGGATCATCTGGACGATCTCCGCAAAGCCCTCACCCGCTGTCTTGCGGCGGCTTTTCTCGGCATGCTGGCCTGCTACGCATTTGCCAGGCAGCTCTTTAACTGGCTCATGCTCCCTTTGTTCGAGGCCTTTCCCGAAGGCAGCTCCATGATCTATACAGCCCCCCACGAAGCCTTTTTCACCTACATCAAGACCGCCTTTCTGGCCGGGCTTTTTCTGACTTCGCCCTATATTTTCTACCAGCTCTGGCTGTTTGTGAAACCCGGACTCTATTCCAACGAACGGAAATACATCTTCCCGATCTCCTTCTGTTCGGCCCTGTTGTTCATCAGCGGCAGCGTCTTTGGCTATTTTATCATCTTCCCCTTTGCCTATCAGTTTTTCATGGGATTCGCCAATATTTACATCGAGCCGATGATCAGCATGAAAGAAGGCTTTACTTTTTCTTTCCGCCTCTTGCTGGCCTTCGGAATCGTATTTGAACTCCCCCTGGTGATCTTTTTTCTGGCCCGTTTAGGCCTGGTCACTTCCCAGAAACTTCGAAAAGTCAGAAAATACTCCATTCTCACCGCTTTTCTGCTCTCAGCCATGCTCACACCTCCGGATGTTTTCACCCAGGCCTTTATGGCCGGTCCCCTGATCATTCTCTACGAAGTCGGCATCTGGATCGCCTATTTTTTCGGCAGAAAAGAACCCGAACGGGAGAAGAAAAAGCAGTCCAAGGAAAGCAAAGCCGATACCGCCGGCTGAACCAAACCGTATAAACCGCATAAACCTTACAAACCGTACAAACCGTACAAACCGCACAAACCGTATAAACCGTATAAACCGTACAAACCGAACCAAACCGAACAAGCATGAACCAACACAGCGCCCACTACACCAGAGAAACCAATGAGACCCGGATCAGCGTGGATTTGGACATCCATGGGCAGGGCCGGATCCAGGTCGATACCGGTCTCGGCTTTGCCGATCACATGCTGAACCTGATCGCTTTCTGGGCCGGATTCGATCTGCAGATAAAGGCCCGCGGCGATTTGGAGGTAGATGCGCATCACACCCTGGAAGACACGGGGCTCTGCCTGGGAGAGGCCCTCGCCAGGATTGTAGCCGACAAATCCGGTCTGGCCAGGGTAGGCTGGTCCAGAGTCCCCATGGACGAGGCCCTGGCCGAAGTAAGCATTGATCTCTCCGGACGGCCCTATCTGGTCTACCGGGACGCCATTCTGCCGGCTCAGATTTTCAATCAGGAAAAAGACCTCTGGCGGGAGTTTTTCAAATCCCTGGCCTACAGAGCCGGAATGAATCTGCACATCAATTATTGTTACGGCCGCAATGGACACCACCTGTTGGAATCGGCCTGCAAAGGACTGGGCTTGTGTTTTCGCCAGGCTCTGACCCTGGAACAATCAGGAATACGCAGCACAAAAGGGAGTCTCGATTGAAACGCTGTGCATGGATCTTTACCGGCATTCTTTGCGCAGGCCTCTTATTCGGCGGCTGCGCCCCGGTCTCGGTTCCCAGACCTCTCCCGGACAAGGCCAGGCTGGCTGTTGCCGGTTTTTCAGTTCCCGACAGCAGTCATGAACTGTTTGTCGAAAGCCGGATTCCGGAGCTGCACACTATCGAAACCAATGTTCTGAACGCTCTGGATAAAATCCTCATTGATGAACTCGAGACCAGAGGCAGAGAGCCCTATCAGGGCATGGCCTTCGTGAGACAGTGCCGGGAGATCGTGCTCCAGGAACAAGCCCGGGAGCGTCTGCAGGCCCGAAAATATTGGAACCTGGTCGGACGATGCATCCCGGCTGAATTTCTTTTGATTCCCCAGCTCCTTGACTGGCGGGAACGGCAAGGCGACCAGTGGGCCGTCCAGCAGCCGGCCAAAGTGGCTTTCAATCTCTATCTCCTGGATGTTCAAACAGGGGAAGTGAGCCGGCGCTTTTATTATGAAAAGGAACAGGAATCCCTGTCTGAAAATCTGCTGACCCTTTCCCTTTTTTTCAAACGAGCTGGGAAATGGGTCACAGCCCGGGCCCTGGCCGCTGAAGGCATTGCCCAGGGTCTGGAGGAGCTTGGCTTATGATCCTCTTTCCGGCCGTGGATATCAAAGGAGGCAAATGCGTCCGGCTAAAGCAGGGCAAGGCCGAAGATGTGACCATCTTTTCCCAGGATCCGGTTCAGGCGGCTCTGCATTGGACGGCCTCAGGGGCGCAATGGCTCCATGTCATTGATCTGGACGGCGCCTTTCAGGGTGAACCGGTTAATTTCGACATCATCCGCCGGATCTGTCATGAAACCCGCACACCGGTCCAGCTCGGGGGCGGAGTCCGCGATCTGCAGACCGGGCAGAGGTATTTTGAAGCCGGGGTCTCCCGGCTGATCATCGGAACCATGGCCCTGGAGGACAAGCAAGGTCTGCAGGCCATCTGCAGCGCCTATCCGGGACGGATCGGAGTCTCGCTGGATGCGGATCAGGGACGGCTCAAATCCAAAGGCTGGGTCCAGGACAGCGGCCTGAGGATTGAACAGGTCCTGCCGGAATTGGAAAAAATCGGAGTCGCCTTCATCATTTACACCGATATCCATCGAGACGGGATGCAGACCGGGGTGAACCTGGCCGCAGTGGAGGCCCTGCTCAATCGCACCGAACTCCCGGTGATCGTCGCCGGTGGGGTCACCAACCTGGATGATATCCAGCAACTGGCCCCGCTGGAGGCCAAGGGGCTGAGCGGGGTGATCACCGGCAAGGCCATCTACGAAAAAACCCTCGACTTCGCCCAGGCCCTGCACTGGCTCTCCGGCAGATGAAGCTGCAGACCACCGGCCCGCAGCGGAAAATTTCAGCAAATCTGGCCGGTGCGGTCCTGGCGGTTCTGGCCGCGATTTTCTTCTCCTTTCTCAATCTCGCCATCCGCTTTTCAGAAGCGCACCTTTCGGTCTGGCATATGATGTTCGGCCGAAGCCTCTTTGCCGTGGTCTTCCTCCTGGCGGCGGCCAGGCTCGGCGGATTGAGCCTGAAAGGCCGCAGGCAAAGCGTCCTGCTGCTCCAGGGATTGACCGGGACGGCCGGGATTCTCTGTCTGACCTATGCCCTGCTCACCATCCCGCTGTTCCAGGCCCTTATCCTGTTTTATACCTATCCGGCCGTGGCCGCTCTCATCTCTCCACTCTTGGCCCGGGATCGGATCTGCCGCCGGGACTGGATCTGCATCGCACTCGCCTTTTTCGGCACCGTGCTCATCCTCTGGTCAGGCCACAGCCAGGGCCTGGCGGTCAGCCTGGGGCATGTCTCCGCTCTCGGGGCTTCAGCCGGCCTCGGACTAACCATGACCCTGATTCGGCGGGTCAGCCCGGAGAACAACGCCCTGACCCCGCTATTCTATATCTCGGCTGTGGGCTGTCTGGTCTGCTTTCTGCCGCTTCTCTCCAGTTCATCCGGGGTTCTGGTTTCCACTGCCGGCCTCTGGTGGCTCGGCGCCATCGGCCTGCTCGCGGTTCTGGCCCACATTGCGACCAACCAGGCCCTGAGTTTCATCCCTTCCCCCCGGGTGGGCATCATCAGTATGCTGGAGGTCCTTTTCGGAGCTGTTTACGGCTATCTTTTGTTTGCGGAGACCCTGGGCTGGTCGACCCTTTTCGGCGGGAGCCTGGTGATCACCGCGGCAGTGGGACTCATCCGCGGCTCTGACTCGTAAGTTCGGCAGGGGTTGAGGATGCGGCTGCAAAAAAAACCTTTTGCAGCCGCCAGAGGTCAGAAGTCAGAGGTCAGAAGTCAGTAAATCCAGATAATTATAAGAACATTGAGTAACTTGTATCGTTTGCTTTCGACTTTTTGCAGGTACATCTTGGAAGATCGATGTTCATTCTTTTAAATTTCCAATTTCTTTCACAAAGCCTCAACGGCCCACCGGCTCACGGTCCTCCTGAAGCTCTTCATACACGGAAGCCAGAAAGACAGTGGCCAGGGGCTGGGTGAAAAGCCAGAGGATGAACAGGGAACTGCCGATGGAGCTCAAACCCATGAAGATCACGAAGACCACGATCTGATCCGCAATCCTGCCGCGAACCGTCAGGTCATAGCTCTGGCGCACCGCTTCGACCAGGCTGAGCCTGCGGTCGGTCATGAAAAAGAGCATATACAGGCAGGCAAAGGAGACCCCGAGGGTGATCAGGATGCCCGGCAGGACCAGCAGCAGAAAACCGATGCCGGCGGCAATGAAAAACAGGATTGAAAAGCCCAAAAGGGGCCAGAACAGCCGCATCTGGGAAAAGACGTCCTGCACCCGGGGCTCCCGCCCTTCCCGCACCAGCAGGAGCAGGGACTGAAAATAGCCGGCCATGGTTACCGGGGCCAGGATCCCGAGGCTCAGAAAACTCACCCCGACCATGACCAGCGTCAGGAGCAGGAGCGGAACGATAAAGCTGAAGGTCAGCTTCCAGGCCCTTTCAAAATGCATCTTGAAATCCATTTGCTTGCTCCTTGGTCAGATTTCTACCGTTCCTGCCAAAACTGACAGATAGCTGCTTCCAGTGATTGATCCGACATCAAATGTCATTCACGGGAGCGCTTTCTTTCGCTCCATGAGCCCCATGGCCAGAAGTATTCCGAAGCTGACCAGCAGCATGCCCGCCCAGGCGCGGGGTCCGGGGATCTCCAGTAAGATCGGAATCGCAGCCAGTGCGGCCAGGACCGGCACGGCGGAAAGAAACAGGGATGTGGTCCGGGCCCCGATATTCCGGATCGCAATATTCAGGCAGGTCATCCCCATCACGCTGGGAACCAGACCCTGATAGCCGGCCTGCAACAGGATTTCCGAACTGGGGGCGCCGGCCATATTGCTCTCCAGCAGCAGGACCCAAAACGGAACATATATCAGGGCGCTGACCAGGGTTGCGGAAAAAAGGACTTGGGCAGGGGTGATGGACCAGAGCCTGTTGGCGATCATGAACAGGGCAAACAGGGCGATGGCGGCAAGGAAGAAGAAATCACCCAACCAGGCCTTTTCGCTTCCGGGAATGCCGAAGCCTTCATTGCTGACCAGAATCACCCCGACCAGAATGATCCCCAGCCCGAGCATCTGCGAGGGTCGACTGCGCTGACCGAGCCAGATCCACCCGAACAGTGCGGTGAACAGCGGCAGGCAGCCATTGAGGAAGACGCCGCCGTGAGCCGCCGGGGCAAGGCTGAAGCCGAAATAGGACAGCAGGGCGTAGGGAATGCCCGAGGTGAAGGTCAAGACCAGGACCCGCTTCGGGGTCAGGCCCCGCCAGGCCCGGCTCCAGATCATATAGGGCAGAATCGCCAGCGCCCCGATGCTGAAGCGGAGACCGGCGATATCGTAGACGGTCAGGCTGTTGGTCACCCCAAACCGGCTGACGACAATCCATCCCGACCAGAAAAATACCACCATCACCGCTGCGACGGATCCAATGATCACTGAGTGTTTCTGTTCTTCATTCACCATTCGATATCCGATATCCGATATCCGATTTCCGATTTTCGATTGCCGATTTCAGATTTCAGATTTCAGACCTCTCTCTTCCCCCCCTGCTTGGTCTTTGCCGACTTCCGACCTCTGATCTCTGATCTCCGACCACCGACCAGGGCGATCACAAGGATCGCCCCTACGGGGTTATGACTTGACATCCGACGTCCGCCCACCGACCTCCGACCACCGACTTCCCTCTTCATCAACTCTCCGCCTGACGGCGCAAGTCCTCGACTTTTCGGACATAGCCCTGGATGTCGCATTTGCGCTCCAGGCCGCCCGCGGTCATGGAGCGGACCTTGCCGAACACCGGTCGTTCGGGCCAGCCACGGTCATGGACCCCGTAGATCCAGGCTGCCCCGGCATAGGAATTGGGGTCCCGCCCGTCCAGGAAATATTTGTTGTTCAGTCTCAGGGTCAAAGCGTGGGCTTCACGTGGATCAGCCGACCATTTGAGGATCTGCTTCCCCCAGTACATGCGCATGTAATTGTGCATATACCCGGTGAGCTTCATCTCCTCCATGGCCGCATTCCAATAGGGATCGTCGGTTTCAGCCGCTTCCATCTGCTGCGGCGTATAGCAGGGATAACGGGAGTCCTGCCGATGGGTGTCCAAACTGGCAGCAGCCCAGGCCGGAATACAGGAATAGGCGTCATAATCCGGAGTGAACTCCGTGAAATTCATGGCCAACTCCCGCCGGACAATCAATTCTTCCAAAAAAGCGGCTTTTTGCTCGGACAAGCCGGCCTCGAGCTTCTGAACCTCCAGGGCCAGCCAGACAGGGGAAATCTGCCCGAAATGCAGATACATGCCCATATGGGAGACATCGTCGGTCTGGGGTTGATTCCGGTTGCTGCTGTAATGGGCAAAGCTGCTTTCGAGAAAATCCGAAAAAAGCTGTTTGGCCCGGCTCGTTCCGCCTCTAAAAAACCGGGAAACCGGCCCAACATCCTCGTCAATCCCGAGCTGTGTCAGGAGAGGCTCCGGATGTTCCACATCCAGACAATCCTGATCCGGCTCCCGGGCAGGATGCTCGAGGTCCAGGGCCGGACAGTCGAACAGATAGTCCATAACCCTCCGCTGAATCTTGGGGCGGATGGTTCGGGCCGCGTACTCCGCTTTTGTGGAAACCACATGAGTGGGGACCACGACCTCGCCTTCCACCTGGAGCACCCGGCAGGCGGCCTGTTCGGCAAGCTCCTGCCGCCATTGCCGCTGGTGCCGGAGATAGCCCCGATCGCAGATCACCAGGGCGGCCTGCTGCGCCGCCCTGAGAGCCACCTCCGGCGGATGCCCACTCTGCACCAGCAGCGGAATCCCTCGTTCAGCCAAATCCTGACGGGTTTCCCGCAGGCCTTCCAGGAGAAAGATAAAATGCCGGCGATTGGCCTCCGGGTAGTCCCCGCTCAAGCCAAAAACCACCAGCAATGGTTTGTGCAGGCGGTTCGCCTCTGCAACAGCGTACTCAAGCGCCGGGTTTTCAAAAGCCCGCTGGGCCTGCTGCATCCAGTACAGCACATATCCGGACTTTCCGACAGGCTTCCGGTTTAAAGGCTGAATGCGCTCAGCCTCAACAGGGGACGTGTCCATAGGCCGTCAATCACCCAACTCGGCCATGTAATCGTCGTACAGGTTCTCCAGGCCGCGCTTATGCTTGGCCTCTTCCTGACAGAGGACCTGAAAGAGTTTCTTGCTGTCGGGATGCTCCACCTGCTCCAGAAAATCGTTATACAGGGCCAGGGCCTTTTCTTCACGCTTAATGGCCAGCATGAGGATGTCCTGATAGGGCATGCCGGGACGATACTGCTGCTCCACCACAAAATCGCTTCGCTTGATATCACGAATCCAGCGTAGCTGATAGTCCTCGAGACTTTTGCTGATCCCCTTTTCCTTAAAATCTTCAAGCAGCTTTTGATGTTTTTCTTCTTCAGCGGCAAATTCCTGAAACATTCGGCTGGTGTCGGCGTAGCGTTCCTCCCCGGCCACGGTCCGATAGAAATCAGCGGCCTCAATCTCCTTTTCAACGGCAAAATCCAGAATTGCCTCCAGGCTGTCGAATTGCATACTCATCTCCTTTTTAAAACGAACAGGGTTGGCGCCTTATCTCTTGAATTCTTACCAGAAAGCGGACCGGCCGTCCAGAACAGGGAGCAGAGGGAAGTCGGACGTCGGATATCGGAGGTCGGCAAGAAAGGAAGAGGGAGATCGGACCAGGCTTCGCAAAGAGTCTTCGCCGTGACTCGTCGCCGTAGCAAGCGTCGAAAGTTGGAAAGTAGAAAGAGCGGGAGCGAAAATCATAAATATCTGATTTGACCGCTCCACTGCTTCAAGGCTACAGTCCTGTTCTCAATCACCACCACGCGCGAGGGTGATCATGCAAAACAGAAAATCCGTCTGGGGATGGGTCCTCTACGACTGGGCCAACTCCGCTTTTGCCACCACGGTCATGGCCGGTTTCTTCCCCATTTTTTTCAAGCAGTACTGGAGCGCCGGGACAGACATCAATATGAGCACGGCCCAGCTCGGTTTTGGCAACTCCCTGGCCAGTCTGGGCGTGGCTTTCATGGCCCCGGTCCTGGGAGCTATAGCGGACAAGGGCTATGCCAAAAAGAGATTCCTGATTTTCTTCGCGTATCTGGGTGTTGGCATGACAGCCGCCCTGTTCTGGGTCCAGCAGGGAGCCTGGCTGTGGGCCATCCTGGTCTACTCCCTGGGTGTTGTGGGCTTTTCCGGGGCCAATGTCTTTTACGATTCCCTGCTGCCGACTGTGGCCGGGGAAGAGAGCATCGACCGGGTCTCCAGCCTGGGGTTTTCCATGGGCTACTTAGGCGGCGGCCTCCTGTTTCTGCTCAATGTGTTGATGACCCTGCACCCGGGATTTTTCGGCCTGCCGGACGCCGGCCTGGCCGTGCGGGTCTCCTTTGTCTCCGTAGCCCTGTGGTGGGGGCTGTTCACCCTGTTCACGATTTTTTGGGTCCCTGAAAGCAGAGAAAAAAGAATCAAAGGCACACGAACCGCCATTGCGGAAGGCTACCGGCAACTCCTGAGGACATTCAAAAAAATAAAACACATGAAAGTCATCTTCCTCTTCCTGCTGGCCTACTGGTTTTACATGGACGGGGTGAGCACCATCATCCGGATGGCCGTGGACTATGGTCTGTCCCTGGGCTTTCAGACCAACGATCTTATCCTGGCCCTGCTCATCGTCCAGTTTGTCGGCTTCCCGGCCGCCCTCATCTTTGGAAAGCTTGGCCAGGTCTGGGGGGTGCGCCGGGCGATCTTCCTGGCCATCGGAGCCTATATCGGCATTACCCTCTGGGGGACCACGATGCAGACCACCCATGAATTTTACAGACTGGCCGTGATGATCGGCCTCGTTCAGGGAGGGATTCAAGCCTTGAGCCGCTCCTACTACGCCCGCTTGATCCCTTGGAATCAAAGCGCTGAATATTATGGCTTTTATAACATGCTGGGAAAATTTGCCGCCATTCTGGGGCCGGCCTTGATGGGCGGTGTGGGCTTACTGGTCCGCAGGATGCTGTTCCCGGACACGCCGACTGCTGAGCAATTGCTCCAGATCGGCCAGCTGGCCACCCGCTGGAGTCTGGGTTCCATCGTGCTGTTGTTTTTCATTGGCGGGGTCTTGCTCTATTTTGTGGATGAAGCCAAAGGCCGGGAGCAGATTCCCGCCCTGGCGGATGATGGGGAAGGCTGAAGAAGGACGTCGGAGGGCGGACGTCAGACGTCGGGGGAAGAAGAGGGGAAAAAGAGGGACGTCGGAGGACGGACGTCAGACGTCGGGAAGAAGAGGGGAAAAAGAGGGACGTCGGAGCAGGCATTGGAAAAAAAAGGAGATCGGAAAAATGGACAAAAAAAAGCGAATTTCCAGACGGATAAATTCGGAAAAAGATTTAGAAGTGTATCAAAAAGCTTATTCGCTTGCGATGCAGATTTTTGAAATCAGCAAACACTGGCCTCCAGAAGAAAAGTATTCACTGACTGACCAAATACGAAGATCATCTCGCTCTGTGTGTACAAATATACGAGAGGCCTGGGCGAAACGAAGGTATCAGGCGCATTTTATCAGCAAGTTGACTGACGCAGATGGCGAAAACAGTGAAACTGACAGCTGGCTCGACTTTGCCAGAGACTGCCACTACATCAATGAAACGGAACATAAAAAAATGGCCGGCGAAAGCGAATCAATCGGAGCAATGATCGGAGCAATGATCATTAATCCCGATTCATTTCTTATAAAACCTGAATCTTAGTCCGACTTCCGACTTCCGACTTCCGACCTCCGACCTCCGACTTCCGACTTCCGACTTCCGACTTCCGACCTCCGACTTCCGACTTCCGACTTCCGACTTCCGACCTCCGACCTCCGACTTCCGACTTCCGACCTCCGACCTCCGACTTCCGACCTCCGACCTCCGACTTCCGACTTCCGACTTCCGACCTCCGACTTCCGACCTCCGACTTCCGACTTCCGACTTCCGACTTCCGACTTCCGTCTCCTAAAGCAGCCTATGGATCAGGGACTGCATGGCGACGGCCCGGTTGGAAAAAATCCAGTCCACCCCGCGATTGATCTCCCGAAACAGGCAGTTCTTTGATCCGGGATAGGCGGTCCCCACTTTTTGATCACGGCTGTGATGCCGGTTCAAGCAGGCTCTGGTGGCCAGGGCATAATGGCCGGCAATACCCTGTAAATTCCTTTCCAGAGCGAACCGGCTCATCTTGCCCAGATTCAGCTCCCCTACGGCGATCCAGGTCCGGGAGGCAGCCCAGGGCATGGCCTCGAAAAGATCCGGGCTCAGGGAGAGCAAATGATAATCAATCTGGGGCTGCAAACCGGCGAGACAGGACTGCAGGATTGCGTTCTGGCGGAGGGGATCGATCAAGGCCGCGGCCTTGATCTCAATCATCAGATGCACCCGTTTGCCAAAGGCCCGGACCACCTCCTCCAGGGTGGGAACCAATGGACACCGGGCTTTGAGTTCAGGCAGATCCATCCGGCGCAAGCATCCGGGGCTACCGAAAACACGCTGCAGATCAGGGTCGTGATGGACCACGGGATGCAGGTCACGGGTCCAGGCGACATCGAACTCCAGGCCCCAGACCCCTGCCGCCGCAGCCTGTTCAAAAGCCGGCAGGGTATTTTCAAACACCCGGACATTGTCATGTTCGCCCCGATGAGAAATGATCCGGCATTGCCTGAGTTTCTCAGATTCCGGACGGAAACGGGGTCTGAGCCGCTGATACAGGTCACTGCTTCGCATCAAACGGCTTTTCATCCCTTCGGACAGCAGAATATTTCCTTTTTCAGGCATGGATCAGGGTCTCTTTTCAGCCATTCCCTGAATTTCAGGACTGCCCGTTTTAACTCCCGGAGCTACCTGAAAAATCTCCAAGGGCCTGGAGACATTTTTCAGCTCGCGCTTGCCAACCGGCTGCAAAGGGAAGGCGTCCTCGATCAGCTGGGCCGTGGCTTCGCCGATCAGAATCTCTCCCTGCTTGGCCAGAGAACCGATTCTGGCCGCGACGTTGGTCACCGGACCGGATGCGGTATAGGTCCAACGGGTGCCGGTGATCCCTTCGAAGCGGGTGGAGCCCACCGAGGCGATGCCAGAATTGATGCCGATATTGACCACCACGGTCTCAAAGCGCCCTTCAAGATTTTTATTGATCCCAGCCGTGGCTTCTTGAATGGCCAGGGCCGTTTTCACAGCATTTCTGGCATGCAGCGTCTTGTCCGCCTCCTGAAAGATGATCATCAGGCCGTCCCCGGCTGTTTCATTGATATCGCCCTTGTTTTGGTGAATATGATCCAAAAAGCCTGAAAAATAGGTCTCAATCAAATAGTTCATCTTATCCGGGGGTACGGTTTCGCTCAAACTGGTGTATCCGGCGATATCCAAAAACAGGACCGAGACATCCTGCGGGGTTTTTTCCAGATCGGGGGCATCCGGTCTGGCCTCAATGATCCGCTTCACCGATTCCGGAACAAACTTGCCGAGATGAGTCTTCACATTTTCCAAAAGTTCCACTTTGCGAAGCGTCTCTTCAAGTTCCTGCTTTTTTTGATTCAAATCCTCGATCATCTGCTCCAGACGGTACTCCCGGGCCTCCACCTGGACGAGCATCATGCCGAAGGTCTCGGCCAGTTCGGAGATGAGTTCCGGATATTGATCCGTTTTGGTAAATTCAAAAATTTCTCTGGCGTTATCGTAGTTGCCCCGGGAAACTTCACCGGTCAGACGAATAAGATCCCGAAAAATCGCATCCATGCCTGCGTTGTTCATTCCCGCCTCCTCTCAAAGTTCAATGTGCCACTGACCCAACTTAGCATCTTTACAAGAAAGCCCTGAGCTTTGGGATCGGCAGTCTTTGCTGCCAAAAACCAAGATTGGATCCATATATCATTTTTAATTTTCCCATGGCATTGACAAGGTGTTCCCGGATTTTTTAGCATTGTCAAGTTTTTTAAGGAGGAGACTATGCCGGTAGATCGAAAACATGAGATGGGGGCAGGCGGCCAGTGCGTCTGCCCGAAATGCGAGAAAACACTCCCCCACCGCAGCGGGGTCCGCTGTATTGATGTCCGCTGTCCTGACTGCGGCGTGAAAATGGTGCGGGAAGGCTCGGAACATCACCAGAAAATCATGCAGAAAAAAGGCAAGGCCTGAAATCAGACACGGGCCCTATGGACAAACCGGAGAGATCCCGGCTCCCCGATCTGGAAGCCAAAGCAGGCGATCGGCTCAGGAATTCAAAATATTCAGAGCTCTTTTTGAAGATTCAGCTCAAAGCGCTCGTAGTAGCCGATAAGCGTTCCTTCAGCGTTCCGAACCGGCGAGACATAGATCCTGAGGTTGCGGTCCGAAAGGCCGAGAAAAACCTCTTTACTGTCTTTTTTGAAAAACTCCAGATAGTTTTCAATCCTGGTGCGGCTGGCTTGATGCTGATGACAGTCGAAGATGGAGCGTCCGATCAGATCGGCATGCCCGCGTTCCTCGTAATAATGAAACCGGGCCGCCCGGTTGAGATAGCGGATGGTGTGGCCGGTGTCCACAAACACGATGGGATAGGGGAAGCATTCGACAATGCTGGAGCAGATCTCAGGACTGTCCGGGTGCATCACGGGTCTCCTTTGGAAAATCATTTGCATTTCTGGTGAAACTTCAGGTGATTCTACCAGGAATCGATCTTTTCCACCAGCTTTCCACCCTGACCCGAAACGGGCCGCATCAATCCAACCTTGTCCTCTCCTTGTCGCCTGGAAAAGTCGCAGCCGCGAAGTCAAGGCCGACGGATCTGAACCTGAATCTTGACATGTCTGTTTTTTTGATGGTAATGGGTGACCCATAGCCCTTTTATCCGGCAAAAAACAAAACAATCTCCAAAAATGACTGCAAATTTTGCATACGGTAAAGATTTTTGAATTTCCAATTTCAAATGCCGCAGCAGCACGATGTTCAAAAAATACCAGCAAAACCGCATATTCGAAGATCTGGCCGCTCAGATCGAAGCTGCAATTTTTGAAGGCCGTCTCCAGGTTGGCGATAAACTTCCGGCCCAGCGTGATCTGGTGGAGATGTTCCAAACCAGCAGGGCCCCGCTTCGCGAGGCCCTGCGAGTCTTGGAGCAGAAAGGACTTATCGATGTCAAGCGCGGCTCACGGGGCGGGGCCGTGGTCAAAATGCCGGACACCGAACCCGCCGTGGAAAGTCTGGCCCTTTTGGTCCGACACCGGAAGATACCTCTATCGGAACTCTCCGAATTCCGGGAAGGCGTGGAAGGCAATGTGGCGGCCCTGGCAGCCCAGCGGGCCACTGCCGAAGATATCCAAGCCATCAAAAAACAACTGACTCAGGCCGGGGAGCTTTTGGAGCAGGGCGCCGCGGCCTGGGAGCCATTCATCCGCGTGGACAATGCGATTCATGTGGCCATTGCCAGAATCGCCGGCAATCGGGTCTACGAATTTGTGCTGCGCATGGTGCATGACAATATCCGGCGCTATTACGAAGATCATCCCCTCCGGGATGAACGATTTCTCCAGGAAAACTATCAGGACTTGCGCGACATCATCGAGGCCCTGGAGAAAAAGCAGGCCACCGTGGTCCGCTCCTTGATGCAGAGCCATGTCCGCAGATTCAGTCGGTATATGGATGAACAACACGCAGAAACGAGCGCTTCCAAGAGCTCGATGAACCCCAGCCAAGAAAGGAGACAGAATGCAAACCCAAAATTTTCTCGATCTTGAAAACACGTATGGGGCCCATAATTACAAACCCCTGGATGTGGTCCTGACCAAAGGCCAAGGCGTTTGGGTCTGGGATGTGGACGGCAAACAATATCTGGATTGCCTGGCCGCCTACAGCGCGGTCAACCAGGGACATTGCCATCCCAAAATCATGGAGACCATGGTTGCCCAAGCCAAAAAACTGACTCTGACCTCCCGGGCCTTTCGCAACGATCAGCTCGGTCCTTTTTATAAGGAAATCTGCGAACTGACCAACTCGCACAAGGTCCTGCCCATGAACAGCGGCGCCGAGGCGGTGGAATCCGTGATCAAGGCGGTCCGGAAGTGGGGCTACACCGTCAAGGGCATCCCGGAAAACCAGGCCGAAATCATTGTCTGCTCCAACAATTTCCACGGCCGGACCATCAGCATCGTCAGTTTTTCCACGGACGAAAAGGCCAGATCCGGCTTCGGGCCCTTCACCCCGGGCTTCACCATCATCCCCTTTGGCGATTCCGAGGCCCTGGAGGCGGCCATCACACCGAATACCGCCGGGTTCCTCGTGGAACCCATCCAGGGAGAAGCCGGGGTGATCATTCCCCAGGACGGCTATTTACAAGCCATTCGGGAAATCTGCAGCCGGAAGAACGTTGTCCTCATCCTGGATGAAATCCAGACCGGACTGGGGCGGACCGGGAAGATCCTGGCCGAAGAGCACGAAGGCATAGAGGCCGATCTGACCCTGGTGGGCAAGGCTTTGTCCGGAGGCTACTTCCCGATTTCAGCCATTCTCTCCAACAAGGAAGTCATGGACGTCCTCCAGCCCGGCGAACACGGCTCCACCTTCGGGGGCAATCCCCTGGCCTGCGCCGTGGCCCGCACCGCTCTCCAGGTCCTGCAGGAAGACAACATGCTGGAAAATGCCCTGAATATGGGCGACTATTTTCTCGGTGAACTGAAAAAAATTTCCTCTCCCCTCGTCAAAGACATCCGGGGCCGGGGTCTGATGATCGCCATGGAGCTTGTCCCCGAGGCCGGCGGAGCCAGGCCCTACTGTCTGAAGCTGGCTGAAAAGGGCATACTCTGCAAAGAAACCCATGAGGACACCATCCGTTTCGCCCCGCCCCTTGTGATCCAGAAACATGAGGTGGACTGGGCATTGGAACAAATCGAATCCGTCATTGCTGAAAAACCATGACTGGTTTTTCAGCAATGATCAGTGGACATGCCAGAGCGTATGCCGAGCAGGCTCCAGCTTGATGGGCATAGCTGCAGACTGCTCTCAATCTTTGTTTCTGTCATTTGAGAGTTTGAATTTCGTGTTTGTTTCTCTCCGAGGCGTAGGCTCTACGAGCCGGAGGCGAATTTCGAATTTCGTGCTTCGAATTTATTAGTAAGGAAGATGGATATGAAACGCGACTTTCTCCATATCACGGATTTCAGCCCTGAAGAAATCCAGGAAACCTTCGCCCTGGCCGGCGAGATCAAGGCAAAATTTCAGCGACGTGAAGACTTCAAGCCCTTCAAAGACCACTCCATGGCCATGATCTTTGCCAAACCTTCGGCCCGGACCCGGGTCTCCTTTGAAACCGGTTTTTTCCGCCTGGGGGGCCACGCCCTGTATCTCGGCCCCTCGGACATCGCCATCGGTCAGCGGGAAGCGGTCAAGGACGTGGCCCGGGTTCTGGCCCGCTATAATGACTTGCTTATGGCCCGCCTGTTCGCACACGAACATCTTCTCGAACTGGCCAAGCATGCCGCCGTACCCGTGATCAACGGCCTCACGGATTACAACCATCCCTGTCAGATCATGGCAGACATGTTCACGATTCTGGAACACCGGGGACATCTCCGGGATTTGAAGATCGTCTATCTGGGAGATGGCAACAATATTGTCCATTCCTGGCTCCGCCTGGCCCAACGTCTGCCCTTTCATTTTGTCTGTGCCTGCCCCGAAGGCTATGACCCTGATACAACAACGGTGCAGGCGGCCAAAGACGCCGGTCTGTCTGAAGTGGCCGTCAGTCACGACCCCAAAACAGCAGTCAGGGATGCGGACGTAGTATACACTGATGTCTGGGCCTCCATGGGTCAGAAGGACCAGGCCGATAAACGGAAAGAACAGTTCCAGGCCTTTCAGGTGAACGATGCGCTCATGGCTGCCGCCGGCCATAAAGCGCTGTTCATGCATTGTCTGCCTGCGGAGCGCGGCGTGGAAACCACGGACTCGGTCATGGAGTCTCCGGCATCCATTGTCTTTGATGAAGCAGAAAACCGCATGCACGCCCAAAACGCCGTCCTGATGAAAATCTGCGGGAAAAAAACATGAAGAAGACCTCGAACCGGCCAAAACCGGTGCTTCTCATAGCCCTGGGGGGCAACGCCCTCATCCGGAAAGGACAAACCGGCACCGCCGGTCAACAGCTGGAGAATCTGAAGGTCCCGGCCAAACAGATCGCCCGCCTGTCCAGAGACTACCGGATCATCATCACCCACGGCAATGGGCCGCAGGTGGGCAATCTCATGCTCCAGCAGGAGTGCTGCGACACAGTGGAGCGCATGCCTCTGGAAATCCTCGTGGCCCAGACCCAGGGTCAAATCGGCTACATGATCGAATCCACCCTGGACGAGGCCCTAATGGAAATGGGCATCAATGCCCAGCCCCTGGTGAGCCTGATCAGCTATGTGGTCATCGACGAACAGGACCCCTCCTTTCAAAAACCATCCAAGCCCATCGGACCGGCCTTTGATCGAGAAAAAGCCCTGACCCTGCCCTATCCTGTCATTGAGACTCCCAAAGGCTTTCGCCGGGTTGTAGTCTCCCCCAAACCGGTGACTATTGTTGAAAAACGGGAAATCAAGGCCCTCATTGAAAAGGATTTCATTGTGATCTGCTGCGGGGGCGGCGGGATCCCGGTGGTGCGAAAGGGGCGGACCTTTGACGGGGTGGATGCGGTGATCGATAAGGACCTGGCCAGCGCGCGCCTGGCTGAAGAAGTCGGGGTGGATCTCTTTGTCATTGCCACGGATGTTCAGGGCGTGGCCCTGGACTTTGGAAAACCGACGGAGCGTTTTTTACAGACAATCAGTCTGGAGGAAATATCCCGGCATATCCTGAAGGACCACTTTTCAGCCGGGGCCATGCTCCCCAAAGTGGAAGCCGCCATGCAGTTTGTATCAGGAGGGGGCGCTCAGGCGGTGATCACCCATATAGAAGACCTCGAGGCCTCGGTTCGCGGCAAGGCCGGGACCCGATTCCTGCACTGAAGATCGTCCCTAGGTTTGACAGGCCCGATCTTTTCTACGTATAGAGAGCGTTGACCAAAACTCATCCACATTCTTCTTTGTCGAAACAAACTGCAAACAACAAGGAGGCCACTATGCAAAAAAAACTCTTCACACTCCTGATCCTGCTTCTTGTGCTAGGCTTAAGCACCGGCGCTGCCGCCAAAACAACCATCAAACTCGCCAATTCCGGACCCGCCAATGAAGACAACCGCACCGTCAAGGCGGTGAAAATCTTCAAGCATATGGTAGAAAAGGGCACCAACGGCGAGGTTGTTGTTGAGCCCTATCACGCCTCCGCCCTCGGGAGCGAACGGGAAGCCCTGGAAGGGGTCAAACTCGGCACCATTGAAATGGGCACCCTGTCTTCGGGTCCGGTCCCGGGCTTTTTCTCCGAAGTCATGGTCTTCGACATTCCCTATCTTTTTTCCAGCGCCCCGGCTGCCTGGGAAGCCTTCAACGGAGACTTCGGACGGCAGTTCAACAAAGCCTTTCTCGCTGAGACCGGGGTGCGCATCCTCTCAATCACCGAGAACGGGTACCGCCACTTCACCAATAACCAGCGGCCTCTGAAAACCCCTGAAGATATGAAGGGCTTGAAAATCCGGACCATGGAAAACCCGGCGCACATGGAAATGGTCAAGGCCCTGGGCGCCGATCCCACCCCAATTGCCTTTGGCGAGCTGTACATGGCCCTGCAGCAGGGCGTGGTGGACGGCATGGAGTGCCCGATTGTCCTCATTCATGACATGAAATTCTATGAAGTCCAGGACGAGATGATTCTGGACGGCCATCTCTACAACCCTATTTTCGTGTTCATCAACGAGAGTTTTTTCCAGAATAAACTCACGCCTGAGCAGCAGGAAGTAGTTGCCGAGGCCGCGGATGTGCTCGCCGCCGTGCACAACGGCTTCTCCCAGGAAGCCAATATCCAGGGCCTGGAAAAACTCCAGGCCAAGGGCATGAACGTGAACAAGCCCACGGCCGAAAGCCTGGAACAATTCCGAGAAATTTCGCAACCCCCGGCCTTGGAATTCATCACCCAAAAAGCCGGTCAGGAATGGGTGGACAAGGCCCTTGAAGCCGCAAAATCCGCGGAAGCTAAAGTCGGGGACCGGGCCGGGGCCATCATCCAGGAACATATTGACATGGCCAATGAAAAATACGGGCAACTCCCTGAATAAGAGACTGGCCGAACCTCCGGATTCGAATCCGGAGGTTCGAATCCTCCAGAAAGAGGAAGGTGCATGAAACGCATATCGTGTATCGTCAATCACCTGGCAAACGGAACCAATCGATTCGCCGCCTGGGGGCTGGTCGTGACCGGCATGGCTATGTCCCTGGCCATTTTTTTTCAGATTATCTTTCGTTTTGTAATTTACGTCCCCTTCCCCTGGTCTGAAGAATTCGCCCGTTATCTCATGATCTGGATGGGCATGCTGGGTTCGGTCGTGGCCCTGCGTCACGGCCGGCACATCGGCGTCTCGATTCTCGTTGAACAATTTCCAGCTGCTCTCCAGAAGTGGGTGGTGACGGGCACCCAACTGGCCATGATCGGATTTCTTTCTATCGTCGCCAAGGAAGGCTGGACCATGGCCGTCTTTAACGCCAGTCAACGCTCACCTTCCATGGAAGTCCCCATGTTTTATCCATATTTGGCCATATTCGCAGGGGCTTTGCTGATGATCATCGAGTTAACGGCCGGTATCCTGCATACATTCTTTCCCACAGAAGCCGGTATCAAGCGGGATATGGTGAGCAGTACACTATAAAACGTCCCATAGGTAATGCTCCGGAAAAATTTTTTACATTCTGGCGATGAACCCTGGGAATCATCGTCTTTGCCGATACAAACCCAAATTGGATTGGTATACTCTTAACCAATTCCAAAGGAATTGCTGAACTATCTGAACTTAGGTGAAATTCATCCGTCATGGTCACCCTGATCGTCATTGTTTTTTTATCGACCCTGCTCCTGGGCTTTCCCGTGGCCTTCTGCCTGGGGATCACCTCCTTTGCCGCACTGCTCAAGGCCGATATCCCGCTGACCCTCATGGCCCAGCGCATGTTTACCGGCATCGACTCCTTTCCCCTGATGGCCGTTCCCTTTTTTGTTCTGGCCGGAGAATTGATGAACAAAGGCGGCACCACCAACCGGCTCATTGACTTCGCCAATGTTTTGGTGGGCCGCGTCCGGGGCGGGTTGGCCCATACCAATATTGTCGCCTCCATGTTTTTCGGCGGCATATCCGGATCAGCCGTGGCGGATACCTCGGCCATGAGCACCATCCTGGTTCCGGGAATGGTCAGAAAAGGTTACGGGAAGGCCTTTTCAGCCGCGGTCACTGCCGCTTCTTCCACCATGGGACCGATCATCCCGCCTTCGATCTTCATGGTCATCATGGGGGTGACCACTGGATTGTCCATCGGGGCCCTGTTTGCCGCCGGCCTCATCCCAGGCCTGCTCATGGGCGTCTCCATGATGGTCCTCTCCTATGTGATCGCCATTCGGCATAAATATCCTAAAGACGATGTTCCCTACTCCCTGGGCCGTTTTTTGAAATCCTTCAAAGCAGCCGGGCCGGCCCTTCTGGCCCCGGTGATCATTCTCGGAGGGATCCTCGGCGGAGTGTTTACACCCACTGAAGCCGCTGTGGTTGCCGTTTTTTATGCCTTGTTCATCGGGCTTTTCGTCTACCGGGAACTCAAAGTGTCAGATCTGCCCCAGATCCTGATCAGCAGCGGAACCACCACCGCCGTCCTTTTGTTGATCATTGCCATGGCCAATGTCTTTGCCTGGATTTTAACCGCAGAACAAATTCCCCAGAAAATCGCCCAGGGCATGCTCAGCATGACCACCAACACCTATTTGATTCTGCTTTTTTTAAATATTTTTCTGGTCTTCATCGGCATGTTTTTAGAAGGCGGGGCCGCAATCATCATCCTGGCTCCCACGCTTATGGCTGTAGCCACCTCCGTAGGCATCGATCCCCTGCATTTCGGTTTCATCATGGTGTTGAACATCGTGGTGGGATTGCTCACCCCACCTCTCGGGGTCTGTCTTTTCGTAGTCTGCGGGGTGACGAACATGGCCCTGCCCACAGTCACCCGGGCCGTGATTCCCTTCCTGCTGCTCGAATTCGGGGTCCTGTTCCTGGTCACCTACTTTCCGCCATTGATCATGACCATCCCCAGGCTCTTGGGCTATGTTTGACTGGAGCGACAAGACAGCTCCAATTGACTGTGTTCGGGCATGAAGGCTCGAAAATCCGGCACGTCCTTTCGTTTAATTTTCCATTTTACAGCCGTTTCAAGAATGGATACAGTGCCCTAGCGCGTTCAGGCACAATTGTGATTGGTCATCTTCTCTTTCCCTTTTATGAAACTTCACTGTTTTTCCTCGAAGTCGGAATCACAATCAGGATCGGTATCGAGAATTGATATGATGAGGATGAAGACTTCCATCCCGATCCTGATAGCGATGCCGATTCCGAAATCTTAAATCGTCAATCTTCAGTTTTCAATATCCCAAAGGAGTACGACATCATGAAGCAGCGCATTGCCGAACCGGTCAACCGGGTGCCTTTTTCCGTGATTCGAGAGATGTCCCAGCGGGCTGCCGCCTATGAAAAAGTCATCACCCTGGGGATTGGAGAACCAGACTTCCACACCCCGGCTGAAATATCACGCCTCGCCCTGCAGGACGCCGAAAACGGCGCCACGCATTACACTCCGGCCCAGGGCGATCCTGAGTTGCTCCAGGCGGTGGTCGCGTATCTTAAGGAACGTAATGGAGAGTCCCTGAGCACCCGCAATCTGGTGGTCACCCACGGCGGAATGGGCGCTTTGAATGCTTTCTTTCGACTGACTCTGGAACCCGGCGATGAAGTGATCATCCCGGAGCCCTACTTTCCCTCCTACAAGCCCCAGGTGGAATGGGTGGGGGGCGTCGTCGCCGGGGTGCACACCAGGCCGGCCGACGGATTCATGCCCAGGATCGAGGACTTGGAGCGAGCTGTCACTCCAAAATCCAAAGCCCTCCTGCTCAATACGCCGAACAACCCCTCAGGGGCTGTCTACCCGGAAGCGCTGCTCCAAGAGATAGCCGCCTTTGCCAGACGTCACGATCTCCTTGTCTTGAGCGACGAGGTCTATGAACGTCTGTGCTTCACCTCCGGAACTCCCAGAAGTATCCGCTCCTTATCCGGAATGGAGGAGCGGACCGTGGTGGTCCATTCCTTCTCCAAATCCTTTGCCATGACCGGCTGGCGCATCGGATACGCCTTCGGCCCCGAGTGGCTCATCACCCCGATGATCAAGGTGGCCAGCTACTACACCTCCTGCGCGTCATCTGTTTCCCAGCGGGCCGCTTTGGCTGCACTCAAGAACCAAAAACTGTTCACGGCTATGTATCATGAATTCGAAAGCAGGCGGGATCTGATCTGTAAACGTCTGGCCGCTATGGATCATATCAGGCTAACCCGTGCAGACGGCGCCTTTTATGTCTTCCCGGACATCAGCCATTTTTCCCGGGACAGCCGCGAGTTCGCCCTGGACCTCCTGGACCGGCAGCAGGTGGTTGTGGTTCCGGGTGAAGCCTTTGGATCAGGATACAAGGACTGCATCCGAATCGCCTTTACCATCGGCCGGGATGCGATCAATGAAGCCATGGACCGCTTGGAAGCCTACCTCGCCTCCCTGCAGTGAGAACGTCCTGAAGGGTCGCAGCTGCACAACTCTATGGACCCCGTCACGCTGGGCAGCCGCAAATACGTCCAGATTTCCAGGCTCTGGCACGACTCTTGCTAAATTGTGACAGGAGGACTCGATGTCAAAATTTTCCTTTGATCCCCTGCGCATGATTTCCTCGGGGACCATTGCGGCGGCTGTCCCGGCCGACACAGTGGGGCAGGTCTGCTAGGCCTTGCACCGCCTTGATGTTCCGGTTGCAGATGTCGGGCGGGTCATACCGGGAAACGGGGTGGACCTGATCCGGGATGGAGGCCTGGAACAGGTCACGGAACTGCACTGCGAAGACGATGAACTGGCCCGGATGTGGAGCCTCTATCCGCGGGATTGACATGACCCGAAATCAAGGCAGTGCAACGAAAAAAAGGAGAAGCGCATGAAAAACATTGGCCTGTTCCGCTGTCGAGACAATGAAAACAATTGCCCCCTGACCTCCTGCATTCGGTCCATTGAAGGCTGCCGTCAAGGCTTTGCTTCCTATGAGCAGGCCCGGCTGGTGGGTGTCTTCAGCCTCCAGACCTCCCTGGAAAATAATCTCGCCATGGCCGATATCCTCAAACAAAAAGGCGCAGACACCATTCATTTTGTGACCTGCGCCTTCTGTCACAAAGACGAAAGCAAAACCTGGCACCTGGGCAAGGGCTTTTTTGAAGGTCTGGATGAACTCGCCAAAACCATCACCGACCAGACCGGCCTTCCCTGCGTCAAGGGCTCGGCCCATCTACCGAACAATTATCAGGTGGAGCAATTCAATTCGCAGTAACCGGATTTGAAATTGGAAATTGGAAATTAGAAATTGGATGAGGTTTTCGATAACACTCTGCATTTCTGCATTCTTTTCTTGTTAATTTCCAATTTCCAATTTCCTTCTTGTTCTTCCCTCTGCACCCTTCCCTTTGCCTACCGACCACCGACTTCCCTCTTCCCCTCTTTCCTCCGCCCGACATCCGATGTCCTTCATCATTCCCTCTTCCAGACCTCCGACATCTGACTTCCGACTTCCCTCTTCCCCTCTTTCCTCCGCCCGACATCCGATGTCCTTCATCATTCCCTCTTCCAGCCCTCCGACATCCGACTTCCCTCTTCCCCTCTTTCCTCCGCCCGACATCCGATGTCCTTCATCATTCCCTCTTCCCGACCTCCGACATCCGACATCCGACTTCCGACTTCCGACTTCCCTCTGCCCTATGCCCTATGCTTTCTCCCCGCCGGACTCCATCTCCTGAATGCGTTTCTGCAAGGCTTCCGTTTCCTGCTTCAAGCGCTTGAGTTCATCGGATCGTTCCTGGCCTCCGGACCGGCTCTGTTCGCCAGGAGTCCCTGAAGGCTCAACCTGACCGGTGTTCATTCTCCGGCCCTGACCCATACCGCCTCCGGTCCCCATGCTTCGACCCAGTCCGCGTCCCATGCCGCTTCCGCCGCCGCCACCAATACCCAGGCCCCGGCCTCGGCCGCTTCCGCCGCCCATGCCGGAGTGGCTGTCGACATTCGCGGACCCGCTCGGATTCAAAGCGCCTGATTGAAACTGTTCCACTGCCTGGCGAACAGGGCCGCTCACCCCGGTCACCACTTGGATATTGGCCGCTTCAAAGGTTCGAAACGCATTGGGCCCGCAATTGCCGGTCAGGACCGTGGATACCCCTTTGTCCGACATCAGTTGGGCGGACTGAATCCCGGCGCCGCCCATGGAAGCCGTGCTCGGATTTTCCAAGGCCTCAAAATCAAGGCTTTGCGGATCGACAATCAAAAAATAGGGACACCTGCCGAAGCGGGGCTCCACCTGGGCTTCAAGATCAGGACCAGTCGCTGAGATACCGATTTTCATACCTGTTTCCTCCTCAAGCACAGCCGGTCTCCTGCTTACTGAAAGAGCCGGCTTGTTGCTGTTGATTTCCAAGGGACGTACCAATGCAGTGACAACCTGCACCTGGTTTATTTGCATATTTCGTGCCGCAGACCGCAAGACCGGACTCGTGTGAATCCGTGCGCCACAGCCAAAAGACCGATTCGGTTGACGCAATTCTGCAACCCTTGCCTCAACAGGAGTGCATTTCTGAAACCCTTGCGGCCCCTGGACCCGCTTAAAAAAAATTACCCATTTCGCGCCTGGCGCAAAATGGGTAATGTATGGAGACGAGCCCTGTCGCCACAGTGTTTATGCACTGTGCTTACACAAGGTCAGACGCTTTACTCCCTGGATCTGGCGAAAATTGGCCCCTTGACTCACACAGCGCAGAGCGAGTTCCGGGTCCGCGACCCAGGTGCCGGCGACCGCATCGATCCCGTAGGCAAAAAGAACCCTGGACATGGGGGCGGAATCCCCCAGAATCAGGACATAGGCCCCGGGATCACACCATGCCAGAAGGGCATCAATGCTGTGGTTGGTGAAGGCCGTCCCGGTGATCGCCACCAGGTCGGCCTGGGGCAGATACGTCTCGGCCTCGGACGCCTGGAGATCCCCGGGTCCGGGATTCTTTTCAATGACCCAGACCTGGCGGGCCACTTCCCTGACCTTGGGGATAAAGGGGAAATGACCGACAATGGCCACATTGTTTCCCTGCCCCTTCTCCAGGATGATTTCTGCGGCATTGCGTTCCTGGCAGTCGTCGAGCGGCACCTGGAGCAGGGAATTGAGGCAGGCCATGCCCATGGCCGCTTCCAGGATACGCTCGGAATAGACAAACTGTGTCAGCTCCAGGGCGCTTTTCTTCAAGAGCTGCCCTGGTTCCCTCACCAGGGGCGGGGTATGCTGCAAAGCGTCCCTGGGCAGCGAGGCCGCCAGGCCGCAGTGCCTGGTCCAGACCCCGGTATGAAAGACTCCCTGCCGGATGTCTTTGACCGGGGCATCGCCATCCAGTTGGGACAGCACATCATCGATGATCATAAGGCATGTCTTTGAAAAAAGTCCAGGACCGCCTGATTGAAGGCCTCGGTCTGTTCCACATGCAGGGCGTGCCCGGTTTCAGGCAACTCTCTGAGCTCAACCAAAGGAATGGTCTCGGCCATGATCCTGGAATTTTCCGGCGGCACCAGGATATCTTCACTGCCGGTGATCACCAGGGTGGGGACGGGCATTTTGGAAAGTCGAGATGAAAAATCAAAACCCTGGATTCCCTGATATTGGGCCTGAAAGGCATGCTCCGGCTGCTCCGACGCCGCCAGCTGCTGTTTCCTATAGGCATCCAGGGTTTCAGGGCGGTTCTCCCGGGTCGCTGGGCTGAAAAGCAGAGGAATGTTCTTGGTGATGATTTCGTCCTGGCTCAAGCCTTGATTCTGGAGAAGCTGCTCATAGACCCAATCCTCGGCCTTGATCTGAAGATCGCCCCCGGGATGGGTGCAGCCCAGCACCAGCCCTTTGATGCGGTGAGAAAGCAGCATGGCCAGTTCCTGGGCGATCATCCCCCCCATGGACAGGCCGACCACAAAGGTCTTTTCCACCTCCAGTCCATGCAGAAGCCGGACGGTATCAATGGCCATCTGTTCCATGCTGTAGGGGCCGGGCGGTGCGTCGGTCCGGCCGGCGCCGCGATTATCGAATACGATGCTCTGATAGGTATCGGCAAAAAAAGGAATTTGCCGGGACCAGGACCAGCTTCCCCCGCCCAGGCCCCCGATAAAAAGTACAGGAAAGCCGGAGCCCTCAATCTGGTAAAAGATTTGAATATCGTGACATTGCATAAAAGGCATGGCAGCCTCCTTCATTATAGTTTCACAGATGAACCATCCTGATTTGCGGGGCTGCAAATATCTCCTGCAGTCTCAACGCTCAAAGC
Organism: Desulfohalobiaceae bacterium S24; assembly: GCA_011389765.1. GTDB lineage: Bacteria > Desulfobacterota > Desulfovibrionia > Desulfovibrionales > Desulfothermaceae > JAABTT01. Next base: position 104,417 of record JAABTT010000001.1, on the reverse strand, counting down.
CTTGAATATTCTGAACCTCAGAGCCGCCGTTATCGTATTGCAGATGGGCCGGCTGGCGGAGGTTATAGATTTTTATGACCCCCGGGTCCTGCTGTTTGACCGGGACATGCCGGTACGGCGTATACAAATAGCCGTAGACCTGGTCTTTGGCCCCGAGAACCCGCATAAATTTCGGCTGAAATTGTGGATCCGCCTCTAAAACCCGGATGATGTCCCGGGCAAGATCTTTGTCAACCACTTTTTTCCATCTGCCGGGCTGTATCCGCCTGGCGTCATTTCGGGGATCAAAAAGGATCGCCGCCGACAAATCCGGATCCTGCCCGGAGTAATAAACATGATAGTCCTCGAAATCGTCCAGAATGGCCTGCACTTCATATCCGCAATTATAGGCGCATTCTACCTGCAAGCTTCCGAATCCGGCACAGCCGGCAGCCGACAGGATCACTCCAAGCGACAGCCAAAACATCCAGTGTTTAATCATGTCCATGTCTCGCTCCTTATCACTCATTTACATGCATGTAGGGCCCGGCCCCGGTATCGTACTGGAGATGCCGCGGTTGTGGAAGATAATTGAGCCGAACAACACCGGGAGCCACCTGCTTGACAGGCACGTGCTGATAGGGTGTATACAGATAGCCGTACACTTTTTGCTGTTCACCAAGCACTGTGTAGAGTTTCGGAGAAAATTGCACTCCGGCCTCCATAATGTCAATGATATGCCTGGCTTCGTCCGGCTCCTTCAGGGGCTTCCATCTTCCGGGCCGGATCTGCCTGTCGTCGTCCCGGGGGTCAAACAGTATGGCCGCGGCCAAATCCGTATCCTGTCCTGCGTAGTAGACAAAAAAGTCGTCAAAGTTGTCCACAAGAGATTGCACATCCTGCTCGCAATTGTAAAGACACTCGACCTGCAATTTTCCGAACCCGGCACAACCGATGAGAAGCAGCAAAACGCATGATGCCAATCCATAGCGCAAGGCATTGACTGTTTTCATAATACTTCTCCTCTGTCAACTTTGCCTCCGGCAAAGTTGACATACATCTATTTGATATTTAATATAATACACCTATACGCTGTTCGGCTGTTGATCTTGAAAAAATCACCTGAGCCCCAAGCAGCGACTCTTATCCTCTGATATTTAATCATGCCGGTCAAGAAGGATAGAGGGTGAAATTTCGGGTTCTGGCTCTCTGTGGGTTGAAGGCAATGACAAATTGCTCTATACTTACTGTCATCATAAATTGAGGTCTTCATTATTCAATTTTCATTTATATTATCAGGCCGATACCAAAATTTGGACCAAAATGAAGCTCACTATGAAGAAAAACGCATTCAATGGAGGTTGAACATGAGCAAAGAAGTTGTGATTGATCAGGAGGAATGCACCGGCTGCGAAAGCTGTGTGGAGATCTGTCCCGATGTCTTCGGTTTTGACGCCGACAATGAACTGGCTTATGTCATTGACTCCCAGGCGGGTTCTGAAGAAGACATCCAGGAGGCCATTGATTCCTGCCCGGTGGAGTGTATTTCCCGGGCAGAGTAAAGGGAAAAGGTGCCGGCCGGATGCCCAAGACCATTGCCTGGAACGACATTCCCCTGTTTCAGGGACTAAAGGACGATCAACTCAGGGAAATCGAGTCGATCTGCCGCTGGAAATCCTATGTCAAAGGAGAAACCATCTTCCGCCAGGATCAGCGGGCCGAGGGCTTCTATGTGGTCCAATCCGGCAAGGTCAAGGTCTACAAGCTATCCCCCGAAGGCAAGGAGCAGATCCTGCACATCTTCAGCTCTGGCCATCCCATCGGTGAAGTCCCGGTCTTTGCCGGAAGCACCTTCCCGGCCCACGCCCAGGCCCATGAAAACTGTGAGCTGCTCTTTTTTCAGCGGGATCACCTCCGGGACCTCTTTGCCCGGGATCCCTCCCTGGCCATGAACATGCTTGCTGTTCTGGCGAAAAGACTCCGGGACTTCACAAATACGATTGAGGATTTAACCCTGAAAGAGCTCCCCAGCCGATTGGCCACTTACCTCATGCACCTGCAGGATGAAAGCGGAGGCCAAGCAACCGTTCACCTGGACGTCACCAAGGGCACTCTGGCTAAAATTTTGGGCACGACCCAGGAAACTCTGTCCAGAGTCTTCAAGCGGATGAGCGATGAAAGCATTATCAAAATGGAGCGTCGTACCATCACCATTCTCAACGATGCGGCCCTGGAAGACCTGGCCGAAGGCTTTACAAGCCTGGCTTAGGCTAATGCCGGCTCCGCCTGCAACCCAAAAGCTTGCATTCTATGCTCATGCCGCATTTTGACCTGATACATAAAGGTCTCGATGGTCGCTTCTCGTCCGGGCTGAATCGTCTCATCATAGGCCAGGTCCAGGCAAGGCATGTCCAGTTGACTCATGAGCGGCTTGGCCACTGAGGCAGTAATCGTTCCAGGCATACAGGTGAAGGGGTACACATTCACGACGCCGTCATAGTGATCGTGTGCATACTCTAAAAGACCGGCAATACTCAGAGAGGCTTCTGTTCCGACTTCAAAGGTGTAGATGTCGTTTTCCAAAACAATTTTTTCCAAATCTGCGACACGAGACGGATGTTCCAAGTCGATGGACTGCTGTGCATTGCCATACAAAATATGCTGCATTTTTTCCTGATATTTCAATGTGAGTCGGTATGTGAGGTATTTCTTCAAATGCACAAAAGATTCCTTGAAATTGGCCGATTTGCAAGCAAGGACCCACTCCTTGAAAGATCGCCGGACATGATCGTAGGCCGTGAAATCCATCCATTCGGTGATGGAGGCCACGACGACCTCGGCACCGCAGCGCTCGAGGAGGCGGACGAGATCCTGATTGGAATGGGTGTGCGATCGCAGGTAGATCTCCCCGACGATTCCGACTCGCGGTTTCCGTTCAATCCGGGGGTCAATGATCTTTTTCCCGTCCTGAATAATGTCTGTTATGCCCTCATTTAAGGCCTCGAGTTGTATCTGCGGTCCTGATTCTGCAAAAAAGCGACACATATCGTCCAGAGCCTTGCGCATCCATGCATCTGCGGCGCCGGATTCGGTTTCATAGGGACGTATGCGCCAGAGCAAACGATCGAAAATATCTCCCACGATAACAGAAAGATAGGCTTTTTTTCGAAACTGGCGGGTCTGGGATGGATCCACCATGCCTTCCAGGGAATATGAATTCTCAGTTGTCAATGAACCGATCTTCACGTCTTTGTATTCCGGGATCGAATCGAGAACGAGTCTCTGAAATTTGTTGTACATTCCGAACCTGCAGGGACCGGTCGCCTCAGGCATGAAATAGACATACTTTTCGGGGTCAAAGAAAGCGCCCAATCGATTTTTTTCTGCATCAAGATAATTGAAAAGATCACTGAGGGTCACCTGACACGGAAAACACTCCTTCCCGGATGTGGCCTCTTTCCCCTTCTTCAGATTCTGAAATGTCGGCATTACCTCGGCATCGATGCCAAAGCCTTGAAAGACACTCGCCAGAAGATGACACCCAATCCGATTCATTTCCGGAATGAGAAATTTTTTCCCGGACAGGTCGAATTGACCCAGTTTCTGGGTTAGTGTTTGAAAGCTGGATGTTTCATTGCGATACATGATATAGCCTTTATATACTGCTCCAACTTAGCTTTGATTTTGCCTTTCCCGACACGTATGAAACTTCATTTTTCTTCCTCCGTCACCCCGGCGCAGGAACGTCATCCCGGACCCCGATCCGGGACCGGGGTCCAGCTTTTACATTTTCAGTCTGGATTCCGGATTCCGCCTTCGCTCAGAGCTTCCGGCTTCACAAAGAAGTTACGCCGTGACAAGTCGGCGTGACAAGCCGCCGGAATGACGGAGGTGGTCGACCAATAGTTTCTTTCTCTGATCAAACTGGCAGTCGTGGATTGCAAAATGAATAGCAAAACAGTTTAATCGTGGTATTGTAATAAATATCAAATAAATATGTGTCAGACCTGCCAGCGGCAGGGCTGACACCTGAAACCTCATGCTGGTATATCTTCAATCTTCAATCTTCAATTCTATCCCCCAGCATTCAATTGAAGTAGGCTTCATCCTTCTCAATCTGCATTTGTTTCCGGTGATAGGTTTCAACGACGTTTTTGAATGCTTCCAGCCGGGTCATGATTCCGGATGCAGAGCTGTGTTCATCAAGCTCCAGCAGAAGATACGGCTTGTCGCCCATGATATACTTATAAAAATGTTCGAGAAATGAATCAGCCCCGCAGCTGAAATTGGAGATATGCAATCCATAGCAATTGGCATGATTTTGTATATACCGTGCCGTTCGCAGAATCTGAGCCCCAAGGCCCCAGTACATTGAGGGAAAATCAGATAAATCTACTGCGGAGGTGTCTAAAAAATCCATGGGCATCGCCTGTATGCCGAGCTTGGACAGGTTCTGCCCGAGCCGCAGATTGATCCGCTCATCATATAAATTGTAAGGCCGGCCGGTCACAATAATGAGCGGGGATGCTTCGGCCTTGAAAGAGTCGATTCTCTCGGAACCGGCTTCCTGCAATTCCCGCAGAAAGCTTTCATGGCGGTCCAGAGCCGAATCCAGGGCTTTCCGGAAATCTTTCTTCCGGACAGGCAATTTTTCTGAAATTTGAGGATATAATTCAGCTGCCAATTTCTCCCTGCCAAGCTTCATATGCACCGTGGGGTTCACCAGACTATCACTGTCAATTTCCAGAGCCTGCCTCACAATATACTGAAATGATTGAACCAGCGGACAATAAAATCCGCTTTCAGCCGCCCGGGGCGTGCCCATATTGATTATGGTCGGCAGAAAGAGATAATCTGTCTTTCCGAGCAGCGCCTGGACATGGCCATGCGCGACTTTCACCGGAAAGCAGGTTTCGGCCGCGACATGATGAACCCCGTCCTGAACAATTCTCCTGTTTGTTTTCGGCGAAAGAAGCACCTCCAGGTGCAGATCGGTAAACAACGAGGCCCAAAAAACAGCTGTTTGAAAAGTGAACAAGGCCCTTGGGATGCCGATGCTTGTCCGCCCCGCCTGTTCCCGCGGCCGGTCGTCATCAGGACAGGTATTCTGCAGGCCGCTCATGTGCTTGTCCCATATCTGATGCCAGAGTTCAAAGATATTTTCCGTCTTATGCGAAACATTCTGAACCGTCTCATATCGTCCGCACTCACCGCCCCAGATACTCTTCTTTCCTCCAAAATTATAGACTTTCAACTTGCACATATTATGACAGTCGGGATCCGCCCTGCAAATGATCTCGGAATATTCCATTTGATCGTTGAGAACCTGTTCGATCCCTCGGAAACCTGTTTGCAGCGAAGGGGATTGATCAATTTTCTCCTTCAGGCTGACGGCGGCGCCAAAGGCCCCCATCACTTCGCGATGTTTGGGGACAAGAATCTCCGCACCCAATGTGCTTTCAAAAGCTGCAACCACGGCTTTGTTCAGCGACGGCCCTCCCAGGAACATGATTTTTTTTCCAATCGTCCGTTTGCCAACCACCCGGTTCAGATAGTTGGCAACGATTGCAAAACACAGGCCGGCCATTAGGTCCTGTTTGGGAATATCCATCTGATCATAGGCCGCCAGATCAGATTCCATAAAGACCGTACACCGCTCGGACAGTTTCACCGGTGAATGGGAGGACAGGGCAACATTTTGGAATTCGTTGACGATATTGATATCAAATTTATTGGCCAGCTCATGCAAAAAACTCCCGGTCCCTGCTGAGCAGACTTTGTTCATATCGAAATCCAGGGGATAGGTGTTCTGCAAACTGATATATTTTGAGTCTTGCCCCCCTATTTCAAAAATCGTATCAATCGCAGGGTCTCTGTGCACCGCACCTTTGGCATGAGCCGTTATTTCATCGATGATCAAATCTGCATTTAAAAAATCGCCGACAACATACCGTCCGGATCCTGTAGTGGCCAGACCTCTTATATGTATCATCCCCCCAAACTTTTGCTGAATTTCATCCAGCAGGACTTTTGTAACCTGTATGGGCTTCCCTTGGGTCGGCAGATATTTTTTATGTATAATTGTATTCTTTTCTTTTAAAATAACGACTGATTTGCTTGTCGTAGACCCTATATCAATCCCGATAATGACATCCTGGACATCTTCAAAATGAAAATTTTCAACTTCATTATCATCCGGAAAGACGCTCTTTTCTAATGCGAGTCGTGAGGTACGCTGTATTTCGTGCTGTTCTGAATACGTGTTCTCGTCGAAGCCATTTTTCTTGCGTGTTGCAGTCCTCTGCGATATTTTGCCGTCTTCATTCAGGAATTGAAGAGCAGACCCCAGGGCGCCGACAGAGGTGTTATAATCCGGTACACAGAGATTCGGATAATATTCCTTTAAGCTCTTCACTTGAAGCGCGTTTAACGTCAAACCCCCTATAAAGACAATGGGCTCTTCAAGGGACCTGTTATTAATTATAGTGCTCATATAATTTCGAGCATTTCCGACATGCAGTCCATAGATAACATTCTCTAAGGGCTCACCCTTGTTTTGCAGATGAATCATATCCGATTTTGTGAACACAGTACACCTGCACGCGACATGCGCCGGATTCCGGCTTTTCATTCCTAATCCAATAAAATCATGTAAAACATCCTCAATCTTATGGTTCGATTTTTCTTCATCATAGAGTGAAGTTGCCAATCGCTGGGCCTGCTGATCAATAAACGAGCCGGTCCCTGTCGCACAGGGCCCGTTGGTATTGAAGGACTTCAGTTCCCACAGATTGTTCTGATGAACGATTTGGTATACCGCAGTATCCTGCCCGCCCATACTGATGATCGACCTGCAGTCCGGGAGGATGAAAATCGTGCCCACAATCTGGGCAATGGATTCCAGCACAAAATATCCATGGTGTTTTTCGGCCAGCAGTTTTCCGTAATTCCCTGTAAAACTGATATGTTCCAAACAGTCCTGGCCAAAGCCTTGCCCCACTTCCCCCAGTATTTCCTCCACGGTATTCTGGACCTGACCAAAATGCCGGCGATAGGGATGCTCATAGACTATTTTTTTCTGCGAATCGATCACAATGCAGTTGACGCTGACCGATCCGGCATCAATCCCAACAACATATTCCTGTTTCATGGTCGTCGTCCTGCCGCTGTAGAATTTTCGATTTTCGAGCAGTTCCACTTACAAGACTAATAAAATGAGAAAAAATTGCAAGCTGATTTGTGGTCCTCATTTCTCTGAACAAATCAGCTCCTAGGAGATTGCTTCGTCAAAGATTCCTCGCAATAGCGGGCTATGTTTACAATGCAAGTGTCAGCTTTGCCAGCGGCAGGGCTGACACCTAACTATTTAAAATAAAAACCCGGAAGAGCCCTGATATAGCTTGCAAGAAAGAGTTATTCCCAACGTCCACCCCGCTTCTGAAGTTCTATATACTCCACATTGCCGTAAGCAAGGTTGAAATCTATCGATATGTGCCGCCGTGTGCGAAATGGAACTTATCGGTTTCGTGAGTTTGCGAGGACATGGTTGAGCTTTAGACCTGAGATCCGCTTGAAATGGCGAAGGTTCCCGGTAATAAGCTCCAGATTATGACCAATGGCTGTAGCCGCAATCTGAATGTCCGCATCAGGAAGGATCATACCTGTATCTTCGAGATGTGCACGGATGCTGCCGAAAACTTTAGCAATGCCGATGTCATAAGGCAGAACAGTGACGGCAGGCAGAACTCGCTGCTCGATATTTGATATGTGGCGTTCGCGGTCATTGGAACGATAGGCACCTTTGTATAATTCGCCGATAACAACAGCACTTGTGAATTGCTCTTCGCGAGCAACTCCCATTATCCATTTCACATAGGCTGTTGCGGGCCGCGGGCGGAGAAGCTCCGAAATTGCGTCAGTGTCAAAGAGGAATGCCATAGTCAGTGGTCGAGATCAGGGGTGTTTCGTTGTCCCTGCCGAGGGGAGGCGTCAAGAATTGAGGCCAATTCTTCACTATTCTCCCAACCGCCGGCAATACTGGCGAGCCCACTCTCCGGACCTGCCTTCCTCAAGCGTTCAAGGTGTTCGAGATCACCGGGACTCACTAGAGCAGCGACTGGTTTCCCACGCCTTGTGATAAGGACTGGGTTGCCCGCTTCAACTTTCCGTATGCATTCTGAGAAAGTGGCTTTTGCCTCGGCCACGGAGATATTGTTTCCCATATTCGACTTCCTTTTTGGTCATTATGACCATTATGACCAAAATGTCAAGGCTTGAGTTGTAAAATCACATAACATCGCCATTTCAGCCGACGTAAAAAACGCGCGGATAAAGGGCCCATATGCTTGAAAATTCGGCCACCAAGCCAAATCGTTCCTGAAACTCCAATCCGAATGCGAGAATTTTACCTGCTCTAGCGGGACGACGAACGAGTGCAACCACTGCCCTGCGCCGCCAGAAAGGGTGGGATCAAACCGAGATGGTTCAAAAAGCCGGCGACTCCAGGGCTTTTGTCTGCAACCTTGAGCGGGGAGCTGGGAGCGATCCCGGCTTCCAAAAAATCCTCAATATTTTAGCCCTCTTCTCTCGAACTTTGGAAATCAGAGAAGAAGGCGAGCCCCCCACTTTGGACGATTCCTTGCTTTTCCAGCTTCAGGTCCCGGCCGTCCACAAACGGAGGACAAAAAGCGGTTTCGCCCTTGTCCGGACCGGCCCAGTTCGTGCTCATGATGAAGACAGCGTTCTCCATGGCCCTGGTCTGGACAAAGGTATGCCAGGTATAAAATCCCGCATCCCGCGGCCAGCCGCCGGGATGGAGCAACAGGGCGATGTCCTTTTCCAAAACGAGCTTCCGCGTGACTTCCGGGAAACGAACATCGTAGCAGATGGCCAGTCCGACCCGGACGCCGCGGACCTCGGATGTTTCCAGGGGACGCTCGCCGGGAAGGAAAAAGTCTTTTTCCCGGCAGACCCCGGTACTGCAGACATGCCACTTGTCGTAGTTGGCCGCCAGGCGGCCCTGGGTATCCACAACCGATGCAGAAATGGTATACCCCCGGCTGTCGACCTTTTTGGGGAAGCTGTAACAGATATGATAGGCCTTTTTTCGCTATAGACAGAGGCCTCATTCGTATCATATGTCTATGGACAGATTGTTACTTCGTTTCCCTGAAAACACAAGGAGCAGACAATGACAAATCACGAGATATGCTTCCTCCCGGCCTGGGAGCTTGCCCGGAGCATCCGGGCCGGGGAATTGTCGGCCGTCGAGGTCATGCAGGCGCATCTGGCCCAGATCGATCGGGCCAATCCCCAGGTCAATGCCATTGTGACCCTGCTCCCGGAACAGGCCATGGATCAGGCTGCCGCCGCCGACAGGGCGCTGGCGACCAATCAAGCCCCCGGCCCCCTGCACGGCCTGCCGATTGCCCATAAAGATCTTGTTCCGACCAAGGGCATACGGACCACGTTTGGATCTCTGGCCTTTCAGGACTATATTCCGGACGAGGACGGCCTGATCGTGGAACGGCTGAAAAAGGCCGGAGCCATCTCCCTGGGCAAGACCAATACCCCGGAGTTCGGGGCCGGCTCGCAAACCTTTAATCCGGTCTTTGGAAAAACCGTGAACCCGGAAGCCGGTTTCTGAACCCGCTGTCCCGCGATTTCAGATGCCGATGAAATATTCAAGACCTGGACACCTATATCGATTGGATGAAAACGTGCTACTATATCAGCACGATCAGTCTCCCTGCCATCTCGGTGCCCTGCGGGTTCACTCCGGAAGGCCTGCCCGTGGGTGTGCAGATCGTGGGGAGGCCCGGTGAGGATTTCGCCGTGCTGCAGCTCGCCCACGCCTTTGAGCAGGCCACCGGTTTCTGGAAGCAGCATCCTCCCTTCCTCCACACCGACTGAGGCGACTTTTTTTAAGGTTCCTGGTCTCTATTTCAATAGAAGCGGAGTTGGATCAGCATAGAATGCCTCCGAAACCAACAAACAAAACTAACATTTTACGGTGCCTGGTAAATGGTCAGCCCGTGAGAATTGACTACTTGGCAAGCGTAAGCAACATGTCTCATGAGAGTGTCAAACTGACGCTATTATCCTTACCGTACGTTGAATATAATCAGGCTGGAAATATTATCGCATCAGGATTGTCCTTGCCCCCAACGCCATATTTATTTCAAGTAGGCTGTAAGGATTTATACACATGGTGTGCGCTTGATACGCTTATGTATCCTGTTTTACTTGGACAGCAGGCTAATGTGGAGTCGCTTTGTCCAAACACAGGCACCTTGATAAAGCTCACTATTTCATCAAAAGCTGTCAAACGTGTCTCACCGGAAGGCATAGTCTTATCTTTAGTAGTTCCAAAGAACCCAAGTACGTGCTGTGATGTGTGTGATACTTTTTGCAATCATGTACATTATTTCAGTTCGTTTTCAGCGGCCGAAAGATGGAAAGCAACACAGTCAAACGTCATCATCTTGTCACTGAAAGAAGCTTTTGATTTGGGATGTTACCTTGCAAAGTGTCGTCTGGAATTGAAAAAAACAAGTTTCATTAATATGATCTTCGCCCAACAAAGCTAATACAGCCGACGCAAAAAGCCGCGCGACTGATTAGTAGCGCGTTATATTTTAGTCAATTATGAACAAAACAGTCCTAATAACAGGAGCGAGAAGAGGGTTAGGTTTAGCCCTTACAAAGCAGTTCATTTCAAATCGGTGGAATGTTCTATCTGTCATCCGGAATGATAAAGGCATAAATGAATTAAAAGAACTGCCTAATTGCATTCCAATAATCTCAGATATCACCAGCGATGAAGTTCAATCAACAATACACGAGTCTTTGAAGGAGAATGGGGCCGTTGATGTCCTAATAAACAATGCAGGCATTCCTGGCAGTGGAGCTCATCTTGATGAAACAATAGCAAATGAAGTGTTATCTTTGATTGATGTCCATTGCATCGGAGCATTTCGAGTTACTCAAGCCGTCTTACCATTTTTATCCAAAGATGGTGTAGTCATTAATGTTTCATCAAGATTTGGATCAATTTCAAAAGTTTCAAAAGGAGAGCTTGATAATGTAAAATGCTCCTATTCGTATAGAATTGCCAAGGCTGCACAAAACATGCTCACGCAATGTCTGTGTCGAGAATTTAAAGATAAGGGCATAAGGATTTGCTCAATTCATCCTGGGCGTTTAACAACGGAAATAGCCTCCTCAGATGCAGATAGAACCGCTGAAGAAGCTGCAAAGAAATTATTTTCAATGCTGGAATTACTAGAGCATGGTAAATTCTATTCCCTATTTGAAGATATCATTGAATGGTGAAATATAAGATGCCGCTGCAAAAAATCCATTTTTTGGAGCGGCATCAATGCTGCACGCAAGCACATTTCTGCCGCCAGCACCATGATGGTGATGAGAAAAAAAGCCGGCTATGGAAATGCTGCCCATGGCCAGAATCAGAGATATGATTTTTGAGCGCAGGCTCAGACGCTGCAGCATTTTGAAGACAATCCAAACATTATAAATAGTTAAGTACCAAATTTGTCAGACACTTACGAAGTCTGATTTTAATCCTGAAAGCCGGATAAGGCATTTTTGACCGCGGCTTCACGAATCTTTTCTTCTCTGTTGCGTTTGACCCCCACCGCCTCATGGACCTTGTCCAGCAATTCCTCCTGATCGCAGGGCTTCATCAGGTAATCATAGGCCCCGAGCTTCATGCCCTGCACAGCGGATTCCACTGTGGCATGTCCGGTCAGCATGATCACTTCCACCAGGGGGAGCCTCTTTTTGATCTCCTGTAGGGTTTCAAGCCCATCCATGCCGGGCATCTTGACGTCCAGGATCACCACGTCGATATTCCGGTGCTTACCGAGCACGTCCAGAGCTTCTGAACCGCTCAAAGCGGCGGCAACTTTCAAGCCTTTCTTGACCAGTCGCTTCTGCATGGTTTCGACAAACTGCACTTCATCATCGACTAAAAGAATATAGGGATTCATTTTTGTTCACTCCTTGTGCAAAATAAAATCAGTCAGCTGCCCCGCTCTCCAGTACTGTCTTGGCTGTCTCCAGTATCCCCTCGGGAAAACCGAGCAGACAGAACGTCCCCAAAAAGCCGACAACCCAGACCACGAGCATGGACAACACCCAGAGCAGAAAACCGTATTTCAGAAAATCAATGGGTTTGATGGCCCGCTCCCCGGTATCCGGATAGGTGCCCAGACCATAAACAATGGCGTTGTTCGGGGTACCTACAATCAGGAAATGGGCAAAGGAGGTGGCAAAGGCCACGGCCATTCCCGAGGCCCAGGGCTCGCCCACATGGCCGGACATGATCCCGATGGGGATGACGATGGGACCCAAGAGGGCCGTTGTCCCGGCATCGGACATGAAGTTGGTCATCAGCCCGGAAAATGCGGACAGCCCGACCCAGAGGCCGAAGCCTTCATCCATATGGGCCAGGGTCAAAAACTTCATCACGGATTGGGCCAGCCAGAGGGCCGCGCCGCTGTCCTTGAGCAGAGCGCCCATGGTCAGGGCCCCGCAGTACATGAACCAGGCGTCCCAGGAGACGCCCTGGAGGATTTTCTGCCAGGCGGTGATCCGGAAAATCACCGGAATCAAAAGAGCCAACAAGGCAGGGCCGCCGAGTCCCAGGCCGTGACCACCGAAGATCCAGAGCCCCAGGATGAGGATAAGCATGCCCAGGGCGACGAATTCGCCGTATTTCATCCTACCCATACGCCTGGTCTCCTCCTTGATGGCCGCAAGACCGGGCGTCAAGTCACGGGTTTTGATTTTTTTGGAAAAGAAAAAGACCATATACACGGCCACCATCAAGCCTAAAACCGGGACCATGGGGAAGCCGTATTTCATCCAGGTGAAAAAATCCATGGGGACATCATACCCGCTCCAAAAGCCCATCATGATCACGTTCCGTCCTCCGGCCGCCGGAGAGCCGACCCCGCCGACATTGAGGGCGTAACACAGGGTGAAGAGCAGAAATTTGGCCAATGCCGGATCATGCCGGATTTCGCCGTTTGGGCTGTTGGCGGCCACGGCCCCGTAATAGACCGCCATCATGACCGGGGTCATAAAAGCGCACATGGCATGGGCCGATATAAAGGATCCGATAACGGCCATACTGATGGACAGAACAAAAATGGGCAGGAGAAAACCTTTGGTCCAACCCAGAATCCAGGTGGCCAGACGCTTGTGCAGGCCGACCTCCACCACGACCACGCCCATGGCCAGAACACCGAGCAGAAACATGGGCGCATCCCCGGCAAAAGTCTTGCCGATCATCTGTTTCGGCATCAGTTCCAGAAAATAGGCCAGCATGGGCATGAGCAAGCCGGTCAAGCCGATGGGGATGGCTTCGGTGGCAAAAAAAATGACCGCCATGGGGATGATCCCTAAGACGATCATGGTCTTGTCCGCGGCCTCCAGGGCATTTGAGGCCACCCCCCAATCGATCATCTGCTGCGCAAATCCATTCTCCTGAACCACCACAACCAGACTTTCCGGAGTCGGCAGAATAAAGGCGATCAGAAAAAATACCCCTGCCCCGATACAGAGCCAAAAAGTCTTATTGGACAACAGACCGCCATTTTGTGAAATTTCATTTTCGTGATGCATGAACGCTCCTCCAGTATTGAGTCAGACAATGGACGCAGCTTTCCTGTTCTTGCCTGGATGTTTCCAAGACAACTACCTATTATTATTAAGAATGTTGAAGATTATTCCTTCGATAGAACCGACCTGGGTGACAAAACGATCTCTTTGACTTTGGCCTGGCGAATCCGCTCTTCCTGCTCGGCCTTTCGCTTGTTTGCCGTTTCAACCTTAATTACGAGATCGTCAGTTTGGGTGGGCTTGAGAAGATAATCAAAGGCCCCGAGCTTCATTCCTTCTATCGCGGACTCGACCGTGGCATGGCCGGTGAGCATGATGACTTCGATCAAGGGTTTGAGGCGTTTGATCTCTCTGAGGGTTTCGATGCCGTCCAGGCCGGGCATGGCCACATCCAGAATGCACACATCGAAGTTGTACTTCCTGACTTTTTCCAGAGCCTCCTCTCCGCTCAGGCAGGTGCTTACATCATACTCCCGGATCTTCAAGCGCTCTGCGAGTTGATCAAGGAACTGCTGTTCATCATCCACCAATAACACGCGTATCTTCATGCTTGCCTCCTCTCCCTGATAAACTGGAACTTCCAACTATCAAATCTTACAAGCCTTGATCGCCGAGGCGACTTCATTGAAAACATCCACCAGTCGCAGAATCCCGACAATGACCTCATGGTCGTCCATGACCAGCAGGGAATGATGACGGCCCATAATAAACTGATGCACGGCGATATCCATAGAATCATCCACGTTCACGAATTCCCCCTGATCCGGGGTGTACATCAGTTCCTTGACCTTGACCCTGGCCGCCTTCTGGCACAAAAAATCCAACGGTTTGCTGAACATACCGTAGGGTCTTAACATATTCCGTAAAAATTCTGTACTAAAGCCGCTGGTGGCCATGCTGGCCATATTCTTCGATGAGATCAGTTCTTGATATTTGGGCTCCAAAGCCTTGATGACATCCACCTGACTGACCTTCCCCACAACCTGTCCATGTTCATCCAGCACCAGGATGGCACGATGGGGATAGATGTTTTTTTGACTGATTTTGAGGTAATTCTTCTGGGCTTCTTCCAGGACCAGGACCGCCTCATGCAGGGTGGCCTCCTCGGACACCGTGGCATACTGTTCCAAGGGAACCATCATACTCCTAACAAAGGTATCTTTCATTTATCTCTCCTGCGACTCTTTTTCGATTTTGGCAGAGAAGGCGCAAAGTCTCCGCTGGGCCTTCTGCCCGTCTTCCCAACCGCGATTATCTTTCTGGCCATTTCCGGCGATCTCTGCTCCGCCAAAGCTGCAGCTGCAAAGTAATCTTCGATTTTTTGAAAAAAACCAACCTTTTGTGCTGCTTTTTCCTTTCGTACTTTTTCCTGGAAGGCCGCTTCAATTTTTGAATCCAGAACATTCCAGTCAAATGGATCGGACAGCTCATCATACGCCCCTGAGTTCATCGCGGCAATGGAGGTTTGAACATCATCCTTACGGACCACGACCACAATTGGGATCTGTGAATAATTGGCGTGAATCTGCCGGATAATTTCCAGACCACGCTGCCGTTCTTCAGTCAAATCCAGGAGAAGGACGTCCAGGGCTTCAGCGGCGGCGCACTCCATGATCTCGGAAATTGTTCCCGCTTCTCTGATCCGACACTCTTTCTCCTTGAAATGAGACTTCAAGTAGTCCTGGAAAACTTCGGCAAAGCAGACAATCACTACTGAAATCGACACCTGCCGGCTCCTGATATGCAGAAAGGCTTTTTAATCTTTGCTTTTCTTACTCCGGGCATAGGTCTGCCTTGCGGTTGCATCATCGCCGGCCTCAGCAAATGTGGCCGCCACCATGGTGTCTTCGACTCTTTCTTTATAGGCCCGTTTGATGAGTTTGGTCAGCTGCTCGATGGGCGTTGGTTTTTGTAAATACTCAAAAGCTCCGAGCTCCTTGGCCATTCGCTCGTCTTTTTCGGAACCATGGCCGGTGAGGACGATCACCTGCACCTTTGGATACTGTTTCTTCATCCGGCGCAGGACCTCGATTCCATCAATGCCGGGCATTCTGAGATCGAGGACCACAACATCAGGGATTTCGTCTTGAACCAGGCGCATGGCCTGTTCTCCGTCATAAGCGATCTTTGAGCCCAAATCCCGCATTTCAATACGTTCCGCCAGAGAATTGACGAACTCCTTTTCATCATCCACTAAAAGCACTTTGATCTCACTCATTGTATCCTCCAATTGTCTCGATTTTTATTATAATCTGGCTATGCCATAGGTTACTGGAACATCCTGCAGACCGATATCCTCCAAAAAGTTCTGAAGTTGTCGGCCCATATTGCCTTGAGCCGGTGTCGCGCCCATATATTCTCTGGCAGTATCATGGGCATTGGCCTCGGCAAAGCTGGCAGCCACCAAAATGTTTTCAATTTTTTCGAGTAAATTTTTCATTTTTTTCTCCTTTCCTCGACTTGTTGTGCTCGGTCCCTGTTAGAATACCTACCTTATCGACAGTCATGATTATCCTGAGATTGAGCCCTTTTTTTGTTTTGAAGATTGCTGCGCTGCATATCTGTCAATAAGCCTTGAAGGGAGCATGTCCTTCTTAAAGACTATCCTGAAGATGCTCAATCTCAGGTATCTTCTCTATTGCATTTTTCATGCCATTTACAATCCCTTTTTCCTGTTTGCTTTTGACTTCCGGCACAAGTCGCTCCAAAAGCTATCTGCAGTGAACAAATCTGGCTGAAATTGCCGCTTTCAATTTTTTTGGCCTGAACACTTTCTTCAGATCCGGCTTTTTTCAACCTTCACTGCAACAAGCACCATTAGCTCGGAAGACATTTTGAAACCTTATGTTTTAAATCAAAATGGAACATTTTAAAACAATACAGAGCTCTTTACAGTACGCGAAAATTTGAAGGAATTATTGGACATTTTGTGATATTACTTGCCTCTTTTTGAGGTTTCAGGTGTCGGGTGCCAGGGCTTAACGCCTTGATATAGATTTATCTTTCTTTTCCTGACACCAGAAATCTGAAACCAAAAGAATGTCCAATTTTAACAACATTCCGTATATTGTTCATTATTTAAAAAGGTTAAGATTCAATGTCGCAATCTCTGTAAGATGTCTGCAATATGGTCTTGAACGTAGGTCTTTTTTTATTGAAGGCAGATACAAACAGCAAATTATGCCAACTTCTGGTATACGTCGCATAAAAAAGGGGACCGGGAACGATTCGCTCCCGGCCCCCTTTTTTAGGTGAACCGATATCGTGTTGCCTATTCGTATTATCTGGAAGCAGGCCCGAAAAGCTCCACGGGAAAGGCCAGACTCAAGACCGATCCGGATGCATCCCATTGCAAGTCAGTCTGCAGTTTGTCGCCCAAATCGTGCATCAGGCTCCAATATTCGCCTGCGGTATCATGGGAAAGATGTTCTCCGGAGCAGACAATTTCAAGCAAATATCCGGAATGGCCTTTCCGAGGACGAATCAGGATTTCACCTGTTGACTGGAATCCAGAAAGCGTCCATTCCAAGGCCACAAAAACAAGATGCATCATGAGGACTTGATTTGTGGTCATGCTCAATCCTTCCGAAGGCGCATCGAGCTTGAGGGTCACTTTTTTTCGCCTGGCAAAACGCTCGTAGAGTCCCACCAGCACGGACACGGTGTCCTGAAGGGAAATCGAGCCTATCTCCTGATCCGGACTGTGGGCCAAGGCATTAAGCTGACTGGAAAGCAATTCGCCCCGTTCCACTTGCTGGCGGATAATATCCAAAGATATTTGGATTTTTTTCTGATAGGCCGGATCATTCTGTTTGTGAAGCCTATAAATATCATCGATAAAACCGCCGGACTCATTGATGGTTGCCAGAATGTTTTTCATTTCATGTGTATATCCGGCCATGAGTTGGCCCCAAAATACTTCTATCCGTTCAAGACGACTACTCATAGTATTGACTCACTTTTGAATGCCTTAAAGCCATTTTTATTGAGAGGCATTGACCGCCTCATGAACTTTCGTAATGAGATCATCGATATTCAGAGGCTTCATCAAATAATCATAGGCCCCGAACTGCATGCCTTTCATGCCGTCTTTTGTAGAGCCATAGCCCGTCAAAAGCAGAACAGGCAAGGACTGAAACTGTTCCTTGATTCTCTTCAAAACTTCAAGCCCGCTCAAACCCGGCATTTTAAGATCCAGAACCACAGCCTGCGGCACATCGGCTTCAAGGACCTGCAAGGCCTCTTCGCCACTGTTGACAGCCCTGACCTCATACCCCCGCAATTCCAAACGCTCCGCCAGGGCAGTCACAAATTCCTGCTCATCATCAACAAGCAAAATTTTCAATACCTTCATCCCACCGTCCTCCTCACTCATGATTGGCCGAAAACGCACCCATCTCCTTCGTCATTGCCTAATTGTAAATACCTCATGTATTCGAATACACTGCGGTTTCAAATTTTCGTGTTCCTCGTATCTGGGCAAATTGACGTCCGATCGCTGTTTCCGTTCAGACACTAACTCCTGACACTTTGCCGCTTCGGTATGAAAATGACAAACCGGCTGCCGACATCAATCTGGCTCTGAACCTTGATCTCGCCGCCCAATTTTTTCACAATTCCATAGGTAATGGACAATCCAAGCCCTGTTCCAAATTGTTTTTTGGTTGTAAAAAAAGGTTCAAAAATATGATCCATTGTTTCTTTGGACATCCCAGAGCCGTTGTCCGCAATGGAGACAGCTATCATTTCCGGCGATTCTTCCCAGGATTGAATTTCAATCCGGCCTTCGTCTTCGACAGCTGCCAGGGCATTGTTGAGAATATTTAAAAAAACCTGCTCCAACTGCCCCTGATCTGAAACAATCCGATCCAAGCTTTCCTGCAGGTCCAGCTGGATGGAGACGTTGCGATCATCCGCCTCTTTCTGAATAAAACCCACGACATTGTTCAGGACCTGATTCACATCCAAAGCCTCCGAACTGCTTTCCAGGCGTCTGGCGAAACCAAGCAAACGATAGGTGATGCCCCGGGCTCGTTCTACAGACTGTAGAATCGAATCCGCCAGGCTCAAAAATTTATCGCGTTTTTCCATCTCCGGCGAAGCTAACAGCAGATCCTGCATCAAGCCGGTTTTTTCGTTGATAATGGCCAGTGGATTGTTGACCTCATGGGCCACCCCGGCGGCCATCTGCCCGATGGAGGACAACTTGTGGCTGTGCTCCAGCTCACGAAAGGCGATTTCTCGCTTCTCGTCCGCATCTTTGATCTGTCTGACCATATGCCCGGTCAACCTGAAGATGACGAGAGAGATCAAGAGCACGCTGATCAAAAACACCAGTAGCATCTGCCCTTTCAGCGCATACCAGGACTTGTAAAAACTCGCTTTGGGTTTGACGATGGTCAGGATGAACTTCTGGTTGGCCAGATTGGCATAGGTCAGAAAAATCTCCCGCCCCTGCCGGTCTTCGGTCTCACGCACGAAGGGCTGCATGGTTTTGGGTGGAACACTCAGGGGAACGGGGGTCAAGATTTCTCCGTAAAATTTGGATGGAGTCTGCAGCAATCCTTTTTGATTGATCAAAAACGCGTCGCTTTCCGGGTCCAGCCCCATGGCGCCGAGTATTTCGTTGAAGGTGTCGATATCGATGGACGCACGAAGTATCCAGTTTTGACCGGAAGCCCGCCTACGTTCCACTGCCATGACAATATGCGGGAATTTGCGATAGCCAAGAAAGACTTCGCTGATCCAGTCGCCACTCACTTGAACTCCTTGATACGAATCGGTTTGAGCATAATCCTTGCCCAGAAGATCATAAGGGCCGATATAGTTGATCTGGATACCCTCCGGATTGATCAGGCCCAGATCGACAAAGCCGGAAAAATTTTCCTGAATCGTATAAAATATCTCCTGAAGCTTGTCAGGACTTTTGAGTTGCTCAAAGTTGTAGGCATGTGCAATGTAGCGCACCGCACTCAATCGTTCCTGGAGAAAAAGCTCAAAGGAATGTTTGGTTTTCGAGGCCAAAGTCCGAAGCTGGGATACGGTTTCCTGCTTGAGCGATTTCTGGAAATTATGCTGATTGATGACCAGCATGATGCTCAAAGGCAGGATGGTGACCACGAACATGCCCACCGCAATCCGGATGCGAAGTTTTTGATACCGGTTTCCGTTCTCCCCTGTTCCTTTTCGGATCCGGGAAATAAGAGTAGTCAGGTACTTCGCCTTCATATGATTCCGATCCTCATTGCCTGGGCCTTTTTCAGGGGTTCTGTGCGTCGTATCCATGGCGTCCGCCGGCCCCCGCCTGTTCCTGTCCGAAATCTTCACGGAAGATCATCTCCGATCGCAGTCTGCCCTCGGCCAGAGCCTGGACCGCTTTTTTGTAGCTCCCGATGACCGAATCAAAGACCTCCACCTTTTTCCATATCAGATACTCGAAATACTGGCCCTCGATACCACCGCAGACGACAACGGTAACACGTTCATCCAAGACCATCTGGCAGACCTTATCCGCAGAAGGATGGGCCAAGACCAGGACCTTGCCCTGAGGCTCGCGGTCCGGCTGATCATATCGGCCAAGCCAGACTTCGGGAGTAAGATCGAAACGCGGGGCCACATAGTGTCCCTGAATGGGAATGAGAACAGTCGACATCACAAACCTTTTCAGTAAACCCTGACCGTGCCGCCACTAAAACACAGCCCTGGGCTTGTCTCAAATAGTTTCAAAAAGTTCTAATCACTCAAGCCGTATTGTTTCATTTTGCGCCAAAGCGTACTGCGCGCCCAGCCCAGAGTCTCAGCCGCCTTTTGCTTTTTCCCCTTGTTCCGAACCAGGGCGCTGCGGATCATCTCTTTTTCAGTTTCTGACCAGGTCTCCTGCCGGAGCGCCCTGCCCCCTTCAGTTGGTCCAGGGCCTGGCCCCACTTGAAGATCATGGTCGCGGTCCCCGGATAGCGCGTCCTTCAGATACGCGGGCAGATGGCGGACTTCGACTTCGATCCCATCGCAGATATTCACAGCAAACTCCACGACATTTTTCAACTCCCGCACATTGCCCGGATAGGCATAGGCCATCAGGATCTGTTGGCTTTCGGCAGAAAAGCCCTGTATTTTTTTCTGAAATTTATCAATATAGGTGTGCAAAAAGTGTTCCAACAAAGACCCGATATCTGCTCCCCGCTCCCGCAGAGGAGGAAGATGGACCTGGACCACATGCAGCCTATAATAGAGGTCCTCTCGAAAACGCCCTTCCCGGACCATGGCATTGAGATTTCGATTGGTAGCGGCAATGACCCGAACATTGACCTGAAGTCCTTTGGTGCTTCCCAGGGGATAGATCACCTGATCATCCAAAAAGGACAAAAGCTTAACCTGGAGGATATGCGGCAAATCGCCGATCTCGGTCAAGAAAAGCGTGCCGTTATGGGCAAGTTTGAAGCGTCCCGGCTTATTTTCCGTGGCCCCGGTAAAAGCCCCTTTATGGTGGCCAAAAAGCTCGGATTCAAGGAGAGTCTCAGGCAAAGCCCCGCAGTTTACCTTGATAAAAGGCCCTTGCTGTCGTGAAGATTCTTGGTGAATGACTTCGGCCAAAACGTCCTTGCCGGTGCCGGTTTCACCAGTGATCAAAACCGAAGAATCGGTTCCCGCGATTGCCAGGGTCAAGTCAAAAATCTTTTCCATCTCATGACTGCTGCCGATCAGCGGTCCCAGTCCAAAATTCTCGGCCTTCCTGGCCGCAACCTCCTGCATCGAGCGGAGGTCGTCAAAACATTCCAGCCAGCCAGCGAGATTTTCCTGATCATCCAGCAAGGGCACACTGGTCAGGCGAACAGGAATTTTCTGGCGTTGTTTATTGATAATGTCCCCTTCTACAGAAAAGGGCTCGGAATGGACATTCATCTTTTTGAGGGGGCATTGCAAACCACAAAGACTGCTCCTGATGACAAAGCAACAGGGAAGTTGCGCCGCCTCCTCCTGGGAAAAGCCGGTCAAAGCCTCCATGGCCTGATTCAGAAAGACAATCCGCTGCTGTGTGTCAAGAAGGACAAGACTTTGCGGGATTCTGTTGATCAGTTGTTGATAGGGAAGCGGCGTTTCAAATGGACTGTACATATTAAACATAATAGAACAAAATAAAACATATTGTCAAGCCTTCAGGACGGCAAACGGCAAGTAAGACAGCCGTCATGATTCTTGCCAGGACGAGGCAGCTGTGTTCAGCAATTCCAAAGAATTCTGTTTTTATGAGAATATACGATTGCCAGTTTGATCAGTGAAGAAACCTCCTTTGCCAGTATCACAAGTAAAGGCTGGAGAATTTGAACGTCCAACCTAGCCTCAAAAAACCCGGTATTGGACCCTTTTCATCGCCGGTTTATAAACACTCACTCATCGGGGAGGCAAGGCCTCCGTATTTTTGTGCATCCGCAGGTGAAGGGCCGCCTTTGCCAGAAAATGGGCACTCACCGGTGCGGTGATGAACAAAAACAGGGTGATCAGCACCTCGTGCAGGCTGATGCCGTTTCCCTGGAAACTGAAATACACGGCAGATGCCAGGGCCATACTGCCCACCCCCAGGGTGGTGGCTTTGGTGGGGCCGTGGAGCCGGGTGAAAAAGTTGGTCATCCGATACAGACCGATGGAACCGGTGAGGGCAAAAAACGCCCCCAGGATTAGAAAAAACGATATGATACATTCAACAACAACCATTGGTCTTCTCCTGTTTTATTCAAGAATATCGCCTCTGGTGAGGTATTTGCTGGTGGCCACCGTACTGATAAACCCCATGACTGCAATGATCAGTGCTGCTTCAAAATAGGCTTTGGAACTGAAATGGATTCCCACCAGAATAAACAGGGCTATGGCATCAATATACATATTATCCAGGGCCAGGATCCTGTCCGGCAGACTCGGCCCATTGAACAGCCGGTACAAGTTCAGCACCTGGGCGATGACAATCAAAGTAAATGCGATAATGACGGCAATGTTCAGCATGAGAAAATCTCCTTTAAAGGGGCTTCATAACGGGTTTTAATGGTTCGGACAGCTGCTTTTTGATCCGGTATGTCCAGGCCGTGGACGATCAGAACACGCCGGTCCAAAGTGATTTCTGCAGACACGGTACCCGGGGTCAAAGAGATCACACTGGCCAGAATGGAAATCACCATCTGGTCTGCAATATCCAGGGGCACAGCGATGAATTCGGGCTGCAGCTGTGAGATGTCGGACTGCAGGGTCAACCGCACCACATTAAGGTTCGCAACAATGATGTCCCGCAAAAAGGTGCCGAAGAAAAAGCGTACCAACTGCACAGGTTTTGCAATCTTGGGCCGTTCCGGCCAGAACCGGTTGGTGAACCAGGGGATGGCTACCCCGAACAGGATTCCTAAAATGATATGGCCAAAAGAAATGGCGTTCACCAGCAGCAGCCAGATGATAATCAGCATCAGGGTCATCAAAGGATGGGGCAGCCAGCGCTGGGCAGACAGGAACGGTTTTTTGTGGTTGTGCATCATAAACCTCCTGTATGCGCAAAGAATAAAGCTGCGCGCTCCAGCCCCAGCACCGCTTCAATATAAAGAACCGGTTCAACCAGCTGTGCTGCCACGGTGTCGGCAAACCGTGCCATGGGCTGTCCGAATATCACCAGCAGGGGGCTGATTCCCAGCAGGGCCGCGGCAGGCAATACATAAATCGGGCCGAAAACCGGCAGCCTGCTCGGGCGGGTGCCGGCACCTTCGGCTGAATTTATGTTTTGTACAGGCAGGGTTTTCCAGAAAATAATGCTGCCGGCCCTGCCCAGGGCGATAAGGCCCAGAAATCCCGCGAAAAGAATGAGAAACCAGATCCAGGCACTTCCGGAATAGTACTGGACATGTATGAGCATCATCACCTTGGCAAAGAACCCGCTCAAAGGGGGGAGACCGGCAATGGCAATGGCGGTCCCCATAAACAGAAGACCCAGCAGGGTCTGCTGCTGCACCGGCTGGTCAGGGATGAGTTTCGCCCCGGCATCCGGGCGCTGCTGTGCGATCATGTCCGTCACCAAAAACATGCCCCCTGTCATGAAGGTGGTGTGGGGCAGATACACAATGGCAGCGGCAATGGCATCCTGTTCCAAGGTGCCTGCCACCGCCAGCAGGGTTCCCACGGACACAATGACAAGAAAGGCGGTGATCCGCCGCAGGTTTTGGGCCGCCAGGAGACCGGCGGTACCTGCGGCAAGGGTGATCAGGGCCGCCGGCTGCAGCCAGGGTGCCAGGAGGTTGGCACCGGCAGCGCCATGGTCTCCGAAGATCAGGGTAAATACCCGGAGAATCACATACACCCCCACCTTGGTCATGACGGCAAACAGGGCAGCCACCGGCGCACTGGTAAAGCTATAAGCGGCCGGCAGCCAGAAGCACACAGGCAGGAGAGCGGCTTTCAGGGCAAACACGGCAAATAAAATCAGTCCCCCGGCCTGGATCAGGGCGGCGCTGCTCTCCGGGGCTTGAATAATGCGCACCGCCAGATCCGCCATGTTCAGGGTTCCCAGTAGGCTGTACAGGATGCCCACCCCCACCAGAAAGATACTGGAGCCCACTAGGTTGAGCAGGGCGTAATGCATGCCGGCCCGGATCCGGGGGCCACTCCCGCCGTGCAGCACCAGTCCGTAGGAGGCCAAGAGCATAATTTCAAAAAAAACAAACAGATTGAAAATATCCCCTGTGAGAAAGGCCCCGTTGATTCCAAGCAGCTGAAACTGGAACAGGGCATGAAAATTTTTCCCCTCCAGATCTGTGCCGTGGACCGCATACACCAGGCTTAAAAAGCCCAGCAAAGCAGTTATGAAAACCATCATGGCAGAAAGCCGGTCCAGGACGAGGACAATGCCGAATGGCGGGGACCAGTTACCCAGTACATACACCTGGACAGGCCCGGTGATGCTCTGGAAAAGCAGCAAACCGGTTATCAGGGTGAGCGCCAGGCATCCGGCCAGGGAAAATGCCCGATGCCGGGCTATGGGCCGGTCAACACCCAGAACCAGCCATGCGCCCGTGAGCAGGGGCAGCAGCAGAGGTGCAGCAACCAGGTGATTCATGGTCCATCCTTTTGCCGGCCGTCATCCGGCTGCCCGTCCACATGGTCGGTATGCAGTTCGCCACTGGCCCGCAAGGCCAGCACCACCACAAAGGCGATCATGGCAAAGCCGATGACAATGGCTGTCAGCACGAGGGCCTGGGGCAAAGGATCTGCATACCGAATCTGTTCAGAGGTAATAATGGCCGGCAGGTTGGTGTGCAGTCTGCCGGTGGCAAATAAAAAAATATTAACACCGAAGCTAATCAGGGTCAGGCCGACGACAACGGGAAAGGTCCTTGCCCGCAATATCAGATACACACCGCAGGCAACCATGACCCCGACACTTGCTGCAACCAGTATTTCCATTAATGGCCTTCCTTTTGTATCTCTTTTTCACGCTGAAAAGTGGTTGAAACGATCTGGGCATCAGATGAGTTAATGGTGCCCAGTTTAACCAACACCAGCATGATAGATCCCACCACTGCCAGATAAACCCCAAGGTCAAAGGCCATGGCACTGGCGATTTCAAATTTTCCCACCAGAGGCAGGGTGACATAGGCAAAGGTGCTGGTGAGAAATGGATATCCCACCACCCAGCTGCCGAAACCGGTGACAAGGGCAACGATCAGGCCCAGTGCCATGATCACATGGTTGTCAAAATGAAACCGGGGCCGGGTCCAGACAATGCCGCTGGCAATGTACTGGAGGATCAGAACAGCAACGGTTATCAGCCCAGCGATAAACCCGCCCCCCGGATCATTGTGCCCCCGGAGAAAAATGTACACGGAAAAAAGCAGGGCCAGGGGCAAAAGGGGGCGGGTGATATTGACCAGGATGATGGGGAACCGGTCCCGGCTCCAGGGGTATCCCTGGGCATCGGTGCGGGGTCCGGTGATATCAAAATTGTGCAGCAGGGCATAGATCACCAGTCCGGCAATCACCAGGACGGTAATTTCTCCCAGGGTATCAAATCCCCTGAAATCCACCAGGATCACGTTCACCACATTGCTGCCCCCGCCCCCGGGTACACTGTGGGCCAGAAAAAAATCGGAGATGGTGTCAAAGGGCCGGGTCAGGACTGCCATCATTACTGCGGCAGCACCGCCACCGGCCAGCACAGACAGGACAATATCCCGCCATTTGCGGCAGGATGAAGATTCCTTCGGGGTGATGCGTGGCAGCATATGCAGGGCCATCATCATGAGAATGATGGTGACCAGTTCCACCGAGATCTGGGTCAAGGCCAGATCTGGTGCGGAGAATCGGCTGAAGGCCAAGGACACCATCAAGCCCACCGTGCCCAGCATGATGATGGAGAGTATTCGGATGCGGTGGGTGACCACGGTGGCAATGGCTGCACTGATGAGAATCAGTCCCATGACCAGGGTGACCGGGTCCGGTATGGTCAGAGGCACAGAGCCCAGAAACGGGGCGCTGTCCCTGACAAACGGGCTGACGCCCAGCACGAGGGCTGATCCGATGAGCAAGGCTGAATAGCGTTGAAATGACCCGTTTTCCGTGTATCCGGTGACCATCTCGCCGATGTGCACCATCTGCGAAACCAGTGATTCAAACAGGGTTTTGCCGTCCAGGTTTCGGGAACACCACACATGGGCGTCAAACAATCTCTGCCGCTGCCGGTAAAACACGACTCCCCCTGCCAGGGCGATAATGCTCAGGATCAAGGCCATATTGAATCCATGCCAGACAGCCATGTGGTAGGGAGGCATGTCCGGCCCCAGGATGGCACCGGCCCCGGCCTTGACCAGGGGACCGGCAAAAAAGGCAGGAAAAATTCCCACCAGGACACACACAGCCATCAGAAACGCCGGTGACAGGATCATGCCCACGGGCGGTTCATGGGGGTGGCTGGGCAGGTCCTCTGCCGGCTTTCCCCAGAACACCCCATGCAGCATGCGGATGGAATAGGCCACCGCAAATGCGGCGGCCAGGACGGCGCCCGCAGGTAAAATCCAGGACCAGGCCCCTGTCAGGCCGGGTGCAAGGGTTTCAGCCAGAAACATCTCCTTGCTCAAAAATCCGTTGAACAGAGGCACACCTGCCATGGCACCGCTCCCGATGACGGTCAGGGCGGCCGTCACCGGCATAGTCTTTTTCAGACCGGACAACCGCAGGATATCCCTGGTGCCGGTTTCATGGTCAATGATGCCGGCCAGCAGGAACAGGCCTGCCTTGAAGGCGGCGTGGTTGAAAATGTGGAACACGGCGGCAAATACCGCCAACGGGGTACCGAGTCCCAGCAGAAAGGTAATCAGCCCCAGGTGGCTCACTGTGGAATAGGCCAACAGCCCCTTGAGATCGTCCTTGAACATGGCCATGTAGGCGGCAAACACCAGGGTAATCAAACCGGTGGCTGTGACAATGGTGAACCACAACGCCGTCCCGGACAGTACCGGGACCAACAGGGCCAGCAGAAATACCCCGGCCTTGACCATGGTGGCGGAGTGCAAAAAGGCACTCACCGGTGTGGGGGCTGCCATGGCATGGGGCAGCCAGAACTGGAAGGGGAACTGGGCGGACTTGGTGAACGCCCCTGCCAGAATCAGGATCAGGGTGACTGGATACAGGGGATGGGCCTGGACGATCTGCCCGGCTGCCAGAATGTCGGTCAGTTCAAAGCTGCCCACGATATGGCCCAGCAGAAGAAATCCGGCCAGCATGGCAAACCCGCCCCCCGCGGTAATCACCAGGGCCATGAACGCACCCTGGCGGGCATCGGTCCGGTCGCGCCAGAAACCGATGAGCAGAAAGGAGCTGATGCTGGTCAGTTCCCAGAACACCATCAACAGGAGCAGGTTTTCCGACAGCACGATGCCCAGCATGGAGCCCATGAAAAAAAGCAGGTAGGTGTAAAATCGTCCCATGGGGTCTTCTGCTGCAATGTAATAGCGCGCGTACAAAACAATGAGCAGCCCGATGCCAAGTACCAGCAGGGCGAACAAAAACCCGAACCCGCTGACCCGGAATGCAAAGGTAAGCCCCATGGCAGGGATCCAGGACCGGGTGTAAAGGGGGATATCTCCCGAAAACACGGCCGGTGCCTGGAGCAGCAGCAGTAACAGGGAAAACCCGGCAATCACACCGGCAGACGCGGCATTGAGATTGCGGTTGTAAAACAGACAGGGTATGAAAGCCCCCAGCAGAGGAAGCAGGGCTATCAACGCAATATTCATGATCTTATTTACTGAGGGCTTACCCAGAGGTGGAAGGTGCCTGGGGTAAGGTGAGGGTCAGGAACCTGGTCGGAGTCATCCCATTGCAAGCGGCCCTGCAGGTCCCTGCACAGTTTATGGTTGCCAGGATGTTCTTAATTTCATGCGTATATCCGGCGATAATCTTGCCCCAGAAAACTTCAACCCGCTCCATTCGGTTGCTCATGGTGCCCTTCCTCTGTTTTTTGCCTCATCATCAGTCATTCCTGATCCGGGCCTTATTCCCTTTCTGGTGGAGACCATCAAAAGTTGACGGCCTGGACTGCCTCATGGATCTTGGCGATAAGATCGTCAATATTCAGGGGTTTCATCAGATAATCATAAGCACCGTAGTGCATGCCCTTCATACCGTCCTTTGTGGAGCCGTATCCTGTCAAAAGCAGGACCGGTACGAACTCAAACCAGGAATTGATCTGCTTCAAGACATCAAGCCCGCTGAGTCCGGGCATCTTGAGATCCAGGACCACAATGTCCGGCACTTCGGATTCAAAGGTCTGTAAAGCCGCCTCGCCGCTGTTGACCGCAGTCACCTGATAGCCCCGCAGTTCGAGTCGTTCAGCCAGAGCACTCAAAAACTCCTGTTCATCGTCGACAAGCAATATCTTCAACTGGCTCATGCAAGGTTCTCCTAACTGACAACACCTTGTCGCTTTGGTAAAAAATGATGAATCGACTGCCAACATCGACCTGACTCTCGACCTTGATCTCCCCTCCCAGTTTTTTCACAATGCCGAAGGTAATGGACAATCCCAGCCCTGTCCCGAACTGCTTTTTCGTCGTGAAAAACGGTTCAAAGATATGGTTCATGGTTTGAGTGGACATCCCGAAGCCATTATCTGCAATGGATACAGCAACCATGTACCCGGATTCTTCCCAGGTTCTGATTTCTATCCGGCCTTCATCTTCCACTGCAGCCAGGGCATTATTGATGATATTCAAAAAGACCTGCTCCAATTGACCATGGTCGGAAATGATATGCTCCAGATTTTCATGCAAATTGAATTCGATGGACACATTCTGATCCTCCGCTTCTTTCTGAATAAATCCGACAACATTGCGCAGGATTTCATTCACGTCCAGGGCTTCCGAGGTGCTTTCCAGACGTTTGGCAAAGCCAAGCAAACGATAGGTGACGAGAGAAATCAAGAGCACGCTGATCAGAAACACCAGCAGCATCTGTCCTTTCAGTGGCGCCCGCCGGATCCCGCCTGTCCCTGTTCGCAATCTTCACGGAAAATCATCTCCGATCGCAGTCTGCCTTCAGCCAAAGCCTGGACCGCTTTTTTATAACTCCCAATGACCGAATCATAGACCTCCACCTTTTTCAATAAACCCTGGCCGTGCCGCCACAGGAACACTCCCTGAATTAGTCTTAAATTGTTTCAAAATGTTCTAGTTGCTCAAACCGTATTGTTTCATTTTGCGCCAAAGCGTACTACGCGACCAGCCCAGGGCCTCAGGATCTGTTGGCTTTCGGCGGAAAGACCCTGTATTTTTTTCTGAAATTTATGAAGATAAATATGCAAAAAGTGTTCCAGTTAAGAGGCGACGTCTGCCCCCCCCCTGTCCCGCAAAGGACAAGAGCTTCACCTGGAGAATGAGAGGCAGATCACCGATCTCCGTCAAAAACAGCGTGCCGTTGTGGGCTGATTTGAAACGCCCGGGCTTGGTATCCGTGGCTCCGGTAAAGGCCCCCCCGCGTTGATGGCCAAAGAGCTCGAATTCGAGCAGGGTCTCGGGCAAGGCCCCGCAGTTGACCTTGACAAGCGGACCTTGAGCGCGTGAGGACTCCTGATGGATAAGCTCGGCGAGCACATCCTTTCCGGTTCCGGTTTCTCCGGTGATCAGGACAGAAGAATCCGTTCCCGAGATGCCCTTAGTCTGTGAATCAAAATAAAACAAAATAAAACAAATTGTCAAGAAAAGCGCTGGAGACCTGGACCGCGCTCTCAGTGCAGGTCGTCCCGGTTTCCGAATCTTGCCAGGCACCGTGGGCTGTGCTATATCCAATGCGGTCTGCACAACATCACTCTGACCTGCTTCACGCACAGCGAGACCACATTCGATGCACACCTGCCTGCACGACGCCACAGTGATCGACGGGACTGGACAGATCCTGGAGAACTATTCCCTGCTCATCAAGGATCAGGAAATCCTGGCCCTGGGACCGG
This sequence comes from Desulfohalobiaceae bacterium S24, assembly GCA_011389765.1. Lineage (GTDB taxonomy): Bacteria > Desulfobacterota > Desulfovibrionia > Desulfovibrionales > Desulfothermaceae > JAABTT01. The sequence continues at coordinate 74,323 of JAABTT010000001.1, read as the reverse complement.
CTGAAACGCTTCAAATCCCGGCCAAGGCCAAGGTTTACACCCTCTCCGGAAAATATGTTCTGCCCGGAATCATCGACGCCCACATCCATCTGGACATGCACGGCCTGCCGGACACCTATCACGAGAGCCTGGTGGAGCATAAGCTGCGCACCATCCGCTCGGCCATTGAGATGAGCAATACGGTACGAGCCGGAGTGACCACGGTCCGCAACATGGGCTCGGCCCATCTCATTGACATCGCGGTCAAACGGGCCGTCAAGGAAGAGCTCATCATCGGCCCCAGAATTCTGGCCTGCGGCAAGATCATCAGCATGACCGCCGCCGGCAACGGCTACTTCCCGGAGCTCTACCGCCAGGCGGACGGCATTGATGAGAACCGCAAGGCGGCCAGGGAGCAGCTGCAGGGCGGGGCCGACCTCTTGAAGATTATGGCCACCGGGGCCATCATGAATCCCGGAGGGACTCCCGGGGCGCCCCTCTTGGACATTGACGAAATGCAGGCCGTGGTCAGGGAAGGGGAAAAGGAAGACAAGCACACCGCGGCCCACGCCCACGGAGCCCAGGGCATCAAAAACGCGGTCAAGGCCGGGGTTCGGACCATTGAGCACGGCACCCTGGCTGATGAAGACGCTTTGAAGCTCATGGCCGAGGCCGGGGTCTATCTCATTTCCACCTTGAGTTCCAATTTCTGGATGCTGCGCTCGGCCGGGAAAAGGGGCATCCCCAAATTCATGTTTGAAAAGGCCGAAGAAATCTCCAAAACCCGGGTGGAGACCCTGAACAAGGCTCTGGAGCTTGGGGTCAAGGTGGTCATGGGCACGGATGCGGGTACGCCCTACAATTTTCACGGCAAAAACTGCATGGAGCTGGTCCAGTATGTGGAAAAAGGGATCATGTCCCCCATGGAAGCCATTATCGCCTCCACAGGCACCGCGGCCGAAGCGGTGGGACTCGGGCACTGCACCGGGACCCTAAAGGAAGGCAAGCTGGCCGACTGTCTGATCTTGAAACAGAATCCCCTCAAAAACATCAACTGCCTCTTGGAGTTGGACTGCATCCACATGGTCTTCAAGGAAGGCACCCTGGTCAAAGGGGAAGTGGACCCCCAGCACTGGAACACCTCCACGCCCCTGGGCCTTTAGGCCATGAATTTGTATCAGAGATAATACGAAAAGTGTGACTCCCAATTCAGTTGCAGTCCTTGTGAAAGAAATTGGAAATTGGCAAGAAAAGAATGCAGAAATGCAGAGTGTTCTATAAAGCCTCATCAAATTTCGAATTTCGAATTTCTAAATCTGAAGTGAAATAGTTCCCCGCGGGGTGAACCGCGGGTATACTGATCCAATTTTGGTTTTTGAAACAAAGACTGATTGTCTTTTGATTTCAACGACAGAATCCTGAAAAAGGTACGTTGGAGCAGTATAGCTTCTTGATTTTCTTATATTCAGCAATGTTCTATCTTCAATCTTAAACCTTCAATTTTAGAGTATCCCCGGAGGGAATATGCCGCACAAAAAAATCCTCTACCTCTGTGACGCCAGCGATCTGGAAGTTGTGGAGAAGAGTTTTTCTGAAAACCCCGCCTACGATCTGGCCGTGGAAACCAGTGAACGGGTCATGGAATACGGGGTCAAAGACTATCTGCTGCGGACTATCGAGCTCATGAAACGCTATCCTGAAATGTACGACGGGGTCGTGGGCACCCATGACTCTTCCGCGGTATTCGCGGCCATCATCTGCGACCAGACCGGCAAACGCTTTGCCTCGGTGGACAGCGTCATCAACTGTCAAAACAAATATCTTTCCAGACGGATTCAGCGCAAACATATCCCGGAGCATACCCCGCGCTTCTGCCTGGCCCTTGAACTGCTCAATGATCCCGAACTGCTTGACTCGCCCTTTTTTATCAAACCAAGCCGGGCCAATATCTCTTTCGGCAGTCACATCATTGATTCTCTTGACGAACTCATCCATTATATCGGTCTGGAGAGCAACGAAATCGTCCGCCAGAACAGCTACTTTCTCGAGGCCCTGTCCATCAATCCCAAGTACCAGACCGAAGATAACCTCTCCACCTGCAACAATTTTCTCTGCGAAGAACTCATCTCCGGAGAACAGATCACGGTGGACGGCTATATCTTTGACGGCCAAGTCTCCATCTTCGGAATGACCCGGGCGGTTTTTCATCCCGGGACCCATATCTTCAATCGCCACGAATTCCCCTATTCCTTTGGCTCCGACCTGGACGGGAAGATCATCGCCGCCGTCCGAAGACTGATTCCGGCCCTGGGGCTGGACAACAGCTTCTTCAATGTCGAGCTGCGGGCGGACACCGAAAAACAGACCTTTCAAATTATTGAGATCAACAGCCGCATCGCCTTCCAGTTCGCCAAAACCATTGAATCCGTAACCGGGTTTGACCCCCTGCATCTTCTGCTCCAGGTGGCTGTCGGAGAAAAACCCCGGTTCAACAATCATGGGGCAAGCGCCGGTCGCTATGCCTACTGCTTCAACTTCGAACTCCACTCCTTCAGCGACAAAAAAATCCTCAAGACTCCAACCCAGAGCGGCTACGAAGCCATCAAGCTCCTCTACCCGGATGTGGTCATCCGCAATCTGATCCAGGAAGGATTCAATCTCTCCGATTACAAGCACAACCCCCAGAGCTATCGCTACTGCTTTCTGGACATTCCGGGCAATAGCCCGCAGGAGATCCTGCTCACCTATGAACGGATCGTGGATCTTTTGGATTATGAATTTGAGGAGATTCAGTGAAGAAACGCGGAGTGCGGAATGCGAAACGCGGAAGGCAGAGGAGGGCATGGAGCAGAATGGAAGGCTGGGATGCTGGAATTAATGGGATAGGAAAACTCGGAACGCGGAATGCGAAGCTCGGAAGGCAGAAAACAGAGGGCCCAGTGCATAGCTTATTGAGCTGCCAGCTCTCTGAGTTCCCCGTTCCGCACTCCGCGTTCCCCGTTCCGTTCCCAGTTCCCCGTTCCGAGTTCCCCGTTCCCAGTTCCCCGTTCCGAGTTCCGCACTCCGCGTTCCGCGTTCCCCGTTCCGCGCTCCGCATTCCGAGCCCGACAGCTTTCACATTCACCAAGGAGGCCAACAACTATGCACAAAGATCCGATTTCCCTCCTGGAGCGGGAAGACCTGGAGCAGCTGGCCCGTTCCCTGCTCTGGCAATACCGTGTCGTGGACGCCTTCTGGTTCATCAAGTTGGAAAAGCGTTTCGACCTGGCCACTGCCGAAGACCTGAACGCCGAGGTCTGGGCCAAGGTCGGCAGGCTCGCCGCCCGGGACATCAAAGAGCGCTTCAATATCACCGCCCAAGGACTGCAGGGCTTTCTCCAGGCCATTAACTATTATCCCTGGTTTTTGATGGACGCCTTCCGCATCGAGGACAAGGGGAGCGAACTCATCGTGACCTCGGACAACTGCCCGGCCCAGCTCGGGCGTCTCAAGCACGGGCTCGGGGAATACGCCTGCAGGGAAATGCACGGCAAGGAATTCGTTCACTTTTGCGAGGTCATCGATCCCCGGATCAAGGTGGAATGCGAGTTCGCCCCGCCCGATCCCCACCCCGAGGATCTTTTCTGCAAATGGCGCATCAGCTGCGGCTGATCCGCTATGAATCCGGGACTTGGGGGTTATCCCGTTTCAGGAGGAAACATCTATGGAAAAAATCCAAAACGGTTTATTCCAGACTTTGCCGGAGGCCCGGGATCTTATGGAAGCCCTGATGCAGGAAGTTACCGCCCTGGCAGAAATTCAGGGCATTGATCTGACCTCCCGGGACATCCAGGAATGGCATTCCTTTCTCGAGGTCTTATCCCCGCAGGGAAAAACCTCCATGCTTCAGGATATCGAGGCCGGACGCAAAACCGAAGTCGAAATCTTCGGAGGAAAGGTCGTTGCCATGGGCAGGACTCATCCTTTTTTTGCAATGATCGCTCCCAGACGCTCCCGAATGATCGACTCCAGGGTGGGCTCGCTGTTGTCCTTGTATTCGTAGCGCACCTGCAGCATGGGCTTATTGATGCTGATCAAACGGGTGAGATCGATGGGCGTGGCCGCCAGGACCAGGTCGCATTCGGTCTGATTGATGGTCTGCTCCAGATCCTGGATCTGCTGCTGCCCATACCCCATGGCCGGCAGCAGGGTCCCGATGTTCGGGTATTTGGCAAAGGTGTCCCGGAGGCTTCCAACGAGCCAGGGTCTGGGGTCCACCAGGCGCTTGGCCCCCAGACGACGGGCGGCAATCACTCCGGCCCCGTAAGCCATCTCGCCGTGGGTCAGGGTCGGGCCGTCTTCTATGACCAGAATGTTTTTCCCCTTGATCTGCTCCGGATCATCGGTGAACAGTTCGGAATCGGCCAGGACGATGCGGGCCGCGGGATTGTTCTGCTCGACGGCCCGGCGGACCCTTTCCACGTTTTCCGGAACCGCGCTGTCCACCTTGTTGATCAGGGCCACATCCGCCAGAAGCAGATTGGTCTCGCCGGGGTGATACAGGGTTTCATGCCCCGGCCGATGGGGATCGAGGACAACGATGTGCAGGTCCGGCTTGTAAAAGGAGGTGTCGTTGTTCCCCCCGTCCCAGACAATGACATCCGCTTCCTGCTCGGCCTGCTCCAGGATTTTCCCGTAATCCACCCCGGCATAGACCACCGCGCCCATCCGGATATGAGGCTCGTATTCTTCCCGTTCTTCAATGGTGCAGGCATGCAGGTCAAAATCTTCGTAGGAAGCAAAGCGCTGCACCACCTGCCTGGTCAAATCTCCGTAAGGCATGGGATGCCGAATGGCCACCACCCGCTTGCCCATATCCCGCAGAATCTGAATCACCTTTCTGGAGGTCTGGGACTTGCCGCAGCCGGTTCGAACGGCGCAGACCGATATGACCGGTTTTTGCGAAGGGATCATGGTGTAGGGAGCCCCGATAATGATAAAATCCGCCCCGGCCGCGGTGACAATGGAGGCCTTGTGCATGACTTCGGTGTGCGGGACGTCACTGTAGGAAAAGGCAACGAGATCGATTGCCTTGTCCGTAATGAGCTGGAAAAGGCTGCTGTCGGAATAGATGGGGATGCCCTCGGGATAGAGAGCGCCGGCCAGTTGGGCCGGATACTGACGGCCGTCGATATCCGGGATCTGAGTGGCGGTAAATCCGAGGACCGTGTAGCGTTCGTTGTCTCGAAAGTAGATGTTGAAATTATGAAAATCCCGGCCGGCCGCACCCATGATGATGACGTTTTCCCTCTTTTTGCCCATAGAATGCCTCCTGTATGCGTCCTGAAAGTTCAATGCCGAATTGATTAAATCATTATATGATTTGACAATAAACTGTCAAGCCTGGAAATCGGCCAGCTTCTCTCTGGCCAGTTCGCGCGCTCTGCTCGTGAAAAAAGTCCGCTTGATCAGTGCTTCCCGGTCCTGCGCTGCATCCTTATCACCCGGTGCGTCCTCGATTGCAGCCAAAGAGAGCGCATCGGCCGCCACCTGAAAATTTAAATCCTCATTCGGACCAGGCAAATCGAGACGACCGAGGATATCGCAGACCTGGTCAATAACCTCTGGCTTGGCCCCGAGCTTTTCCAGAATTCCCCGGGCAAGATCCGGACCGTCCTGTCCCTGTCCGGCCTTTTGCCGGGCGAGGCCGGCCAGGGAGGCAGCCATGAGAATCACCCCGAGATCGCCGCCTACATCCTTGCCGAGCCGCTCCGCATAGGCCGCTGTATCCGCAGCCCGGCGGATGCCCGGACCATCCTCTCCCAGGGAACGGCGCACTTCCATCCGCACTTTGTCCTTGAGCAGGCTCTGCTGCATGTCCTGCTGCATGTCCTTGAATTCACCGGGCAGCGAACCCAGGCACTGCTCGGCAAACTGGCAGTAGGCTGCACAGCCGAAATCGAGCTCCGGATTCACAAAGCGATGACCGCAGGCGGGACATTTCCTGGCGGTATCGTCTTTGAAGAATTCAACGTCTCTGCCGCACTGCGGGCACCTGGCCTCATAAATGGCATCCGTTTTCCAGAATCGGCTGTCTTGACCCGGGCATTGCATATCGTCCTCCTTATCTTTTTCAATGGGCATAGCTCAAAGTATAAATCCTATGCCTGCAGAATCAAGATCCATTTCTTTGATCTGCATCAAAAACCTTTGAAGCCGGCATTTGCCTCTCACGCTGCTTTCAGGTATGTTTGATCTTTGATTGTCTTGATCCAACTTCACTTCCGGGGATTGCCCATGAACAGCCACTACCGCTTTGAAACCCTCTGCCTGCACCACGGCCAGCAGCCGGATACGGAGACCAGGGCCAGAGCGGTCCCGGTGCACCGCACCTCGTCCTATGTCTTCAAAGACACGGCCCATGCCGCCAATCTCTTTTCCCTGCAGGAAAGGGGGAATATCTATTCCAGGATCATGAACCCCACCAACGCCGTCCTGGAAGACCGGCTCAGCGCCCTGGAAGGCGGACGGGCCGCCCTGGCTCTGGCTTCCGGGACCACAGCCGTGCACTACGCCCTCATCAACATCTGCACCCCCGGCGACGAAGTAATCTCCAGCGTGAAGCTCTACGGCGGGACCCACACCCTCTTCGACTCCATTCTCGCGCAATTCGGGATTACCACCCGCTTCGTGGACCCCCGGAAGGCGGACAATTTCCAAGCCCGAATCACAGATAGAACCAGAGCCCTGTATATCGAAAGCATCGGCAATCCCAGCCTGGAAATTCCGGATATCGAGGCTGTGGCCGCCATCGCCCGCAAGTACCATCTGCCGCTCATTGTAGACGCCACCTTCACCACCCCCTATCTTTTGCAAACCGTGAAACATGGGGCGGATATCGTTATCCATTCCCTGACCAAATGGATCGGGGGACACGGCACGGCCATCGGCGGGGCGGTCATTGATTCCGGGACCTTTGACTGGAGCGATCCCAAATTCACGACCTTCAACGAACCCGACCCCGGGTATCACGGGCTGCGCTTCGCCCATGACCTGGACCAGGCCGAGCATCCCCCTTTTATCACCCGCCTGCGCCTGGTGCTCCTGCGCAACCTGGGAGCCTGCCTGTCCCCGGACAACGCCTGGATTTTTCTCCAGGGTCTGGAGACCCTGCCCCTGAGGATGGACCGGCACAGCACAAACGCCCTGCGGGTCGCCGAATTCCTCCAGGAGCACCCCGGTGTGGAGTGGGTCAGATATCCCGGACTGACAACGGATCCGTCCCATGCCGCGGCTAAAAAATATCTCAAAAACGGTTTTGGCGGGATGGTGGTCTTCGGGATCAAGGGGGGACGGGCGGCCGGAGCCGCTTTCATTGACAGGCTGCAGCTTTTTTCTCACCTGGCCAATGTGGGCGACGCCAAAAGCCTGGCCCTGCATCCGGGGAGCACCACCCACGCCCAACTGACGGAAGAACAACAGCAGGAGGCCGGCATCACCCCGGAAATGATCCGGCTGTCCATCGGTCTGGAACACCCTGAGGACGTCCTGGCCGATCTGAAGCAGGCCCTGGGGTAAAGACGGAAATTGGAAATTTGAAATTCGAAATTGGAAATTAAAAAACCAAGAGCCGGAAGCGTTCGAGCGAAAGAGAGACCTGTGATCGGTTCGTGGTTTCAGTTGAAGTTTCATACGAGGTTTCAGGTGAGCGAATATATCGAACATGACGAACATGGTCCGTCTGTGGGCATTGTTAAAAAACGCTTCCTGCACCTGGACGGTCTGACCCTGGATAACGGGCAGAACCTGGCGTCGGCAACCATCGCCTATGAGATGTACGGCCGCCTGAACAGCCGCAAAAACAACGTGGTGCTTATCTGTCATGCCCTGACCGGGGATTGCCATGTCGCAGGCTATTACTCCCGGGAAGACTCCAAACCCGGCTGGTGGGAATTCATGGTCGGGCCGGGCAAAGGCATCGATACCGACCGCTATTGCGTCATTTGCTCCAATGTGCTTGGCAGCTGCATGGGCTCCAGCGGCCCCGCCTCCATCAACCACCGGACCAAGACCCCTTACGGGTTGAAATTCCCACTCATCACCATTGGAGACATGGTCTCGGCCCAGAAAGTCCTGCTCGATCACCTGGGGGTTCAAAAGATCCTGGCGGTTGTCGGCGGGTCCGTGGGCGGGATGCAGGTCCTGGAGTGGAGCATCCGTTTTCCGGACAGGGTGGCCACGGCGATCCCCATCGCCACCACACCCAGACACTCGGCTCTGGCCATCGCCTTCAACGAAGTCGGCCGTCAGGCCATCATGGCCGACCCCAACTGGAATCAGGGGGACTATTATTCCAAAAAACCGCCGGATCTGGGGCTGGCCGTGGCCCGGATGATCGGACACATCACCTATTTGTCCGACGAATCCATGCGCTTGAAATTCGGCCGCCGGCTCCAGGCCAAATCCGATTTCTCCTATAATTTCGAAGCCGACTTCCAGGTGGAGAGCTATCTCCATTACCAGGGGAAAAAATTTGTGGAGCGCTTTGACGCCAATTCCTTTTTGTACATCACGAAAGCGGCCGATTATTACGACCTGGGCCGGGAGCACGGGGCCGGTTCGATCGTCGACGCCTTTGCCAAAAGCCGGGCCAGATATTTATTGATTTCCTTCACCTCGGACTGGCTGTATCCGACCTATCAATCCAGGGAAATGATCAAGGCCATGAAAAAGAGCGGCCTGGAAGTCAGTTTCTGCGAAATCGAGGCCGGCTGGGGGCACGATGCCTTTTTACTGCCCAACGAGAAATTAACGTCCATGATTGCTGGTTTTTTGAACAATGCCTTTTCTGAAATCGACTCCCACTGATCTCCGTTTTGATCTGCAGCTCATCAGCTCCTGGGTCGAATCCGAATCCACGGTGCTCGGCCTCGGTTGCGGGGAAGGCGAACTGCTGCACCATTTAAAAATTTCCAAAAATGCCCGCTGCACCGGCATTGAAATCGATGAGTCCAAAGTCTCCAAATGTGTTGAAAAAGGCCTTACCGTCATTCAGGGCGATATCAGCGAAGAGATGGAGGACTATGCCGACAAAACATTTGATTATGTAATCTTGAGTCAGACCCTGCAGCAGATTTACGATCCGGCCGTTATCATCCGCTCCATGCTGCGTATCGGCCACAAGGGCATTGTCAGCTTCCCCAATTTCAGCCATTGGGTCAACAGGTTCCAGCTTCTGCTGACCGGCAAGGCGCCGGTATCCTCCCAGCTGCCCTATCAGTGGCACAACACCCCCAATATCAGAGTAATCACCATCAAGGATTTCAGAAAGTATGCCCGGGAGGTCGGTTTCCACATTCTCCAGGAAGTTGCGATCAATACAGACAACAATGACAAAAGCGGCAGACGGATCCGCTTTCTCACCAACCTCAGGGCCACGTACGGTATTTTCCTCATTGGCGGATAAGGACACTCAGCCCCCTTTTGGAAGCCCCTGGAGAGAGGCCGTCCCATCCCGGGCCTTGACAGGAACTGCTGACTGATTACTACATTGCTTCATCCGCTTTTTTCGTACTTATGAGTTTGAAGGGCTGGAAATGAGGAAAAAGAACAATCTTGTCGCGTTCTCAGGGTCAATTTCGGCATTCCAAGAAATGGAAGCGAGTCTGGAAACTGCAATTAATTGAAAGTGGTAACCCTGCTTGGAAGGACCTATATCACAGCATAGTCTGACTGGATTCCGGCCTCCGCCGGAATGACGGACAAGAGAATGAGGCATCTGAAGAACTGAAATTATGACGACCGTAAGTAAAGGAGTCAGATAATGGATATCAAAATTCTCGGGCCTGGTTGCCCCAGGTGCGAACAAACCGCAGAAGTCGTCAAAAGCGCCTTGGCCGAAACCGGTCAGAAAGCCGACATCGAAAAAGTGACCAAAACCATGGACATCGCCAGTTACGGGGTTCTGGGGACCCCGGCCGTGGTCATCAACGGCGAAGTCAAATGCGTGGGGAAAATCCCGAGCACGGGCGAAGTCCTGCAATGGCTCGGCGAACAGCAATAAGGAAAACCAATGCAATACAGAGAAGTCCCGAAAACAGGTGAAAAGCTCTCCATTCTCGGTTTTGGATGCATGCGTCTTCCGGTGCAGGAAGGCCGAATCAACGAAGACAAGGCCGCGGAACTGATCCGCCTGGCCATTGACAATGGGGTCAATTACCTGGACACCGCCTGGCCCTATCATTCCGGAGAGAGCGAAAATTTTCTCGGCCGGACTCTTACGGGCGGCTACCGGGAAAAAGTGCACCTCGCCACCAAGCTGCCCTCCTGGATGATGACCTCCCGCAGGGATATGGACTTTTATCTAAACGCCCAGCTCCAAAAGCTCAAAACAGAGCAAATCGATTTTTATCTCCTTCATGCCCTGAACGGCTATCACTGGGCCAATCTGCAAAAACTCGGCGTGCTGGACTTTCTGAATCAGGCCAAAGCCGACGGTCGGATCAGAAACGCCGGATTTTCCTTTCACGGCCTTTTCCAGGATTTTCAAGAGATTGTCGACGCCTATCCCTGGGAGGTCTGCCAGATCCAGTACAACTATCTGGACGAAGAGCTCCAGGCCGGGACTGCGGGACTGCGCCTGGCCGCAGCCAGGGGACTGGGGGTTATCGTCATGGAGCCCTTGCGCGGGGGCAGCCTCGGAATGAGCCCCCCGCCTCCGGACATTGCCTCCATCTGGCAGCAGGCTGAAACAATGCGCAGCCCTGCGGAATGGGCTCTGCAATGGGTCTGGGACCACCCCGAAGTCACTGCGGTCCTCTCAGGCATGAATGAAGCAACGCAGATCCGGGAAAATCTGGCAATCGCCGAGCGGGCCGCTCCCAATGCCCTGAACTCCGAAGAAAAAAAAATCATCAGCCGGGCCGCGGAAACCTACCGTCGGATCATGCCCGTGCCCTGCACAGGCTGCGGCTACTGCAAGCCCTGTCCTGAGGGCGTGGATATCCCGAACTGCTTCGACACCTACAACACCATGCATATGTTCGGCAGTCCGGAGGAAACCAAATATGTCTACGCCATTCGCCTGAGCGGAATGATCTCCGGACAACCGGGGTTCGCGTCCCAGTGTATCCAATGCGGAGAATGCCTGGACAAATGCCCCCAGGAACTCCAGATCCCGGAGCTCCTGGAAAACGTGATCAATGAACTTGAAGATTCCGGCCTGGAGGAGCGTATCGCCTGGGGGCGGAAGTACTTGAATCTGGAATAGGGCCGAGCCCGGGCTTGGTTTTTCCAGCCCTCTTGACGAAACTGATTCAAGTCTTTAATGTTTAGCCGGAAACTCACTCATCTACTTCGTCACTGCAAAATTTTGAAATCCTCATGTATTGAAATACACTGCGGTTTCAAATTTTAACGTACTGTAAAGAGCTCTGTAATTAAGCGGGAATTCCGACAAACAAGCAAAAAACCGATTTGCAATACAGACTCTGCTCTAATCCCCATTGGATAGGTAAAAGGAACAGTCTGTTTTGCATTTCCATCTGGAGGATTCTATGGCCAATGTAACTCTTAAAGGAAATCCGGCACGGACCTCCGGCGATCTCCCGGAGACCGGCCGGAAGGCGCCGGACTTCACCTTGACCCGGACCGATCTCTCGGATGTCAGTCTATTGGATTTTCGAGGCTCCAGGATCGTGCTCAACATCTTCCCCAGTGTAGACACTCCGGTCTGTTCAGCCACGGTCCGCCGCTTCAACCAGGAGATCAGCCTGCAGGACAATGCCGTTGCCCTGTGCATCTCCAGGGATCTGCCCTTTGCCCATTCCAGATTCTGCGAAGCCGAAGGCCTCAAGGAGGTCATTCCCCTCTCCGAGATGCGGCATCGGGATTTCGGCACAAGTTACGGCCTGCATCTCCAGGAAGGCCCCCTGGCCGGCCTGCTGGCCAGGGCCGTGTTTATCCTGGATGAAACAGGAACGATTCTCTACCAGCATCTGGTCGACGAAATTACGGAGGAACCGGACTACGAGCAGGCTTTGGCCGCCCTGCGCTCCAAGCCGGGGGAGGAGGTCTGCACAACCAGCAGGACCGCGGAGCACGCCAGACCGCAGGATACCGACGAACCCTGCGACGATGGCCGGGCCGGTTGAATTCTATCCTTAATGCGGATCCATAGATCGAGGAGAGTCCCATGCACGTGTTCGTCACCGGCGGCTCCGGTTTTGTCGGAAGCCATCTGATCCCCTTTCTGCTGTCCAGAGGGCACCGGGTTGTAGGAACTGGAACATCCAAGACCTCCTCCCTGGGACAGCGGGATGGCTACACCTATATTTCAGCCGACACTACCGCTCCCGGAGACTGGCAGGAAGCGCTCCAAAACGTGGACGCGGTCATCAACCTGGCCGGGCGCAATATCTTTCAGACCTGGAACCAAACGGTCAAGCAATCCATCTATGACAGCCGGATCTTGACCACCCGCAATCTGGTCCAGGGCCTGAACCCGGAGCAGAAAACCGCCTTTCTGAGTACCTCGGCTGTTGGCTATTACGGAGACCGCGGAGAAGAGAGCGCCAGCGAAGAGGCCCCCCCGGGAAACGACTTTCTGGCCGGCGTCTGCCGGGACTGGGAAGCCGAAGCCCACAAGGCCGAAGCCAAAGGAGCCAGAGTTGCCGTGATGCGCTTCGGAGTGGTGCTTCACGCCGGGGGCGGGGCCCTGGCCAAAATGCTGCCCGCCTACAAATTCGGCCTTGGCGGGCCGCTCGGCAGCGGCCGCCAGTGGTTTCCCTGGATTCATCTCCATGACCTTATGGCTGCGGCGGTTTTCCTTCTGGAAAGCCCGGAACTGTCCGGTCCTTTTAACTTCTGTGCCCCCCAGACGGTGCGCCAGAGAGATTTTGCCAAAACCCTGGGCAAGGTCCTGGGCCGGCCCGCCTTTCTCAAGGCCCCGACCCCGGTGCTTCGGCTCTTCCTTGGCGAGCTCGGCCGGGCCCTGCTGAGCAGCCAGAAGGCCCAACCCGACAAACTTCTCAAATCCGGTTTCACCTTTCAGTTTCCCGAACTGGAATCGGCTCTGACCAATTGTCTCACCTTATAGCCTTTAGGAACACGTTTTTGGATTGATGCTCTATAACCAGCTCTTATTCTTTGTCTTAACAATCGAAAATCCAAAATCTCAAATCTAAAATTCTTGATAAGGAGCCCTGCATGCGCCCTCAAAACGACCTGATCAAGATTTTCGAATTCGCCCTGAACCAGGAGCGGACCGGAAAGAGCTTTTTTGAAGCCTCTGTCAAAAGAATGGGAGTCGGGTCCGCGGTAAGTGCTTTCGAGCGTCTCATCCAGGAAGAGGACAAGCACATCGCCTTTATCCAGTCCATCCTCGACGATCTGCAGAACGAACGGGACATTGAACTGCCCAGAGAGGTGACCCTGGAACAGGAGACGGAGAATTTCTTCGACGACCGGGCCAAATCCGAATTCCTGGAGCAATGCCTCAACGAGTCCATGGTGCCGGATGTGACCGTGTTCAACACCGCCTGGCTCATTGAAAAGGATCTGAGCGAGTACTACGCCCGGATGGCCGAAAAAACCGAAGGCACAGCCGCCCGGGCCCTGGAGATGCTCTCCGAATGGGAACGCCGGCACGAGAAGTTCTTCAAGGAGTTCCGGGACACCCTGTCCAAGACCTACGCTGAAATGCCCTGGGGCGGATGAACCATCCGGAGGTCCCATGCAGCGTACTGTCCTGTGGGTAATTATTTGTATTTTCGGCTGTCTTTCCCTGGCCTGTGCCCAGGAGGAAAACACCAGTGCCGAGGACCTGTATGCCCGGTACTGCCGGGGCTGCCATTCATCAGCGATAACCTGTCTGGAACTGGGCCAGGACAGGACCTATTGGAGCACAACCCTCAAGCGCATGTTCAAAAAAGACAACACACCCATCGATGCCGAAGACCTGCAGATTCTGACCGATTTTTTGACCTCGGCCGATCCGGGTGCCAAACCGGTCTGCAACTGAATCCGAGCTTAAACCGTTAGGGCCTTAGGTTTTGCCGAGCGTAGTGGAGGCGGTGTCTCACCGCCAGCCTGCAACAGAACACTTCATTTCGACTTTTTTTGGGAGGCAGACATGACACAAGCATTTGCAATAGCGGACAACGTGTATCAAGTTGGCGTAGTTGACTGGAATTTGCGCGACTTTCACGGATATTCCACGTTTCAGGGGTCGACCTATAATGCTTTTTTGATCCTGGATGAAAAAGTCACGCTCATCGACACGGTGAAGAAACAATTCGCAGATCAGCTGCTGGACAATATTGCCCAGATCATCGATCCCAAAAAAATCGACTATGTGGTCAGCAATCATACCGAAATGGATCATTCCGGCTCCCTGCCCCGGGTCATGCATTATATCGGCGAAGACAAACCCGTGTACTGCTCCAGGATGGGGGAAAAAAATCTTTCCATGCATTTTCCCGGCAAGCTCAATACCCGGGTGGTGAAAGATCAGGAACAGCTGCAACTCGGCCAAAAGACCCTGACCTTCCTGGAGACCCGAATGGTGCACTGGCCGGATTCCATGTTCACCTACTGCAATGAAGATAAAATACTCTTTGCCAGCGACGGATTCGGGCAGCACTTTGCCGGACCCGGCCGCTTCGACGATGAGGCAAACCAAGCGGAAGTCATGTTTCAGGCCAAAAAATACTACGCGAATATCCTGCTCCTCTACTCCCCTTTGATCGCCAAGCTCTTGAAAAAAGTCAGCGACCTGGGGCTGCCCCTTGACATGATCTGCCCGGATCACGGCGTGATCTGGCGCAAAGACCCCGGCAAAATCCTCAAGGCTTACAGCGAATGGTCTTCCGGGACTACGGAGCGCAAGGCGGTGGTCATCTATGACACCATGTGGAACAGCACAAAGCTCATGGCCGAAGCCATTGTTGACGGCCTCGAAGCCGAAGGGATCACTGCCAAACCCATGCACATCCGCAGCAGCGACCGCAGCAAGATCATGACCGATGTTCTGGACGCCAAGGCCGTGGTGGTGGGTTCACCCACCCTGAACAATCAAATCTTTCCCACGGTCGCCGACATCCTGACCTATATGAAAGGGCTCAAGCCCATGCACAAGATCGGAGCGGCCTTCGGGTCCTACGGTTGGAGCGGCGAATCCGTCAAGCTCATCAGCGAAGAGCTGGAAGCCATGAATTTCGATATGCTGGATCAAAACCTGCGCATCCAGTTTGTCCCGGATACCGAGAAACTCAAATCCTGTTTTGAGTACGGCCGCACAATCGGCCAAAAAGTCAACGCGGCCCTGGATACCGGGGACGCTTAGGACGGCTGATGGCCTACAGACAGATCAAGCAGGACATTGCCGGGCTCCTTGCGGCGGATGATTTCCGGCATAGCCTGGAAATCATCTGTTCGTTCGGACTCAATAAAGCGATCAGTCCCTTGATCTCTTTGTTCAACAGCAGGGAAGAACTTCAGCGCTGGCGGGCCGTAAGCGGTCTGGGATTTGTCACGGCCCGGCTTGCGGATCAGGAGCTGGAATCCGCCAGAGTGGTCGTGCGGCGTTTGATGTGGATGCTGAACGATGAATCCGGGGGCATCGGCTGGGGGGCGCCCGAAGCCATGGGCGACCTGACGGCCAGACATCCGATCCTGGCCGATGAATATGCCAGGATCCTGGTCTCCTATGCCAATGTTGAGGGCAATTACTTAGAACATCCTGTGCTCCAGCGGGGTCTGCTCTGGGGTCTGGCCCGCCTGGCCCATGCCCGGCCGTCCATGACCACGGCTGCCACTGAATCGCTCTCGCCTTTTTTGGTATCCGCCGATCCGATCCATCGGGGGCTGGCCGCCTGGACTCTGGCCGTCCAGGACGATCCCTCGGTGCAAAAGCGCCTGGAAGCGCTCAGCACCGACAACACCCGGATCACGCTCTATTGGGAATACACCCTGCATTCATGCCCGGTCAATGCGCTCATTTGAAGTTTCAGCAGAAGCTATAAACCGGTCAGAAAGCTCTCTTACCGTTTCTTCATTGATGAAACTGACCATGCAAACAAGAGATTGCAGGACAGAGAACCGGTCACAGGGTTCTCTTTCGCGACCTCGCTGGGAGGCTCTTTGGTGTTCTTAGGCTTGCTCGCCGGGGGAAACCGGACCGTGGCATTGGCAGACAACTCTAAGAAAGAAAGAGATTCCCATTCAACAACGGCGGCTTATCAAAGAACAAAACAAAGAGTCCGGAGGGGGTAAAGATCCCCCGTGAGCAAGCCTTAGAACTCCAAGAGCCGGAAGCGCTCGAGCGAAAGAGAGCTTTGTGACCGGTTCGTGGTTTCAGCTGAAGTTGCATACGAGTCCTGCCGGCGGCAGGGCTGACCAGACCCGCAAACACCCAGGAGGAGCCATGTTCATTCTCGGTATACAGGGCAGCCCCCGGCAGAAGGGCAACACCCGCTATCTGCTCCAGACCTTTCTCCAGGCCTGCCAGGAGCAGGGCGCCGCCACCTCAATGCTTCAGGTGGCCCAAAAAGAGGTCCGGCCCTGCCTGGGCTGCGGCGTCTGCGAAAAAAAGGGCTTTTGCGTGATCAAAGACGATTCCATGAGCCTGGATATCTACTCCCTGCTGCGCAAGGCCGAGGTTATCGTGGCAGCCGCTCCGATCTTTTTCTACAATGTCCCCTCGGAGATCAAGGCCCTCATGGACCGCAGCCAGACCCTGTGGTCCCGGAGATACAAGCTCGGGCTTGAAGATCCCCTGCGGAATTCCAGGAAGGGGTTCCTCCTGGCCCAGGGGGCCACCAAAGGGAAAGACCTCTTCCAGGGAACCACCATGACCGCCAGGTATTTTTTCGATGCCGTGGGTGCGGAGTATTCCGGGAGCCTGACCTACCGGCAGATCGAAGCCAAAGGCGATATGGAAAAGCACCCCACGGTCCTGCAGGATGTTAAGGAGACGGTGCAGGAACTGCTCGCCCCGCTGCAGGCCAGAAAAAAAATAATCTTCATCTGCCGGGAAAACAGCTGCCGCTCCCAGATGGCCGCGGCCTTTGCCAGGCAGCTGGCCGGGGACCGTTTTGAAGTCCTGTCCGCGGGCAGCGAACCGGCAGGTGCCGTCAATCCGGACGTGCTCAAAGTCATGCAGGAGATCGGGCTTGACCTGGCTTTTCTTCGACCCTGCCCCCTGAATGAGGCCCTGAACGAATCCCCGACCCTGGATCTGGTCGTGAGCATGGGCTGCGGGGAAGCCTGTCCGATTGTACCCGGCGCAACCGTCCAGGACTGGGATCTGCCAGACCCGGCCGGACAATCCATCGAGTTCATGCGGGAAACCCGGGATCGGATCAAGGAGAGGGTTGAGCGGCTCATCGCGTCCGCTTGAACCTGCATGGATTCAAGCGAACTCGGGACTCTCAGGATGTCCTGCAGTTGAGAGCACAGACAGCCATGATTCATCAATGAATCGAAGGAAACCAGCCATGACCAGTGCCGGTATCATCGCCCGATTCCTGCAATCCAAAGGCATCCGGCAGGTTTTTGGCCTCTGCGGCGGGCATATTCAGCCGCTCTGGGACGCAATCCATTGTCTGGGCCTGCAGATCATCGATGTCCGGGATGAGCGGGCCGCTGTGCACATGGCCCAGGCCCGGGGCGAACTCACCGCTCAGCCGGGTGTGGCCCTGGTCACGGCCGGACCGGGGTTCACCAATGCCCTGACCGGTATTGCCAATGCCCACATTGCCAGGACCCCGGTATTGGTCCTCTCCGGGATCCCGCCTCGACCCCAGCTCGGGCTGGGCGCCCTTCAGGAACTGCCCCAGACCCCCATGGCCGCCCCAATTACCCGGTATGCCCGGACTGTGATGCACAGCCGATCCCTTTGATTCTTGCCGGCAAGGAGCCGAACATGAGCGCAAAACAGAGAACCACCCGGGAGATACTGCAATCCCAAACCCTTCAAGCCGAACGGACCCCGCTGTACAATCCTGAAGCCCTGGAAAAGATACGCGCGGATTTCAAGTCCTGGACCCAAGAGGCCTTCAATGCCCATGCCCGGGAGGCCTGGCAGCAGACCCCCCGAACCGTGCTTGGCTCCGATACCCCCCGGGATCTCGTGTACACCCCGCTGTCCTGTCCGGATTTCGACTATCAAAAGGATCTGGGCAATCCGGGACAAGAGCCTTACACCCGGGGCATTCATCCGGACATGTACCGGGGGCGCAAATTCACCATGCGCCAGTTGACCGGTTTCGGGTCGGCCGAAGACACGAACCGGCGCATGCAGTTCATGCTCGACCACGGAGCAACCGGCCTCAATGTCCTGTTCGATCTGCCCACCATACAGATGTACGATTCCGACGATCCCTGGGCTGCCGGACAAGTGGGGATGTCCGGCGTAGCGGTGGATTCCATCGAAGATATGGACGCCTTGTTCAAGGATATCCCCCTGGACCGGGTCAGCGTGTCCATTGTCACCCATTACCCCTCGAATACCGCGATCCTCTTTCCCATGTTCCTGGCTATGGCCGAAGAGCGCGGGCTTTCCCGGGATCATCTGCGGGGCAGCGTGCAAAACGACACCACTCTGGAACAGCTCATTCGGAGCGGGGCAGAATACATCCCTCCAGAGGCCTGTTTCCGGCTGCAATGCGACAACATCGAATTCATCCGGCAGCAGGTTCCCAAATGGAACAGCACCACGCTCAACGGCTACAACCTCAGGGAGTTCGGGACCTCAGCCGTCACGGAGATGGCCGTGGCCGCGGCCAACGCCATCGCCACCCTCGAAGAGCTCATCGCCAGAGGCCATGACGTGGATGCCGTCGCCGGCCGGCTGACCTTTTTCTGGTCGGTCTCCAACGATTTTTTCGAAGAGATCGCCCGCCTGCGGGCCATGCGCCGGCTGTGGCACAAGATCATGAAATATCGTTTCCAGGCCAAAAACAAACGCTCCCTGTGGATGCGCTGTCATGTGCAGACTTCAGGCGTGGCCCTGGTGCAGCAGGAACCCCTGAATAATGTGATCCGATCCTGCCTGCATTCCCTGGCCGCCATTCTGGGCGGAACCCAGTCCCTGCATGTGGATTCCTATGACGAAGCCTACTCGGTTCCCACAGAAGAGGCGGCCCTGCTCTCCCTGCGCACCCAGCAGATCATTCAGGAAGAATCCGGCATCACCGATGTGGTGGACCCTCTCGGCGGCAGTTTTTACCTGGAAGCCCTGACCGCGGACCTGGAAGATCGAATCCTGAACGAACTGGACAAGATCGAGCAGAGAGGCGGCTATGTCCAGGCCATCGGCGACGGAAGCCTGCATCGAGAGATCGTGGACTACTTCTCCAAACAGCATGCGGATATTGAACAGGGCGAGATCAAAATCGTGGCCGTCAATACCCATACCTCCCAGGTAAAGCCCCCTCCGATCAATGTCTTCTCCTATCCCGAAGGGGTTGAAGCCCGGCAGCGAACGAAACTGGCCGAACTCCGACAGAACAGAGACGAGCGCCGGGTTCAGGCCGCGCTTCAGAATCTGAAGCAGGCCTGCGGCCGTTCCGAAAACATTCTGCCCTTCAGCCTGGAATGCGCCCGCAGCCGCTGCACCGAAGGGGAGCTGTTCGCTGTCTTCAAGGAGGCCTTCGGGCTCTGGAACCCGCCCGCCCTGTGGTGAACCTGCAAAGCAAGGACAATGCAATGACCATCAAGATCAGAGCCTTACTCGGAAAACTCGGCATCGATGTCCACAACCGGGGCATCATCACTGTGGCTGAAATGTTCCGCAACGCCGGCATGGAAGTCATTTATTTCGGCAACGCCCTCCCGGCCCAGATTGCCCAGACCGCTCTTCAGGAAGATGTGGACCTCGTCGGGGTCAGCTCTCTGGGCGGGGCGCATTTAACCCTGGGCACAGCCTTGATCCAGGAAGCACGGCGCCTGGAAATCTTCGATCACACGGTTTTCCTGATCGGCGGCGTCTTTCCGCCCCAGGACACCCTTCGCCTCAAAGAAGCCGGCTTCGACGGCGTCTTCACCCCGGAAGCGACCCGCTCCGAGATCATCGCCGCTGCCCAGGAACTGGTCCATGCAAAAAAACCATAGGAGTCCTTACATGAACCAAATCTGGCCCCCTCATGACGATCCAAACTCTTTCCCGGAAGGAAACGAGCCCTATTGGAATCAAACCTTGGAAACCATGGATCCGATCCGGCGGGAGCAGGAAGTCATCCTGCCCAAACTCCGGAATCAGCTGGCCTACGCCTTTGAGCATTCTCCGTTTTACCGCAGAAAATGGTCCCGGGCCGGCCTGAAGCCGGCAGAGGTCACATCTTTTCAGGATTTTCAGCAGCTCCCCTTTGTCACCAAGCAGGACATCCGAGAGGATCAGGAAGAAACCCCGCCCTTCGGCAGCAATCTCTGCGTGGATCCGGGCAGAATCGGGAGGATTCACGGGACCTCCGGCACCACGGGCCGGCCCACCGCCTTTGGGGTCAGCTCGGGCGACATGCAGCGCATTGCAGCGGCTCACGCCAGAATCATGTGGAGCTTCGGCATCAGGCCCGGGGATGTGCTGTTCATCGCCTCATTCTTCAGCCTGTACTGGGGCAGCTGGGGCGCTCTGGCCGGGGCCGAACGCCTGGGAGCCGCCGCCTTTCCCTTCGGGGCCGGAGTACCGGGGCAGACCGAACGGGCCCTGCACTGGATCCGGGAAGTCCGCCCCACCGTGTTCTACGGCACGCCCTCCTACAGCCTCTACCTGGCGGAGCTGGCCAGGCAGCAAGGCCTGGACCCCAAAAGAGATTTCAATTTCCGCATTCTTTTCTTTTCAGGCGAACCCGGGGCCGGAGTGCCGGCCACCAAGAAACGCATCGAAGACACCTACGGCGGCATCTGCGTCGATTCCGGATCCACCGGAGAAATGGCCCCCTGGATGAGCAACTCTGAATGCGACTGCCGGACCGGAATCCATCTCTGGCAGGATATTGTGTACACGGAGATTTTGGATCCGGACACCTTCAAGCCGGTGCCCGCCGGCCGGGAAGGGGCCCTGGTCTACACCCATCTGGAAAGAGATTCCCAGCCCATGATCCGCTTCTGGTCCGGGGACATCGCCAGGTGGGACGACAGTCCCTGTCCCTGCGGCCGGACCTATCCCCGGCTGCCCAGGGGCATTTACGGCCGCACCGACGACATGCTCATCATTCGGGGAGAAAATGTCTACCCCAGCGCCATCGAGGACTGCATCCGCTCCTTTGACGTCCTGGGAGACGAATACAGGATTGTGGTCCAGCGAACAAAGGACCTGGACGAGCTCATCGTCCAGGTGGAGCACCTCCCGGATTGCGACCCAAGCCGACTGCCTGAGGTGCAAGCCCGGCTCGGCCAGGCCATGAAAACAAAAGGCTTGCGGGCAACAGTGGAAATCATGGGCCCCAACAGCTTTGAACGGAGCGAGTTCAAAGCCAAACGGGTCATCGACAAGCGGCAGTAAGACCACAAGATCGTTTTTGCCGAGATCATCTTCACCCAGGATTTAGAAAGGTATGGACTCTTGAAAATCGTCAGAACAGAACATTGGATGGAACCCCTGGCCCTGCTTCGGCCGTATCGCATCGCCGGCCGGACCATTGCAGATATTGAAAATCACTTTGTGCGCTTGCAGGCTGATACCGGCGTCTGCGGCTATGGCGCAGCTTCTCCCGGGGACGAGGTAACCGGAGAAACGTTGCCTGACTGCGCCGATGCCTTGGAGGCGCACCTGGAAGCCTGCCTCCTGGGGAAAGATTTGAACGGTTTTCTCGCCCTGATCCGCGGTTGCAGACAGGTCCTGTTTTCCAGACCATCAGCTTTAGCCGCTGTGGAAATGGCGGTTTTGGACCTGGTGGGGAAAAGTTTCAATCTGCCGGCAGCCGATCTTTTCGGCCGGCGTCATGACAGCCTGCCCACCTCCGTCACCATCGGAATCCAGGACATATCGCAATCCCTGCATGAGGCACAGGAGTTCATCAGTCAGGGCTTTCGGATTTTGAAAATCAAAATCGGTGATATTCCGGAACAGGATATCGAGCTTTTACATCGATTGCGCGAAACAGTTGGCCCGGACATCGGTCTCCGGGTGGATGGCAATCAAGGGTATACCCGCGAGGATCTGCTTTCCTTCGAACGGCAAACCCGGGACCTGCATCTGGAATTGATCGAACAGCCCCTGCCGGTTGGACAGCTTGAGCCCATGCGCACCCTGCCGGATGCGCTCCGTGCCAGATGCGCCGGGGATGAAAACATCTGCAGCCCGGAAGACGCCCTGTGGTGCACACACCCTCCCCGTCCTTTTGGCATTTACAACATCAAGCTCATGAAATGCGGAGGCATCATCCCGGCACTGAAAATGGCCGGCATCGCCCGGATGGCGGGCATCGAGCTCATGTGGGGCTGCAACGACGAAAGCCGGGTGAGCATTGCCGCGGCGCTGCATGCCGCCATGGCGGCTTCGGCCACCCGCTATCTGGACCTGGACGGCAGTTTTGACCTGGGCCGGGACCTCTTTGAGGGAGGATTCGTCCTCCGGAACGGAGAACTCGAACTCACCGGTCGACCCGGATTAGGAGTGACCTCAATTGACTAGAAAGGACTTGAAAAACCCGGCCGGAGCCGTCATCATCACCAATGGTTTTTTATGCCACAGCGACGGCAAAACAGCCCACGGCCTGATCCGTGGTTCATCCCGGTACACAATTCTGGCGGTACTCGACCAGGTGCATGCCGGACGGGATGCCGGCGAACTGCTCGACGATCAACACCGCGGCATACCGGTCTTCGGCAGTGTTTCGGAACTTATGGAACAGACCGTACCCGTCCCGCAATACGCGATCATCGGGGTGGCTCTTGATGGCGGCATCCTGCCGGACAGTTGGAAATCCACGTTACTGGAACTCCTCGCACACGGCGTCTCACTGGTGTCCGGCCTGCACAGCCGGCTTGAGGATGATTCCGAACTCATGCGCATGGCCCGGGATTCCGGAGCGGAAATAATCGACATCCGAAAACCGAAGCCAGTCGAGGCCCTTCATTTTTTCAGCGGCGCCATCTACCAGGTCACAGCCCCCCGAGTCGCCGTGCTGGGAACGGACTGCGCCGTGGGAAAACGCACCACTTGCCGCCTGCTCATGGAGATGTGTCGGCAGCACAGCATCAAAACTGAAATGATCTACACCGGTCAAACCGGCTGGCTGCAGGGTTTCCCCTACGGCTTTATCCTGGATGCGACCCCAAACGACTTCGTCAGCGGCGAACTGGAGCAAGCCATTGTGCAATGCGCCTCTGAAAGAGACCCGGACCTGATCCTCCTGGAAGGCCAATCCGCCCTGCGCAATCCCCACGGTCCCTGTGGAGCGGAATTCATCCTGTCCGGCCATGTCAGGCAGGTTATCCTCCAGCATGCCCCCTTCCGCCCTTACTTTGAGAATTTGATCCGCCCGGAGTGCCGCATCCCCACGGTCCAGCAGGAAATTGAGCTGATCAAGTGTTACGGAGCCGAAACCATCGCGGTCTGCCTGAACGGGGAAGGTGGGACTGTGGAAGAATTGAACGCTTACCATCGCAAATTGGAGCAGGAGATCGGGATCCCGGTGATCCAACCGCTCAGGCAAGGGCTTGCGGCCCTGTTGCAGCCCATCCGGCAAATTGCGGCACAAAAGGCGAACGACCCTTGCTGAAACGGGAGATTCAAGGAAACAGTATTCGCAAGAATCGACAATTGCATCAGCGACGCCAAAGTCTTTGCCCATTTGTTTCTGCAAGAGGGGCCATCAATTTGACTGACTGATTACCGATCTACTGAGCTATTGACTACCCGCCATCTAAGCTTTCTTCTTTTCCCGTTTTAGAGTCAGGCAGGACAGACCTTCCCCTTTGCGGGCCGGCACGAAGCAGAGGTTGTCCGAGACGCAGGAAGATGGACTACGGTCCCCGTTTTTCCAGCGTTTGATCAAATCCGGCTCCCGGATCAGGGGTCGGCACAGGGAAATATAATCGGCCGGCCCCTCGGTCACGAGGCGCTGGGCCACATCAAAGGAACGGATTCCGCCCACCAGCATCAGGGGCAGATCAACAGCCTCCCTGAAGGCCCGGGCTTCCTCCTGGAAATAGGCCTCCTTGTCCTTGGAATCGATTCCCATTCGACTTGGAACCTTCTCTTTGCTGTCCCTTGTGCCTCCGCTGATCTCAATCCCGTCCAGCCCGGAACCGGCCAGTATCTTTACGGCCTGGACCGAATCCTCCAGGCTCAAGCCGTTTTCCACAAAGTCCCGGCTGTTGATTTTCATGAGCAGCGGATACGAAGGCCCGAGCTGCTCCCGAATCGCAGTGCAGATCTCCTGATGGACCCGGACCCGGTTGGCAATGGCACCGCCATACGCGTCCGTGCGGCGGTTGTAAGCCGGCGACAGGAACTGGTTGAGCAGATAGCCGTGGGCCGAGTGGATCTGCACCCCGTCAAATCCAGCCTCCCTGGCTCTGAGCGCGGCCCGGGCGAAGTCGGCAACAAGCCCCTGGATATCCTCTTCAGATGCCTCATGACAGGGACCATCCACCAGGCCTTCAAAGCAGGACACCGCCAGTGGTTCCATCCCGGTCAGATCCGAAAGGGCATCGCATCCGGCATGGGCCAGCTGCAGGACGATCTTCCCGCCTGCCTCATGGACCGCTTCGGTCATTGCCCTGAGTCCCTCCAGGAGTTCATCTTTATAAACCCCGAGCTGCCAAGGACTGGCCTGGCCCCGGGCCTGGACATAGGCGTGACCGCTGATGATCAGCCCCAACTCTCCCTGGACCAGTTCCTGCATCATGGCGATCAAAGCCGGGGTCGCCGCGCCCTCTTCAGTAGCCAGACCTTCCCAGGTGGCGGAACGGACAAAGCGGTTGCTCATCTCGAGGGAGTTGATTCGGCTCGTTTCAAACAGTTTCTTCATACATTCTCCTCTTGCTTCGCGGTTTCCGATTCCAGCGGCTCAGGCCGCTCGTTTTTCCCTGAAGGATCCGTATAGATATCATTGAGGGTTTGAATAAACCCGTCCACACTCCTCAAAATGTCCTGGACGGTCCTCTCTTTCTTCCGGCTCCAGCCAGCCGGCCGGCTGCGCCAGAGACTCCGCCACCAGCGGATATTTTTATACAAAGCCCTGGCGCAGCCTTCGCGGAAACGCTGATCATCAATGTTTGCAAGTGTCTTGGCCATCAATCGCCGTCCGAGTCGGCCGCGCAAAACAAAATGCCCCCAGCCGGCAAGCAGTATCCCCGCCAGGCCCAATAGCTGCCAGACCGGACTGCCGGCCAGCTTCTCCGGGGCTGCATGCAACACAGCAGTTATGGAGAACTCGCTGAAACGGCCCGCAAGTATCCAGGCCAGAGCCGCCAGAAACAAAAAAATCGTCCCTTCCGCCAGCAGAACCTGTCGCCGCCATCTCCGCAGAAAAGCTTTGAGAAGCGGCAGGAGATCCAGCTCAAACATCTTGGCCGATTTCTCCAGCAAGCCCACCACCCGGTACACCCGATCGATTTTGACCTGATCGATGCGCTCAAAAATCATGGACAGATCATGCCTGCATTTTTTGTCATAGCGCTGGCCCAGGGCTTCATCTTCGAAAGGACCAGCTGCTTCAGGATTGTAAATACTGAAGTAGCGGCCCGAGATCAAACCGTGCTGGGCCAGGGAGCGCTGCCAGGCGGCAAAAACATCCTCGGCATTGTCTTCCCGGGCCGTGACGTCCACCTGATTGAGGATGTACATGAATTTTTCGGCATCATTGCGCTGGACCGTGTGCTGCACAAGGTGTTTCAAGGTATCCCGCATTGAGCCGGATTCCGGATGCCGGGCGTCAAAAAAGACCAGGACCAGATCGGAAAGATCCATGATCCGGTCCGTAATGCGCAGGGTGGCATCCCGCTGCGCATCGGCGTCGAACCCCGGAGAGTCCACCAGAATTCTGCCTTTGAGTTTTGGACTGTTGCAGGTTTTGAGATGCAGGAAACGATCCACGCTCAAATTCTCGCCCGGAGCCTCCGCCTCGATATTCCGGCTGATATTGTACAGGGGAAAACGGGGATCGGAATCCAGGGCCTGCCCCGGAAGGGTCTGGACATTTTTTTCAGGGCTGTAGCAGATAACTGTAAATTTGTCGTCCACCGCCTGGCTTCCGGTGGGCTGCAGGTCTATTCCCAGGTAATAATTCAGAAACGAGGATTTTCCAGAAGAATAGGTCCCCAGGACCGAAATCAAAGGCCACCAGGAGGTGCGCAGGGCAAAAGACGCCTCTTTTTCAAGATACCCCAGTCCCCTCCCGAGGCGATCCAATTTTTGAAAGACCCCAAGGATATCCTCCAGCAGGGGATTCTCCTTTTTCAAATGCTTCTTGAGCCTGTTGAAACGGGATCCGCTCAGTTTCTGTGCCTCCATTGCACCTCCTGAACTTATTGCTCTGGTTTCGGAGCGATCTGCAGGGTCTGACCAGGATGGATCACGCCCTCTTGTCCCAGATCATTCCATTTGCGGAGTTCCGTCACCGAGACATTGTACTTGCGGCTGATGCTGTAGAGCGTATCCCCAGGCTGCACCGTATAGGTTGCCTCCTGTAAAAATGCCGAATCCGACGGGCTTGCAGTCTCTTCAACCGCTTGTTCCTGGACAGCTGCGCTGCTTTCGGCCGCCTGCATTTTCTTTTCAAGAGACTGCAGTTTTTTGGAGAGCGTATCCAGACGGTGCACCAAGACCTGAAAATCTTCACTTCGATCGAATTCCTCGCGCACCGCCTGCTGCTCGACTTGGTCGGACTGGAGGCTGACGAGCTTGTCCTCCAGCAGGGCCAAGCGGCTTTTTAGTTCTCGGATATCACTCTGAGGCGAAGCCCCGCACCCTCGAAACAGGAGTATTAGCAGCAGTATCAGAATCAGACCGCCGCCCCCCCAGAGAAGATACTTCTCCTGTCCCTGCCCGCCGATTTTTTTCAAGCGATTTGTTTTTTTTGTGTTCCCCGACATATCCGCCCTCGGTTCTTCAATTTCGTCAATCCAATTATTATTGCTCACAAGAAACTCCTCATACTTCTGATCCGTCTCCATCGGCCAAAACCCCCAGAGCCACATCAAAATCATAGAGATGCAGCGGGTAGGTTTTTCCCTGTTGTTTTGAATATTCATCCGCCTTTTTAGCGGCTTCGTAAGCGATCCAACCATGCCCCTCCCAGAGCTGAGAGTTATCGGCATGATCCGGACGGAATTCTACAACACCGTCCTGGATCCGGACATACATCTTAAGCTTTTTGTTCTCCGGCTGGGGATAATAAAAAACACCGTATTGATCCTGCATTGGCTTCTCCATATAAAATTGAAGCAATATTCACTTCTTTATTCCAGACTTCGTACCGACATTACGCCGTTGAACCTTGACACTCAAAAATAAAGAACAATGTCTGAAATGTTCTTAAAATTGGACATTCTTTTGGTTTCTGGTTTCAGGTGTCGGGTGTCTGGAAAGGCAAAATCCGCAAACTGAAACCTGAAACCAGACACCTGAAACCCCAAAATGAGGCAAGAAATATCACAAGATGTCCAACATATCCTTCAAATTTAAGCGTCCTGTAAAGAGTTCTTTATTCACTGCAGCAATTTTCAATTTTCAATCTTCAATATTCAATATTCAATATTCAATCTTCAACCAACTGTTCCATGCTGGGCCAGGCCCTGATAATGGCGTTGACCAGAGTGGCCAGGGGAATGGCGAAAAAGACCCCCCAGAGCCCCCACAGTCCGCCGAAGATCAAAATGCCGATGATGATCGCCAGAGGGTGCAGGTTGACGATTCCCGAAAGCAGCAGCGGCACCAGCAGGTTGGCGTCCAGGACCAGGATCAAAAGCAGGGCGATGGCAATATACATAAAATGGGCATCCCAGCCCCATTGAAAATAGGCCACCAGCAAAACGAACAAACTGGATATCGTGGCCCCGACATAGGGTACGATCACCGAGATACCTACAGCAAAGCTCAGCAGAACACTGTACTGCAGTCCCAAAAAGAAAAAGGCAGCATAGCTCGCCGCCCAGTTGATCAGGGTCTCCCAGATCTTCCCCTGCACGAACCTGGAGGTCTTGTGATTGACCTCTTTCCAGATGTTACTGACCAGATCAATATTATTCGGCAAAAAATGGTAAAAATACTCTAAGATCTTTTCCTTGTCCTTGAGAAAAAAATACACAATAACCGGAACCAGGACAATGTAGATCAGAACATCGATGAGTCCCATCACCGAAGCCATGGAAATGGACAAGACATTTTGGCTCAGGGCTCCGATCTGGGCATTGATGCTCTCCATGATTCTGTTGACCTGATATTCGGTAAAAACCTCCGGATAATTTTCAGGGAGCAGCAGGAGTCGTTCCTGCCAGGAAATGACAATCTCGGGCAAGGTCTGAACCAATTGCACAATCTGCCTGTATATTTTCGGCGTCAGGCCGAAGAGCAGGTAGATAAAGCCCAGCATGAAAACGGTGAAAACCAAATTCACGGCCACAAACCTGGGCACTTTTTTTCCTTCCAGAAACTGAACGATCCCTTCCAGCAGATAGGCCAGGACCAGGCTGGCAATGACCGGAGTGAGATAACGGCCCACCGTCAAAAACACAAACAGGATAAAGCCCAGCAGCAAGACCAGAGCCACGACCTGTCGGTCCGCAAGATAATGTTGAAACCAGCGCAGTATTTCCATCTCTAAATGATTCCATGCAGAGGGCCGCCCGGGGCGGCGTAGGCATCGACTTTTTTTTCAACAGCCGGGTCAGGTTCCAAAACCGGAGCGTGGTAGCTCTTGTGCCGGGCGTCCAGCACCAACGTGGATCCGCAGCCCCAATGTTTGCAATGGCTGAAAGCCTGCAGTCCATAACTGTCCGTCGCAGGATCGGATCGGGTGAAGGCGACCCACAGGAAATTGTCCCAGGATTGGACCGTGAATCGGCTGTCGTCGACAAGCACCAGCAGGGCAATCCCCTGCAGATCACCACTCGTCTCCAGAGCGCGGCACAAGTCCTGTATTTCAGGGTCCTGCATGTCCCGGCCGAGGGTGTGCCGCGGCCCCTGGAGCACCAGGATGCCGAAGGCGAAGAGAACCGGGGCCGCAAAACCCTCCGGCCAGTCAATAGCCGGGAGGGTGGACTGCAGTTTACGTTTTGGAGGACCTGCCGCGGCCGCGATCACTTTCGAGCCCTGATTCAGACTGATGCCGCTATAGTCCAGGGTGTCCATGGTGGTCCGGGTCAGGAAATGCAGATCCCGGCTCCAGTCGATCCGGCTCAGGATATGGTAAAAAAAATCAGGCACATTATGCGCATTCAGCCTGGAATCGTCCTCCCGGGCCGCAATGAAAATATATTTGGAGAGGGCGGTCTGGGTGCTTCCCAAAAGCGCATGGGCGTTGGTCAAGAGTTCCTGCGGGACCCGCTCTCCGGCAAAAGGAACATAACGTTCACTGCCCACTGCCAGCAGCAGAGGGTGAACCCCGGCTTGATCCACGGCGTGCACTTCATGGATCCCTTGAAAAACAGACGGTACAAGAGGGCCGACCAGCTCGTGGATAAAATCCCCGATCACGGAATCTTCCTGGGGAGGTCGTCCCACTGTGGTAAAAGGCCAGACAGCATCTTTCCGGGCATAAACCCGGTCCACCGTCAAGACCGGAAAGTCGTGGGCCAGACTGTAGTACCCGAGATGATCTCCAAAAGGTCCTTCCGGCAGTTCATGATGGGGATGGACCCAGCCGCTGAGGCAAAAATCCGCTTCCGCCGGAGCGATGAGCCCGTTTTCCAAACCCAGCACTGCAATCCGCCTCCCACCGAGAAATCCGGCGAAAAAAAGCTCCGGAATCCCCTCGGGCAGGGGCATGATGGCGGCCATGGTCATGGCCGGTGCTCCGCCTACAAATATATTCACCGGCAAGGGCTTTCCAAATTTTAGGGCCTGGGCATGATGACTGCCGATCCCCCGATGGATCTGATAGTGAAGCCCCACTTCCCGGTCCGGCGCAAACGGCTTGCCGCTCATCTGAATGCGGTACATCCCTAAATTGGACGACTTGAATCCCGGCCGCGCGGGGCTTTCGCTGTACACCTGGGGCAGGGTGATATAACTGCCGCCGTCGTCCGGCCAGGAGACAAGCTGGGGCAAATCCGAAACACGGCTTGTTGTAGACAGAAGCGGACCACTTTTAACCTTTCGCGGCCGGCTGTGCCACAGCGCCCGCCCGCCCTTCACCATTCGGGAAGGATGCAGCAGCAAGGATGTGAGGTCTTCCTTGGCTTTGAGCATCTCCTGAAAGACCTTGAGGCCGTCCCGGAAGATAAAGCGAATCCGATCCTGTGTGCCGAACAGATTCCCGAGCATCGGGAATTTACTGCCCTTGACCCTGGAGAAAAACACGGCCGGCCCGCCGGCCTGGAAAATCCTGCGCTGAATGGAGCCGACCTCCAGATAAGGGTCCACTTCCTGATCGACTCGAATGAGCTGCCCTCTGGACTCCAGATCCCGGATGCACTGGGCAAGGTTTTTATATCCCATTGCGTGTATTGAATATCACAATCGATCAATATCAATGGTCCTGTATTCCATTTTATGCTGTATCTGCTTCTTCAGCCACTGTTTGATTATGGAGCGGGTCGCGGGGAAAAGCAGCAAAAGACCGGTCGCGTCAGTCAGAAAACCCGGCGTCAAAAGCACAACCCCGGCCACAAATATAAGCAGGGCATCCAGCAGTTCTCCGGCCGGCATCACGCCCCGCTCCATGTTGCTCCTGAGCCGGAGCAGCGTTCGGGTACCCTCAAGCCTGGCCAGATAGGCTCCGATGACTGCGGTCAGAATAACTGTCAGGACAGTATTCAGAGCCCCAATGGCCCCGCCGAGTTTGATCAAAACATAAATTTCCGCTACAGGAATGAGTGTGAAGGCCAGGATAAGCTTGAAAAACATAGACGCCCCGGGTGCCGCTAGAGGGAAATGACCCCTTGAATCCTGGCGGCAGCTTGATAAATGACCAGAATCTCTTCACTGCAATTGACCGTACATGTCGCGCTGATACTCACATAGCGGCCCTTGCTGGATTTTCTCGAGCTGATCCGGTCTTTGGATTCGAAAAGGTTTAAAACATCTTGTTTTTTTTCTTCAGGGACTATAAATTTGAACAGATATTCACAAGGCCATTCATGATGAGCTTCAAGAAGGTTTTGGAATCGACGCCAATCAGTATCCATAAAAAACTCTCAAGCGGAGGAATACAGTGCCTTCGTATGCACTTGGGGCAGTATAAGACATGAAAACGCATTTTGGCAATGACCTTTTCACCCCCTGTCCGCCCCGGCTTTTTAGAACTGCAAACCTGAAGTCCCCTTTTCTCTCCGCGGCCGTGCACCGTGAAACCAGAAACCGGCATCTCGCTGTCCATGAATAAGCACACGGAAAAAATAGCCGGAAACGCTTCAGTTGTGGCCGGGGCGACCTTATTGAGCCGGATTCTCGGCTTTATCCGGGATGTGATCATCGCCTTTACCCTGGGTGCCGGTCCCCTTGGAGACGCCTTTTTTGTCGCCTTCCGCATACCCAATCTCCTGCGCCGACTGTTTGCCGAGGGATCTTTGACCATGGCTTTTGTCCCGGTTTTCGCCCGGACCCGGCAGGAAGAAGGCCTGGAGCAGGCCTTCACCCTGGCCAGATCCACCGGAACCTGGCTGCTGATCATCCTGGGGGTGATCAGCCTTTTGTTTCTTCTCGCCGCCAGACCGCTGACCTACCTCATCGCCCCCGGCTTGAGCGAACAGGTCCAGACCTTTGAAATCACTGTCACACTCGTGCGAATCTGTTTTCCATACATCGTCTTTATATCCCTGGTTGCCTTGTGCATGGGGATTCTCAACTCCATGAACCATTTTCTGGCCCCGGCCCTGGCCCCGTGCATCTTAAATATCTTTTTGATCAGCGCCGCTTTGAGCGCTGCAGGCGCCGGGACTTCCGTACCGTATGCCCTGGCCTGGGGGGTGCTGGCCGCCGGCATCGGACAATTCCTGCTGCAGATCCCGTTCCTTCGGCGCCTGGGATTCACCTGGCGCGGACCGGGGCCGCTGAAAAACCCAGCCGTCCTGAAAGTGGGCCGGCTTATGCTGCCCACGATTGTGGGAGCGGCGGTCTATCAATTCAATATTGTCCTGAACACTATCCTGGCCTCTTTTCTGGCCCAAGGAAGCATTTCCTATCTCTATTACGCCGACCGCCTCGTTCAGTTTCCTTTGGGTATTTTCGGCATTGCCATCAGCACCGCCGCCCTGCCCGGGCTTTCCGGACTTTCGGCACAGGGACGGATTCGTGATTTTATAGAGACACTCAAAGACACCTTCAACTTGACTCTGTATATCAGTCTGCCGGCCATGGCCGGTCTCATGGGCCTGGCCCTGCCCCTGGTAAAAGCCCTGTTCGGCCGCGGGGCCTTTGATCCCCAGGCCGTACAGGGGACGGTCCTGGCCTTGCTGGGGTATGCCGCCGGTCTGCCGGCTTTTTGCGCCATCCGGTCTTTGGTCTCAGCCTTCTACGCTCTGGAAGACACCCGGACGCCGGTGAAAATCGCCGCACTCTGCCTCCTGTTGAATCTCTGTCTCGGGCTTCTGCTCATGCAGCCCCTGGCCCATGCCGGTCTGGCTCTGGCGGTCTCTGTATCGTCCTGGGCAAATATCATCTTACTGGGCCTGAGCCTCAAACACAAAATCGGCAACTGGTTCAAATGGGAGTCGGGAATTGTCTGGATGCTCGTGTTCAGCCTGGTCATCGGCGGAGGCAGTTACCTTAGCGCGGGCTGGGGCTGGCCGGCCCTGTTGCTGATTCCTGTCTGGACCGGACTGTACTATCTGGCGACACAGGCCTGCAATCTCCGGGAAGCACGCATGATCGCCAGGCTCATCAACAGTCGATTGTCAAAGGCCGGGAGGCCCTGAGCAGGCAGGCAAATGATCTACAGAAAAAACCTGACCCCCCAGGCCGGTCGAGCTTTTTTTCCCCGTGGTCTGAAACAGCCGGACACGGGCTATCGTTTTTCCCTGGATTCTCTGCTACTGGCCTGCTTCAGCGAATGTGCTCCAGGAGAGCGAATCCTCGATCTGGGGACCGGATGTGGGGTGGCCGGCCTGGGACTACTCATCCTGCATCCAAAGGCTGATCTCCGGATCACCGGCCTTGATATTTCCGATGAACTCCTGACCTGCGCCCGGCAGAACATATTTCAGCTGGGTTTTGAAAATCAATTTTCAGCCCAGGCCCAGGATCTGCGTTTCATCAAAAGTTCCCGGAGTTTCCTTCCTGAAAGCTTTGACTGCGCTCTTTGCAATCCCCCGTACAGAAGCCTCCGGCAGGGCAGACTTTCCCCGTCGGCGCCCAAAAACCAGGCCCGTTTTGAAACGTCCGGAACTTTGGAGGATTTTCTCCGGGCCGGGGCCTATCTGCTCAAAAACAAAGGACGGATGAATCTGGTCTTTCCTTCGGCCTCCTTGAATACGCTGCTCCTGAAATTGTCTGCCTGCAGGCTTGAACCGAAACGCATCCGTTTCGTCCAGGCCCGGGAAAAATCCCGGAGCAGCATTTTTCTGCTGCGGGCTGTGAAAAACGCAAATCCCGGCCTCATAATCGACCCCCCTCTGATCTTGTATTCTGAGCAGAAAGAACGTAATATTATTCGCTTTGAAGCGAGGCGCTTTTGTCCGTTTTTGGCCCCGGATGACGACGCCGTCCCTGAATCGGACAAACCGGAGCGCAGCATGCGGAACACAGAGAGAGAAGCCCCTGAAACGCAGAACTTGTAAATTTGTTTGAACATGCTACATTTTTAAACAAAAACCTACAGGAGCAGTCGATGAATCACATTATCAAGGAGCTCGGACTGAGCACCGTAGGCAAGGTTTACCACAACCTTCCGACTCCCATCCTCTATGAAGAAATCTTGAACCGCCATGAAGGTCAAATGGCCCATCTCGGCCCCCTGGTGGTCAAAACCGGAAAATACACCGGCCGTTCGCCCCATGATAAATTCATTGTGGAGGAAGAAAACTCGGCAGAGCAGATCTGGTGGGGTCCGGAAAACAAAAAATTCTCAGCAGACAATTTTGACCGCATTCATATCCGGCTTTTGTCCTATCTGCAGGGCAAAGATATTTTCATCCAGGATTGCTATGCCGGAGCGGATAAGGAATACCAGGTCCCCCTCAGAATCATCACTGAAGATGCCTGGCCCAATCTGTTTGCCAGAAACATGTTTATCCAGATCACCGATTCCAAAAAACTGCACTCCCACCAGCCTGAATTCACCATGATCCACGCCCCCCGATTCCAGGCCCTGCCGGACATGGATCACACCAATTCCGAAGCCTTTATTCTCATCAATTTCGGCAGCCGTCTGATTCTCATTGGGGGAACCAGTTATGCCGGAGAAATCAAAAAGGCCGTATTCACCGCCATGAACTACCTCATGCCTCAAAAAAACATCCTGGGCATGCACTGTTCAGCCAATATCGGCGATCATGGCGACACCGCCCTCTATTTCGGACTCTCCGGCACCGGCAAAACCACCTTGTCCACAGTTACGGACCGCCGCTTGATCGGCGACGACGAACATGGCTGGGATGAAAAAGGCATTTTCAATTTCGAAGGAGGCTGCTACGCCAAAGTCATTCGCCTGTCCAAGGAAGCCGAACCGGAAATTTATGAATGCACTCGGAAATTCGGCACGGTCCTGGAAAACGTCTATCTGGATCCCGAGACCCGGCACCTGGACCTTGATGACGACTCGCTCACTGAAAACACCCGGGCAGCGTATCCTCTGGCCCATATCCCGAATACCATCCGCAAAGGTACGGGGGCGCATCCGGAAAACATCTTCATGCTCGCGGCCGACGCCTTCGGGGTCCTGCCTCCCATTTCCAAATTGACGCCGGAACAGGCCATGTATTATTTTCTATCCGGATATACGGCCAAACTGGCCGGGACGGAACGCGGCGTCACCGAGCCCCAGGCCACTTTCAGCACCTGTTTCGGAGCCCCTTTCATGGCCTTGCACCCCCATGTGTATGCCGATCTGCTCGGAAAAAAAATCAAAGAACATGACGCCAACTGCTGGCTTGTCAACACCGGCTGGTCCGGAGGGGCCTTCGGCATCGGCCAGAGAATGCCCATCCAGTATACGCGAAGCCTGCTCCGAGCCGCTCTGAAAGGCAGTCTGAACAAAGTGGACTACGATCAGGATCCCTTTTTTGGTTTGTACATTCCCAAAAAATGCCCGGGGGTTCCAGATGAAATCCTCCACCCCAGAAACACCTGGCTGGACAAGGGGGGCTATGACCTCAAAGCTAAAGAGCTGGCTTCACTTTTCAAGCAAAATTTTGAACATTTTGAAACCGAGATCAATTCTGACATCAGCAAGGCCGGTCCCCAGATCTGAAAGCAGGACAAGCCTGCTTTCAGATCTTTGACTCTGATTCAAAAAAGAAAATTATCCATATGCATCTGCACTTAGAATGTTCCAGCGGCATCAGCGGAGATATGTTCCTCGCGGCCATGATCGATCTGGGTCTGAATCTGTCGCCATTCAAGTCTCTCCTGGGGGATATCGGCCTCCGGGTCACAATCCAGGGTCACACACTCAACAGACACGGTCTGCTGGGCACCGCCCTGGACATCACCCCCCAAGGGGAGCAGCACTTCAGAAACCTGAACGACATTCTGGAACTCATCGAGGGCTCCGGATTGACCGCCCAGGCCAAGGAAAAAAGCCGGCTCGCCTTCAACCGGCTGGCCGAGGCCGAGGCCTCGGTCCATGGCCTGGATATCACCGAGGTCCATTTTCACGAAGTCGGGGCTGTGGACACCCTTGTCGATGTCTTCGGGTGTTTCTGGGCTCTGGAGCAGCTCGGAGTACAATCAGTGAGCTGTTCCAGACTTCCCTGGTTCCGGGGATTTGTGGATACCGCACACGGCCGGCTGCCCCTGCCCGCTCCGGCCACGGTCCGGCTTCTGCAGGGGAAGCCGGTCTACCCCACTGATTTTGAACAGGAGATCATCACCCCCACCGGGGCCTTGATCCTTGATCAAATCGTAAGCCAATTCGGCCAGGGCCCCCTGGGGCGCCTGCAAACATCGGGAACAGGCTGGGGAAGTATGGACCTGGGATCGGTTCCCAACGGACTGCGGGCTTTTTTGCTTGAAAGCGAGTCACGCGCCGCCCTGGAAGACATCTGGATTCTGGAGAGTAATCTGGATCATTTGAACGGCGAAGATCTGGGGAGCCTCTTTGCCGCACTGCAAACGGCGGGCGCTTTGGATTTCATCTACCTGCCCGGGGTGATGAAAAAAAATCGTCCGGGGGGCCTGCTGCAGGTCCTCTGCCGGCCAGACGATCTGACCCGGATCCAGGAGACTTTTTTTGAACATAGCCTGTCCCCTGGCATCCGGCGGCGGGTCTCGGAGCGGGTGATCCTGCCCAGAGAAGCCGCAACACTTCAGACACCATTGGGCCGGCTTCGGGCCAAAACAGTGCACTTCAAAGATCACACTTTCACCAAGCCGGAGTTCGAAGCGCTTCAGGACCTCGCTGAAAAAACAGGCCGGTCAGTGGCTGAACTCCGGTATCTGCTCGGGGCGTCCAAAGAACATCAAGACAAGCATTGAAAAACAGGAGCATTGCTATGTCCGAAACCACTCCCGTCCTGGTCTACATGACCGCCGCGGACCCGCAGGAAGCGGAAAAAATCGGGGAAACCCTGGTTCGTCTGAAACTGGCGGCCTGCATCAACATTCTCAATCCTATGCAGTCCCTGTTCTGGTGGCAGAATGCCGTTCAAAGCGAACAGGAGACTGTACTCCTGGCCAAAACACAATCCGGTCTTGTCGAACAGCTGAGCGATACGGTTCGAAAGATCCACAGCTATGACTGCCCCTGCATTGTCGCCTTGCCCATTGTCGGCGGGAACCGGGAATTCCTCGACTGGATAGCATCAGAAACCAGCAGCCTGCAGGCTGATTCATGAAATTCCACATCTTTACCTTTGGCTGCCAGATGAACGTCTGCGACTCGGACTGGATTGAACGGGCACTGATCGCCAGAGGCTGGGAATCAGCCTCGGAATCTGGAGCTCAAATATTCCTGATCAACACCTGCAGTGTCCGGGACAAACCGGAACAGAAAGTCTACAGCCTCCTGGGGAGACTGCGGAACTACTGCCGGAACCGTCCGGAAACATGGGTCGGGGTCGGCGGCTGCGTAGCCCAGCAGATCGGCCGGGATTTCTGGCGCCGCTTCCCCGAAGTCCGACTGATCTTTGGTCCGGACGGAGTGGCCTCGGTTCCCGACTCTCTGGAGCGATTGCAGGCCCAACCCGATCTGCGCATCAGCCTCCTCGATTTCGAGGACAGCTACCTGGAACGGGACGCAGTCCCAAGAGCCGGAGGTGCCGCACCCCAGGCCTTTGTGAATATCATGCAGGGCTGCGACAATTTCTGCACCTATTGCATTGTGCCCTATACCCGGGGTCGTCAAAAATCGCGTCCCAGTGTCAGGATCATCCAAGAATGCCGCGACCTGATCGACTCCGGCGTTCAAGAGATCACCCTGCTCGGTCAAAACGTCAACAGCTATGGACTCGATGCCGGAGGAGACGGGACCGGGTTTGCCGAACTATTGGAACAAGTCTGCACGCTGCCGGGACTCAAACGGGTCAGATTCACGACCTCGCACCCCAAAGACATCGCGCCTGATGTGATCGAGGCCTTCAGCCGCTTTCCCGCGCTCTGCCCCGGACTGCACCTTCCCTTCCAGTCCGGCTCCAATCGTATCTTGAAAAGAATGAACCGAAAATATACGCGGGAGTCCTATCTTGAAATCATCCAGGGCCTGCGGCGGGTCCGGCCCGATATTGCTCTGAGCACGGATATCATCGTTGGTTTCCCCGGGGAGTTTGATGCGGACTTCAGGCAGACCCTGGAGGTGATGCAGGAGGTGGGCTTCGACAACAGTTTTTCTTTTAAATATTCAGACCGGCCCGGAGTTCGGGCTGCTTCATTTCAGGACAAGATTCCGGAAGCCGACAAGTCCCTCCGTTTGAGCCTTTTGCAAAAGGAACAGGACCGATTGACGCAAAAATCCCTGCAGGGGCTGGTCGGGCGCAGACTCGAGGTTCTGGTTGAAGGGCCCAGCCCCAAAACCCCGCCCGACAGAGGAACATCCTGGAAGGGCCGGGAACCGGGCGGACGGATTGTCAACTTTTCAGACTCAGGTCAGGATTTGACAGGAGAGCTCATTCCGGTCAAAATAGTTGATGCAAAAAAACATTCAGTTTTCGGGGAGGTTGACAATACATGATGTTGGAAATGAAAATATTCGGTTTGGCCCTTGATGAACAATCCCAGGTCCCCCTGCTTATATTAAAAGATACGGAAGAGGAGCATGTCCTGCCCATTTGGATCGGGGCCATGGAAGCCATGTCTATTTCCATCACTTTGAACAAAGTGAATATTTCCAGACCGCTGACCCATGACCTTCTGCTCAACACCCTGAACGCCCTTGGAGCCACGATACAGCAGATTGTCATCACGGAACTCAAAGAAGGGACCTATTATGCCCAAATCCATCTCAAACACAATGAAAACGATTTCCAAATAGACAGCCGGCCCTCAGACGCCATCGCCCTGGCAGTCAGGGCGGAAGCCCCGATATTCGCCAATAAGGAACTTCTCGAACAGGTTTCTTTCCAGTTTTCTCAAGAACAGGAAGCAGTGTTCAAGGACCAGGAATCAGAAAAATGGACCGAATTGCTTGAAAAGTTCAATATCGACGACTTCAAATACAACCAGTAAAGGAACCTGAATGAATATGTCGAGCCAGTCTGAAATTTTGAATATGATCTTCGGGGCGACCATCGTCGTCAAAGTGGTCCTGGCCATTTTGATTATCATGTCCCTGATCAGTTGGACCCTTATTTTTTACAAACTGATACTCTATTACCGCATCAAAAAAAGCCTTCGCCAGGATTTACACAGCTTCAGCACCGCTAAAGATCTGGGCTCGGCCCTGCGCACCCTGAAAAACCGGCCGGGGTCCAGACTGTATATGATCGGGGCCAAAGCGGTTTCCGAGATCAGACTCCTGGAACGCTCTCATTTGCCGGCGTCCGGTAAAATAAAAGTTTCCGCCGACAATATTCGCCGGGTCCTGAGGCGATCCGTAAGCAGCGAAGTGAACAGACTGGCCTACGCCTTGTCGTTTCTGGCGACCTGCTCCAACTCCGCGCCCTTTATCGGACTTTTCGGTACGGTCTGGGGAATCATGGACGCCTTTCAGGCCATCAGCATCCAGAAGAGCGCGGCCCTGACCACAGTGGCTCCGGGTATTGCCGAAGCGCTGGTGGCCACGGCCATCGGACTGGCTGTGGCCATCCCCGCATCAATTGCCTATAATTCCTTTCTGGGCGTACTGAACAGCATTGAATCCGAACTCGTCAATTATGCCGGTGAATTTTTAAACCGGGCCCAGCGGGAGATCCCCTGGCTCAGCGCCGGTCGGCAAAAAGAAGAACCGTCTCCAATCGCGCAAGAAAACATATGAAATTCAATCCGCAGAACAACGGATACATTGCGCAGATCAATGTCACCCCTTTTGTGGATGTCATGCTTGTGCTCTTGATCATTTTTATGATCACCGCCCCCCTGCTCACCCAGGGCGTTGATGTGGACCTTCCGGAAACCGAGACTGTGCGAACTTTGCCTGAAGATTCGGACACCCTGGTCTTGACCGTCGACAAAGACAAAAAAATTCTTCTCGATTCCTACGAGCTCGAACTGGAAACCATGAGCCGGCATCTCAAAAAAATTGTCACGGACAAAAATCAAATCCTGTATTTAAAAGCCGACAAAGGGGTCCCCTATGGTTTTGTCGTCAAGGTAATGAGCGGCATCAAAGAAGCCGGGATCCAACGGCTGGGAATTGTGGCCGAGCCTGACGAGGAGTGAGTCCTTGATTTGAGGAATGAATGTCGATCATAAGCTGTATTTTATCGATTCTGGTCCACTGCCTGATTCTCATTTTCAGCTTGTACTCTCCTTTCAGCGGCCACAGGACGTATATCGACCTGGAGAAACCTGTCTACGAGGTGGAACTGGTCAGTTCGCCCCCGGCTCCGTCTCTGAAGCAGACAGAAGCGCCTGCGCCTGAAAAGCCCGAGGCTGTCGCCACGCTGAAAAAGCAAGCTCCGAGCAGCGGGCAAAAATCCGCCGCCGCGGTCAAGATCGCCAAGAAGCCGAAAAAAAAGCCTGCTCCGGAAAATCAATTCAAAAAACCCGACAAGAACGGCAAAAAGCCGGAGGCGGAACAAAAGAAGACTCCGGAGCCCGAGTCACTGGCCCCCACGCCGGAAAAAGTCCTGGAAGATGCCCTGGCGGATATCGAAAAAGAGACCGCAGAACAGAACGAACCGGAAACCCGAGATTATCTCGCCGAAGCCATGGCGGATATTGAAAAAAATGTCCAGGCCCGGGGATCAGATAAGGCGGCTACCGCTCAAGCCGATTCCGCAAAAAGATTTTACGGAAGCCTGGTCAAAGATCTGATCAAAAAAAATTGGCGCTTTCCAGGAGTCGACGACACCGGCAGCCTCAAGGCTCGAGTGGAACTGACCTTGAATGCCGACGGGAAAATCATCCGATCCACCCTGCTTGCCCCCTCCGGGCGGCCGGATTTTGACCGATCCGTGATGAAGGCTGTTAACGAGACCAAACAAAAGCTCCCGGTGCCTGAGAACATTACCCGAATAGAGGTTACCTTCTACTCCCGGGAAATTGATTGAGGACATTCACATGAGGCCTGATATGAAAAACTTGCTCCGAAAAATGCTCTGGATTGTGAT
Source organism: Desulfohalobiaceae bacterium S24 (assembly GCA_011389765.1). Taxonomy (GTDB): domain Bacteria; phylum Desulfobacterota; class Desulfovibrionia; order Desulfovibrionales; family Desulfothermaceae; genus JAABTT01. The sequence continues at coordinate 33,394 of JAABTT010000001.1, read as the reverse complement.
CGGGTCCCTCGCGCTGGCGGGCGCCTGGCAGCCGGTCCTGGCCGAGGAGGCCATGCGCATCGACATCTACGGACCGGGACAGAAACAACTCAACCTCTATATTGCTCCGCCCCAGCCCTCCGATCCTGAAATGCCGCGTCCCAAAGAAATCGGAATCCTGGAGCAGACCCTGTCCAAGAATATGGGCTTTTTGCCCTTTATTCATCAGATGGCGGCCGGAGATATCCTCGGCCCAAAGGCACTCAGTGGAACGACCGCCGCGGATATCGATTTCAAGCGCTTCAATCTCAGCCAGACCGACCTGCTCCTCACCTCAAGCTGGCGGCGGAAGAAGGACGGCGTCCTGCAGATTGAGCTCCGGGCCTTTGAGGTCTTTGCCCGGAAGCGTCTGGTCGGAAGAGGCTATACAATTACCGAATCCTATCAGCTGGTGGAAGCGGTCAATCGTTTCTGCGCCCAATTGATGAAAGAATTGACCGGAAGAAATAGTTTTTTCCGTTCAACCCTGGCCTTTGTCCGGAAAAACGACGGTCATAAAGAAATTTGGACCTGCACGCCTCAAGGCTACAAGCCCAGACAAATCACCAATTTTCAGCAGTACTGTCTCAGTCCGACCTGGAAATGGGACGGCTCCAGTCTGGCTTGTACACTGGTCGGCCAAGATCGGCATGAACTCATCATCTGGTCCGCCAAAAACCGCAAACTGCGGCATGTTCTCCTGCCGGGAAACACCATCATCAGTCCGGCTTTTCACCCGGACGGACGCCTGTTTATCAGTATCGACCGGTACGGCAATCCGGACATCTACAGCCTGAATGAAGACTTCGGTATCGAACAGGTGGAAGTAGAAAACTGGGGCATCGACATCTCCCCACAATTCGAGGCCGCAGGGAAAAAGATGGTTTTCGTTTCCAGCCGGCTGGGCAACCCCCACATCTTCCTCCTCGACCTGGAGACCCGCAAAATCCGCCGAATCAGTTATGAAGGCAAATACAACACCAATCCCGATATCAGTCCGGACGGACGCTATATTGCCTATTCCAGACTCACGCCAGACGGTCATCGGATCATTGTATACGATTTGAAAACCAACCAGGAGCGGCAAGTCACATCCGGACCTGGAAACGATGAAGACCCCGCCTGGGGACCGGACAGTTATTTTCTGGCATTTGCCTCAAACAGGTCTGGAAAGTACCGTATCTACCTGGCCACCAGACAGGGGGATGAAACACAACTCATTCCCACCGGCCCCGGCGAAGCCACGGCTCCGGCCTGGAACCCCGCGGTCCGCTGAAGACACCACGTTTAACACCATGCGCAACAACCAACACAAGGAGGACAGTATGAACTCAAAATGGCAACGATTCCTGTTTCTGGTCCTGATGCTCGTCTGCATCGCTTTTGTAACGGGCTGTGCCAAAGAACAAATCGAATCCCGGCCCACAGGCCTGCAGGCGGAAGTCACTGAAGAATCCGCAGAGGATGCAAAAAGCAGTGAGGAACTGGCAGCTGAAGAGGCCAGGCGAAAAGCAGAGGAATATGAGCTGCAGCAGGCCGAGGCCGAAGCTGCCGAAAAAGAAGAAGCCAGAGCTGCAGATATCTCCCAACTCAAGGAGCTCATTCATTTCGATTTTGATTCTTATGAATTGAAATCCCAGGACCGGGAGATTCTCAAAGAAAAAGCCAGTATCCTGAGAAATCGCGAGGAAATCGATCTCATGATTGAAGGCCACTGCGATGAACGGGGGACGGAAGAATACAACCTGGCCCTGGGAGAGCGCCGGGCCAGAGCGGCCTATGAGTATCTCATTCTCTTAGGGGTCTCCCCCGACAGGCTGAACATCATCAGTTATGGTGAAGAAAAGCCTTTGGATCCGCGGCACAATGAACAGGCCTGGGCAAAAAACCGGCGGGCGCAGTTTCGGGTGGACTGAATTCAGACAGCAAGGGTCGTCCTGAGACGCATTCCCAGCCAGAATCCCAGACCGACCCCCAGGGTGTTGGCTGTGATGTCCGCCCCTGAAAAAAAACGGCCCGGAATAAAACCCTGGACCAATTCCAGAAGCACTCCAAGACCGATCATGGCCAGGGAACAGATGACCGCAGTCTTGTTCCTGGAAAAGGCAAGCTGGGGGAGTAGGGCCAGCCAGACATAGGCCAGGCCGTGATAGACCTTGTCCAGACCTGGAGCGTCCATGGGCTGCTTCAGGTCGGGGGTCAGACAGAGATACACGATCAGGGCCAGAGAAACGATCCAGGCTATTTTGCAGGCCTGAATCCAGAATCGGCTCTGAAGTGTGAATCTGTCCATAAAGGCTGAAAAATACACTTTAAAACTCCTGCCCGCTTGAAAGCGGGCAGGAGTTTTTTAGAGTTGCTTGACTTCAGTATACCAATTGCTGGCATCTTTCATAAGCTCAAAAGACCTGGCCACCATGGCGTGGGGATCGGCCAGGTACCCGGCCTGCAGCAGGGTGGTTTCAAATAGCTGCTCCGTGAATTTTTTCACCCAGGCATCGTCAGGGTCTTGCTGATAGACTTTGAGCAGATTCCTGTTCAGGCTGTGCTGCGGATTGACCTCAAGGATCTGTTTGGGCACCGAACCGTCCTTGTTCATGGCCTGCATGATCTTCTGCATCTGCAAGCTGATGCCGTCTTCCGGATTTACCAGACAGGCAGGACTGCTTTTCAGGCGCTCGGAGGACCGGACCTCGGTCACCCGATCTCCTAAAATCTCCTTCATCTTGGCCAGTAGATCCTGGAAGGGTTTTTCTTCTTCCTTTTTCAAGGGCTCTTCTTCACTGACCGCCTCTTCAGCGGCAAAGCCCTCCAGGTCCTTTGGATTAACGTGTTCAGCCGCCTTAAGCGGATAGTCCTCGAATTTTCCAATGGACTGCATCACAAATTCATCGATGGGTTCATACAGATAGAGCACTTCCAGCCCCTTGCCGGACAGCATTTCCAGATGCGGATTGCTCAGGACCTCTGCCCGGCTTGTGCCGGAAATGTAGTAGATCTCTTTCTGATCGGTCTTCATTCGCTCCGTGTATTCCTTGAGCGAGGTCAAGCCTTCCTGGTCCTCATGAATCGATGCATTGAAGCGCAAAAGCCTGGCGAATTTTTCCTGATTCCCGAAATCCGTATAGCCGAGCTTAAATATCCGCCCATGCTCTTTCCAGAATTGGGCATAGCGCTCAGCATCGTTGTCCGCCAGCTTTTCCAAATGGTTCAAAACCTGTTTGGTGAGCGTGGTGTTGATTTTCCGGATGAGCGCGCTTTCCTGAATGTTCTGCCGGGACAGGTTCAGGGGGAGGTCCTCCGAATCCACCATCCCTTTGACAAAGCCCAGGTACTGCGGGATGATATCCTGATTGCTCCGCTCGATGAGCACCCGGTGCACATACAGATCCAGTCCGTATTCCGAGGGAAAGGTCTCGAACATGAAGGTGCTCTTTTTGGGAATGAACATGATGCTGCTGAATTGGACCGGCGCATCCACCGAGATATGGATCGTCTCCAGGGGCTCATCAGAATCAAAGGTCAGGAATTTATAAAATTCAGTATATTGCTCTTTAGAAATGGAAAACTTGGACTCTTTCCACAATGCGGGAACGGTGTTCACTTTTTCCTGCTCCACATAGATCGGAAACGATATGAAGTTGGAATGCTTCTTGATGATTGATTTGATCCGCTCCGGATCCAGGTAATCCTGACAGTCTTCTTTCAGCTGGACATCGATCACGGTCCCTCTTTTCATCTCTTCATCAAGATCTTCCACTTCATAGCCCCCCATTCCGTCGGAGACCCAGCTCACCGCGGGTTCATCCTTCCTGGCGGAACGGCTTTTGATCCGGACCTCATCGGCCACCATGAATACGGAATAAAACCCCACCCCGAACCGGCCGATGATCGTGTCCGGATTCTCTTCCTCCTCCGCAACCTGCTTGATGAATTCCTCGGTTCCGGATTTTGCGATGGTCCCGAGATTGGAGATCAATTCATCCTTGCTCAGGCCGATGCCGGTGTCCGCGATGGTCAGAAGTTTCTTGTCCGCATCCATGCTGATCCGAATCTCCAGACTCTCTTCCGGATCGGCGATATCCGTCCCCCGGCTCGATTCAAAGCGGATTTTGTCCAAGGCGTCGGACGCATTGGAAATAAGCTCCCGCAAAAATATTTCTTTATTGGTATAGATGGAGTGGATGATGATATTCAGAAGTTTTTGTGTCTCTGCCTGAAATTGATGGCTTTCGGATGGACTCATAAAAACGCTGCCTCCTTTACGATTGAGTATTGATGATTGAAATCCAATGCGCTGATCCATGGGACTATGAGTTGCAGGTGCAGTGGCTTCCCTGTATACTGGAATTTTGGTACGCGCTGGCTACAGATGATGCCCGTTGGCTTGCCTCCCTGGTTGAAGAAATAAGGGCAATCTGATACATCCCAAATCAATAGCCACGGATCACAAATTGTCAAGGAGTCTGCATGGGGATTCGCTGTTTTCTCGGCCTTGAATTGCCGGAAGCCTATCAGCAGAACCTGGAAGCCATCAGCAGGGCCTGGCGCAGCAGGCTTTGCTCCAGAATGAGCTGGACCCGAAAAGGCAACTGGCACATCACTCTGTTTTTTCTTGGTGAGATTTCCGAAGACGTCCTGGAACAGGTCCAGGACAGGCTTGAGGAGCTCTCCTGGCCGGCTTTCGAAGTGCAGGCCGGCGGCGCCGGTTTTTTCCCGCCGGGGAAACCGCCGCGGGTTGCCTGGATCGGGGTGCAAACCGGCACCGAAGCCCTCCAAGGCTTGGCCCGGGAGATTGAAAAAATTTTGCTGCCTTTGGGCTTTGCCCCCTTCAAGAAACCCTTTCAGGCCCACCTGAGCCTGGCCCGGATCAAGCAGCTACACAACGATGACTGGCAGTCTTTTCTCAAGGATCTCCAGGCACGCCAATGGTCTGTATTCAGAGTAGATCGTCTTGTCCTGTGGCGGAGCAGACTGACGGGACAGGGACCGGTCTACACGCCAATCAAAACCTACCCGCTAGCGTGAAAACAGATCTGCAAAATACCATCACCGCTTGTCAGGGGCGGATCAAAGCCGTCCTTCAGGCAGGCCGCTCCTGCATCTACCCCACGGAGACCTTTTTCGCGCTTGGCTGCAATGCAGGCAACCCTGCGGCCGTGAAGCACATATTCAACATCAAGGCAAGACCCCGATCCAAGCCCCTGCCCTTGATCATCGGCGCTGTCCAACAGCTGGAGGCCGTGACGACGCAGATCGATCCGGTCATTGCCGGGCTTGGGGAATGTTTCTGGCCGGGCCCGCTCTCGATCCTGCTGCCCGCCCGCTCCGATCTGCCGGAGGGCCTCGTGAACCAAGAAGGACTGGTCTGTATCCGCCTGACTTCGCATCCACAAGCCCGAAGTCTTTGCCTGGATTGCGGCTTTCCCCTGGTAGCCACCAGCGCCAACATCTCCAAGAGGCGGCCGGCCGTCTCCCTAAAGGACATCGATCCGGAACTCATTGCACAGGTCGGCCTCGTCTGGGATGCCAAACCGAGACCCGAGGGCCGGGCTCCTTCGACCATCGTTCAACTCACGCCCGCAAAGCGCCTGCACATCCTGCGCTCAGGCGCCGTCAGCCGCCAAAGCCTCACCAGGGCGGGCTTTGACCTGGACTGAGAGCGAATAGGACCCATTGAGAGGAGACGACGCCGGGACAAACCAACGGGTTTAAAAATTTTAACCCAGGCCTTCAACCCTATCCCTTGATCCTGGTCCTTCACACCCTGAGCTCTCAAACCGATTCAAAAATTTTAACTGCCCCTGCAACCACGCTCCTGGTCGCCGAGCAGGCATTTTGCCCTAAGATACTCTATTTCTGTTATGAATAAGTAAGGGGACGCACTTGTACTTTTTGGCATGCATGTTGCATAGAAAAGAGTACCTTCCTCCTTTTGCTAAAACCGGTTTGCAAGGATGTTCACCCTTTGCAGACCGGTTTTTATTTGCCTCCAACCGGGAAGAATCGCAAGCACTAGTTTATACCCTGCAACAGTTCACTTACAGCCTCCTGCACCCGGCCCAGGGAAAGATCCAGCAGGCAGACCGGATCGGGGCAAAGGATTTCCCCGAGTTCCGTGCAGGGAGAGCAGGCGAGATTCCTGCTCAAGGTTTTCACCCGAGAGGGTCCCCATTGCTTCGGATCGGCCGGCCCGAACAGGGCCAGGCTCGGCACCCCCAGATATCCGGCCAGATGAAGAGGACCGCAGTCATTGCCCACCGCCAGATCCGCCTCGGCCAGCCGCAACTGCAAGGCCTGAAAATGTTCCGGAAAGACTGGTTCAAAATTTTTAACCCTCAGCCCGCGTTCTTTTTCAGCCGGCCCATAAACGCAGGACACGATCCAGCCCTGACCGCAAAGCCATTCGCCCAAAGCCTGAAACTTTTCCACAGGCCAGCACTTCCTGTGATTTCCAGCCCCGGGAAACAGCAAAACCCGGCGCTCTTCTCCGCGGTCCGGGCTCCAGGCCCCGATGAGACGCCGCCAGGCCTGAAGCCAGTCTCTGCGCAAGACAATACCTTGCCCGGCCAGGCCTTTTGCATAGACCTTTCGAGGCGGCTCCCGGGGTTCTTTTCGAGAATCACCCGTGGTGATGCCGGGCACAAACCACACCCCGGGAAAAAAACCTTCAAAAGGCGCCTTTTTCAGGCCGAACCAGATGAGCAGGGCCTTTCCCAACCCCTCCGGCCTGACTGGTGCGCTGTACAGGCTGTTCACCAATCTTTCCAGCTGTCCCGGGCATTTTCGAATCCCCAGTGGCTCGGTCCACAGCGAGTAGGCCTCCCGACCGGCCCAAAAAAATGCAGTCTCAGGCCAGTGCCTGGTCAAGGCATACAGCGAGGGCCAAACCTGGAGGAAATCCCCCAGCCCTCCCTTGTGCACCAGGATGACGCTTTGCGGAGGGTTTCCGGTCTCCGGTTCAAGCATAACAGAAAGACCTCGCCGCCTCCCGAGCATTGCATAATGCATCACAAGATGGTCCTGCCCGGGACAGGTCGGGGCCATCTCTCTGAAACCGCCCGAGCCGGTCAGGCTGCGAGCACTTCATAGATCTCCAGCGGACGACTGTGCCCTTTGACTGACTGCTGCTCCCGTCTGCGCAGTGCAAAGGAGGCACGGAGCCGGTTCCGGGTCCCCCGGCCGATGAGAATATCGCAGCCCAAGTCCTTGGTCAGTTCCTGTATCCGTGAAGCCTTGTTCACGGTATCTCCGATCAAAGCATAGGCAGGATGGTCCGTGCTGCCTGTATTGCCGGCCAGAACCCTGCCGGAACAAATCCCCACTCCGTGCCGGAAGAGCTGTTTTCCTTCCTGCTTGCGTTTGGCATTCAAGGCCGTCAAGCCCTCCCGCATCTCCAAAGCCGCCTGCAGAGCCTTGTCCGGATGGTCGGCCGCTTCTATGGGCCCCCCGAAAACCGCCTCCAATTCATCCCCGACATACTGCAGGATGATTCCCCCATTGGCCCGAATAGCCTGCTCCATAACGGTAAAATACTCCCGCATGCTCAAGATGACCTCTTCAGGGGGGTTGGACTCCACATAGCGGGTAAAGCCCCTCAGGTCGGAGAAAAGCATGGTGGCGTCCATGTTTTCTCCATCCATGGGGATCTGCCCGGACAGGATTTTGTCCCGGATCTCCGGGGTCACATAACGGCCAAAGGACTCCCGGAGCCGCTCCCGCTCAGCCAGGCCATGGATCATTTCATTGCCGGCTTCCCCCAGAACTCCGATTTCGTCATTGGAGACCACCTCGATTTTCTGGTTGAAATCGCCCCTTTCCACCTTTTCCACCACGCCCAGCATTGCTTTGATGGGATTGACCACGGAATGTCCGACCAGGAAATTGAGCCGGAAGGCAATAAAGACAAAAATCACACACAAGACCAGGGTGAACCAAAAAATTTCCAGCGCCAATTGATTGGGAAGACCGGGGGTCAGCAGGACTTCCCAGACCACAAAGCCCAGCGTGGACACCAGAATAATCATCGGGGTCAAAGTCCCGGCCAGATTCAAAAGCTGAATCCTGCGATTGACATTCACCCGGAAGACCCCTTGAACAGCAGTCAGCCCGCCTTCCGGAAAAACCTTCGGAATCAGGTCCCGGCGGGTGTAACTTTCAACAATAAAAAAGGAAAGCGAGGAGGTGATGAGACCGACCATCAAAGCTCGAAAAAAAAGGAGCAGCGCAATTCTGAAATCGAAAGGAAACAACTCAAAAAGAAACAGGGCCAGGAACAAAGTGGGAGGGACCAGGACATACAGGGTCATATTGGTCAGGGCCAGAATCAGAGGCAGATTTAAGACCCGCCTTTTGATTTGCTCCAGGGAATATTTCGTACACTCAAAACCTTGATGCGAGGCGGTAAGAAAGGCGCATACCGGACACTGGGAAATATACTGCATGAAGGCCACGAGCAGCAGAATGAATAGAAAAACAAGCAAAAAATACTGCCAGCCCTCATTCGTTAAAAATTCTAGCCGCCTGAGTCGAAAAAAAGACAGCGGCGTGAAAAAGTTCAGCACCAGAATGACCGAAAAACCCAGAACATTGGACAAGATGTTCCGCACATAGAGGTTCAAATAGATCTTCCAGGGGGTTAATGCCGGGGCTCTATTCATTTCAGGTCTTCATATTGCCCAAGCCTTCCAGCTTGAACTGTTTTGTTCGACTGTATTTTTCGATCATCCTGACCGCCTGTTTGTTCAACTCCATCTGCTCTTGTGCCGGCTCGGTGCTGAAACCGAGGTAAAATGGCCCGAAATAACTGGGCACCCCCTGATACTGCTCATGAATGACCGTATTGGGATGAGCAAACAGCCAGCGCAACTGAGCCGAGGCCATGGATTGCTCCGGCATGGCCTCAAAAAAAGCCTCCAGGTCCCGCAGATCGCTTTCAAGCAAATTTCCCCAGCCCAGAATGACATTGCCGTTGACCTTGACCTTGTACCGGGAGCAGATCCGAAGGGTCTCCAGGATGTCTTCCCTGGTGATGCCCTTGCCCATGTACTGCAGCATCCGATCCGAGGGAAATTCGATGCCGATGCCCAGAGTCAGCTGGGGAAAGTCCGCACCCGCCTTTTCCAGTACGCTTTGCAGGGCCTGATTTTCGGCCTTGGCCGAGCGCATGAAGGTCCTGTATTCCAGGTCCTCTCGAAGGGGAAGATTGGGCAGGACTTCCCGGATATTCTTCGGAGTGACGGAGCCGGTATTCAGCCTGACGATTTTTCGGCCAGGATGGTCTACAGCCTCGAACTCGAAGCCCAGACTTTTTCTGCGCCGAAACATCTCCTGAGGCGCTTCTTTGATATTGCAGTAGATGCATTTGCTCCAGTAGCAACCGTTATCCAGGGTATAGGAAAGATATATCGCCTGGTCCCCGCCCTGGACTTCCCGGGGGATCGCAACCTTCCAGGCGCCTGAAAACTGGGGAACTTGGAACAAATCCTCCACATTTTGTCCGGTGACATGCAGATTTTCCGGAAATTCGGCTCCCTCTCGAATCTGGAAATACAGCGGGTCCCAGGCTTCTCCGGAACATTTTCTGGAGGCCGCCACCGGACCTCCGACAACAACCTGGAGATCCGGGTTCTGCCGGGCCCAGACATGGGCCTGATACAAATGATTGATATACGAGGCGCTCACATAGACCGTGCCCTTTGTAATGGGCAGAGGGCGCCTTGTATAAGTGGATTCGAGATCCCATTTTTTACTGTCCGCCTCGTGCTCCACCCAGTAGAAGTCCCCCTTGCTCAAACACAAATCATAGGTATCTGAAAACCCGTTGCTCAGATCATAATACCCGTTCTTGGATCGACTGAAAAACTGCACAAAGAGTACATCCGACATTATTCCCTACCTCTTTCGCGTTTTTAAATTGCAAACTTTTTGTCTCAGGCCGCTATTTTCCGGCGAATGATCCGCACCAGATCGTCACGGCCCCTGGCTTCCAGCAGCGGCAGCATCTCGGAATAAAAATGATCCCGATGCCTGATGTTGATGGCAAAAGACTCAAACATCTCCGGCCTGACATCGTCTTCCACAAAGGCCCGGGTTGTGTGCAGGGCATTCAAGGCCACCAGGCCGGTCATGGTCCGAACGCACTTTTCGCAGCGGCCGCAGTTCAAGCGCTCAGGTACATTGGCCAGACAGACCCGCATGTTCTGCAAACCACACTCCCAGTCCGCCACGATCTTGAGCTTCTCCAGCCTGCTCAGGGCCGCGTCCCGATGTCGAATCCGCAGCTCAAAGCTGGAATATTCCGGATCCAGGAGCGGGTGCGAACCGCAGGGTTCCAGATGCTCAAGGTCATGCGAGGACGCGATGTAAAAAACATCCAGTCTGGGAGCAAAAGCATGGGCCACAGCCGCAAGCACTGAGGCGAAAAAATAATTCAGCCACAGATCGCGTTCATCGCAGAGATGCCGGATATTGGTGTACACCGGAACGGCCGTGGTGCCGGCGGCGGACATCACCTCCTCCATGGCGGCCAGCCCCCGATCAAAGACATGGTACTTCATTCCCCGGGCCACAACCCCTCCAATATCAAAGCCATGCACAAAAAAGCAATCCTTGATTGATCCGGGATGGGACGAGGGGTAGCGTTGCTGGTTCAGCCGCAGGGCGGCCAGGGAATCAATACCCCCGGAATAAAACATGCCGGCCCTGGGGCCCTGCTTGATTTGAGCGCCCTCTCTCAGGATGCGACGCGGCTCAATGCGCAACGGAAAGTAAGCCCCCTTGGACCAGTGCCGGACAAGGGCCATGACCGTTTCCAGCCCCTCCAGCAGCCAGGGGCAGACCTCCCCGTCTACAGCCAGACGCTGTTCCTGGAAATGCAGAGCCGGGATGAGGCAGCCCACTAAAAAGGCCTGCCAGGACGGCTCCAGATCCGATCCAAAATCCCGGGTGGTTTCAATGAAAAGCAACCGCTCCGGCTGATCGCAATCTTCCCAGATCACCCGGGCCTGAATCCGGCTCCCGGAACCGTCCGACTGCAGCTGCACATCCTGAATCCGCATGGCCCGCGTCCTCGAGTGTATTATACTGATCCAATTTTGATTTTTCCGACAAAAACTGCTGATTCAAAGGTTCCCGGTCTCTATTTCAATAGAAGCTGGATCAGTATATTTAAAATTTTTGCGTCGCCCGGCAAGTGCAGAACTCTTTCCAGTGAACTAAAATTTGTATAAATTATTGGACACTTTATTGTGCATTATTTGCAATTCGAGGTTTCAGGTTTCAGGTGTCAGATTTTAAAGCATTGACATTTTGAGTTTTTTCTTTCCCTGACACCAGAAACCAAAAGAATGTCCAATTTTAACAACATTCCTGACATTGCTAATTATTTTATAGCCTTAAAGTTCAACGTCGTAATTTCGGTGCGAAGTCTGATATTGTATCAGGAGCCCCCGGGAACGTCCCTGATCAAGGCGGCTGCGTAGGTAATGATTTTGTCGGCAACGTCCACACCGCTTGCCGCTTCCAGCCCCTTGAAGCCGGGCGTGGAATTGACCTCGAGAACCAGGCATTTTTGGCTCTCTTCCAGAACCAGATCAACGCCTGCGATGCTCAGGCCCACAGCCTGGACGCTTGCCAGGGCAATCCCTTCCTGTTCCATGCTCAAATGCGCCCTGTGACTCCAGCCTGAGACATGATAATTGGATCGAAAATCCCCGTCAAAGGCCTTAAGCTCCATGGTCCCGGCCACCTTGCCACCAATGACCAGCACTCTGAAGTCTCTCCGTCCTTTGGGGGGAAGAAAACGCTGCAGCAGCACGCCCTTGTCGGCTTTCAGGCGCGTCTCCATGAAGCGCTCCGCATCCCGAGATCCGTTGAGAAGTTCCACCTCCTGCCCCTGCCGGCTGTTTAACCCTTTGCCCACAAGCGGATAACCTCCGAGGCCCTCGATCCCGGACCAAAAAGCCGAAGGGGAATGGGCGAATCGGGTATCTGGAACCGGAATACTCGCTGCTGCCAGGACCTGCAGGGTCGAAAACTTGTTGCTTGCGATGCGAATGGATTCCGGTTCATTCACCAGAGGGATTCCGAGGTTGTAAAACTGGGTGAGTATGGTCAGGCTGGAGGCGCCGATCTGAGCCCCCTGTCTGGGGAGAATCACTCCGGGCAGGCTCCGGTCTTCCCCGATTTGAAGCGTCAAGCGACCGGCATGGATGCCGGGATGCAGGTCATAGGGGTTGAGGCACTCCAGAACGAGTCCCCGGTTTTGAGCCGCCTCCCGGAGCCGCTGATTGGGATGATAGGTGCACCCCTTGACCGTGATAATCCCGATGTCCATTGGATCCATCGCCAGTTTACATGCAGAGATTGTACAGAATAATTTCAGCCCTTCACCGGCTCATCCGCTCAGTGACGGCCTTGAGCGTCAAGACTGTCTTCATGGCTGCATCCACAATTCGTGGACATTCTGAAAACGGCGCACCAGATCATACTTGACGACCCTAATGGACAGCAGAGCCGAGGTCGGGGCCAAGACAAAGGATTCCAGATAGGGGTGTTTCTCCAGATAGATCCGGAGCAGGGTCTCGTTCTCTTCGGGATCACTCTCCGCTGCCCGGCCCGTGGCCGAGGCGCTAGCCCCCTGGTGCAAATCAAGGCTCGCCTTTTCCCGATTGTCCACCAGGATCGAGACCCTGGGATCAGAACGAATATTCGCGTATTTCCGAGTTTCCCGATTGGTGACCACAAGGATCTGCTTGAGATCCGGCATCGCCGCAAAGGCCATGAGGTGCGTGCAGGGCTGACCCTGGTCCTGGGTTGCCAGAACCCCCAGGGACTGCGAGTGCAGCAATGTTTCGATATCGTGTTTCAGTGCCGCGGAATTGGTCACACAAGCCTCCCAAACAACCATTCAGGCTCACCGGATAAAAAGATCGCCAAGCGCCCCGGCACAGAGCAGAACAGCAATCACCCCGTTCATGGTAAAAAAGGCGAGATTGATCCGGCTCAAATCCTCAGCGGAAACCAGTCTGTGCTCCGCAAGCAGCACACCGGAGACAGCAAGCCAGACCAGTGCATAGATCAGTCCCAGGGAAGCGGCCCAGCCGGCCAGCCCGAAAAACAGGACCGCATTCATATGGGAAAAAAAGGCCAGTTGCAGGGCGCTGGGAATCCCGAAATCAGCCGGTAGGGAGTGCAGACCCTGTCTGCGATCAAAGTCTGTATCCTGACAGGCATAGAAGATATCAAAGCCGGCCACCCAGAAAAGGACCCCGAAAAACAACAACACGGCCGGCAGGGCCAGTGTCGGCTCGTAGGCCAGCCAGCCGCCAAGCGGGGCCAGTCCGAGGACCGAGCCCAACCAGAAATGGCAGAGCCAGGTGAAGCGCTTGCTGAAGCTGTACAGTCCGGACCACAGCAGGGCCAGGGGAGAAAGCAGGAGGCAGGTCTGGTTCAAAGCGGCGCAGCTCAGAATAAAGACCAGGGCTGTGATCAGAGTCAAAATCCAGGCCTGGGTTAGGCTCATGGAGCCGCTGACCAGGGGGCGATCCCGGGTGCGGGGATTTTTGGCATCGATGTTTCGGTCCAGGATCCTGTTCATGGCCATGGCAAAGGAACGGACAGCCACCATGGCCAGGATCAAAAACACCAGCACCGAGCCGCCGGGCCAGCCTTCGGCCGAAAGAAACAGGCCCACCAGGGCAAAGGGCAGGGCAAAGACGGAATGCTCAATCTTGACCATCCGGAAAAAAATGCGCACTGGCCGCCAGGCAGCCGGCAGCCTCCCGGCCGGGTGCCCGGAGCTGGATTCCATGCCCCCGGACGGATTCATTTGATCCAGACCTTGAGATATGTGCGCTTGCCGCATTTCAGAATAGAATCCCCTTTGGGAAGCAACTGGGCCGGATCGAGCACCTTTTCTCCGTCCCGGCTCACCGCCCCCTGCCGGCACAAGCGCTTAATCTCGCCTTTTGATTTGAACAATCCTGACTGGAACATGACCTCTGAAAGTGCCTGGGAGTCTTCGGGTCCGACCAGCACCTCCGGGATGTCTTCAGGGAGTTCGTGCCCGGAAAAGACTCGATTGAAGGCATCTCTGGCCTGTTGCGCAGCTTCCGGACTGTGAAAGCGGGCCGTGATCTCCAGAGCCAGCTCTTCCTTGACCGCTTTGGGATGCAGGCGATTTTCACGCAAGGCATCCTGCAGTTCCCCGACTTCCTGCATACTCTTATCCGAAAGCAGTTCGTAGTAGCGAAACATGAGCTCATCGGAAATGGACATCAGTTTGCCGAACATCTCCCGGGGCGGTTCCTCGATCCGGACATAGTTGCCAAGGGATTTGCTCATTTTCTGAACCCCGTCCAGGCCTTCGAGTATGGGCATGGTCAGGATGATCTGCGGCTCTTTGCCCTCTTGCCGCTGCAGGGTGCGTCCCACCAGGAGATTGAATTTCTGATCGGTTCCGCCCAGCTCCACATCCGCATCCATAGCAATGGAATCATAACCCTGGGCCAGCGGGTAGAGAAATTCGTGGATGGAAATCGGCTGATTGGCCTCAAAGCGCTTCTGAAAATCATCCCGCTCCAGCATCCGGGCCACGGTGTATTTTGAACAGAGCTGCACGAAATCATAGGCACTGAATTTTTCCATCCAGCTAGAATTGAACATGATTTCCGTTTGCTCCGGGTCCAGAATGCGAAAGATCTGTTTTTTATAGGTCTCGGCATTTTGCAGAACCTCGTCCCGGATCAGGGATTTTCTCGTTTCCGACTTTCCGCTGGGATCGCCGATCATCCCTGTAAAATCTCCGATCAGAAACAAGACCTTATGCCCAAGAACTTGAAAATGCCTGAGTTTTTGAATGAGAACCGTATGCCCCAGATGCAGATCCGGGGCCGTAGGATCGAATCCCGCTTTCACCCGCAGGGGATTTCCTTTCTTCAACTTGGCAATGAGTTCTTCCTCATTGATGATCTCTTCGCTGCCTCTGCGAATGAGCTGCAGACTCCTCTCAATATCCTGCGCCGCCATACGAACTGCTCCACTGGAATGGATTGGCGCCTTCACTATCAGGCGCTCTTTCCCGTAAGCTAGAGTTTGTAAATATAACTTTGAAAAAACCGCACCGGCAGAAGCAAAAGGATCCAATACCAGGCCCGAAAAAAGCATTATCCGTTTTTTCAAAGTTATTTTGCGTAATGCACCGCCCGCTTCTCCCGAATACAGGTCACTTTGATCTGCCCGGGATAGGTCAATTTTTCTTCCACCGCCTTGGCAATATCCCTGCTGATGGTATAGGTTTCGTCTTCCGAGACTTTGTTGCAGTCCACCATCACCCGGAGTTCACGGCCGGCCTGGATGGCGTAGACCTTACCCACGCCTTTGAAATCAATGGCTACGTTCTCCAGGTCTTCCAAGCGCTTGACATAATTCTCCAAAAGTTCCTTCCTGGCACCCGGTCTGGCCCCGGACAAACTGTCCGCCGCCTGCACCAGCACTGCAAGCACAGACGCTGGCTGTACGTCTTCATGGTGAGCGGCGATGGCATGCACAATCTCTTTTGATTCCCCGAATTTTTTGGCCAGGTCGGCGCCTATGGTCGCATGAGGGCCTTCGACTTCATGATCAACAGCCTTGCCGATATCATGCAGGAGTCCGGCCCGCTTGGCCTTTTTTTCATCCATCTTCAGTTCGGCGGCCATGATGCCGCAGAGAAAAGAGACCTCCAAAGAATGGTGCAGGACATTCTGGGTATAACTTGTCCGGAAATAGAGTTGCCCGAGCAGGCGGACGAGTTCCGGATGAATCCCGTGCACCCCGACGTCGAAAGTGGCCTGCTCTCCCTTTTCCCTCAGCTTGACCTCCATTTCCTTATCCACTTTCTTGACGATATCTTCGATGCGGGCCGGATGGATCCGACCGTCCCCGATCAAGCGCTCCAATACCTGTTTGGCCTTTTCCCGGCGCAAAGGGCTGTGTGCTGAAATGACCACTGTCTCCGGGGTATCGTCAACAATAAAATCCACCCCGGTAGCCGCTTCCAATGATCTGATATTGCGGCCCTCTCTGCCGATGATCCGCCCTTTCATATCTTCACTGGGCAGCTCAACCGTGGAAACCGAATATTCCGAAACATAATCGCCGGAATAGCGTTGAATGGCCGCTGCCAGAACTTTCCTGGACTTCCGGTCCGCAGTCTCCTTGGCCTCCATCTCGATCTGCCGTATCATCTTGGCCGCCTCGTGCCGCGTCTTGCTTTCAATATCGGTAAACAACCGCTTTTTCGCCTCTTCAGCAGTCAAGCCGGAAATCTCCTGGAGCTTATTCTCCTGTTCTGCCAGAATCTGTTGACACTGTTTATCCTTTTTTTCCAACTCTCTTTCAGATTGGGACAGCCGTTTTTCCCATTCCACAAGCTCGCTTTCTTTTTGGGCGGCTCGCTCCTGTTTTTCCTCCACCCGTTCCTCTTTTTGCTGCAGCCTGTCTTCCTGCTTTTTGATGATCTTTTCCCGGGCCTTCATCTCCTGTTCCATGGCGCTTTTCTGTTTGTGCAGATCTTCCTGGCCCTGGAGCAGAAGTTCCTTTTTTTCAGCTTTGGCCTCTTTCTTGGCGTTTTCAAGGACCTGCCTGGCCTGGTTGTTGGCCTCCGCCAGCTTCTTGCCGGAAAAAAACCGAAGCAGGAGGAAACTTGCCACAAAACCGACCAAAAGCCCCAAAAACCCCATGAGGAATAATTGTCCCATGCTATTCTCCTGTATGTTCTCAAACCCGTGCCCGGGTCTGTTAAAAAATTGGGGCACCATTTGAAAAGGGATGATGAAGGAGAGGAAGGAGCGGGCGGATCCGACACGGTACGTGCCGCACTCGAGATGATTTCAGCAGGGCGACCCTGTTGAATCAAAGGCTGATCTGTCACTCAGGACTTCAGGCGTTTGAAAAAATCGTGCGGTCCCTGCAAAGCCCCCGGGTAAAGGTGCTTTGCCGTGGATGAAAAAACTTGGGGGCTCGAACCCCCGGGGATAAGTGTTGAAGGCCCTTTTGAACCTGGCAAACCAGGTGGGTGTCTCTGATAACCATCAGGTTTCCTGGACAAAACAGGCTTACGCAACAGGTTAAAAGAAGAGACTCCCGTTTTTGAGATGTTGGCTCAAAAATGGAACCAACAATCACTACAACCCCAGGGATAGCCGTCTGCACATGCATCCAGTTCTCAATTCGTCGCACCATCTATTTCCTGCAGGAGCTGATCAATTTTTTTCTCGGTACTGTCCAGCCGCTGGCTGGTCTGAATCAGCTCATCCGCCAAACTGAGAGCCACGAGTATCAGGAGCTTCTCATTGCTCAAGCGCGACCCCCGTTCATTCAACCTGTTATAATGATCTTTTATCAGCCTTTCAGCTTCTCTGATCCTTGCATCATCAGCATTGGTTTTAAATGAAACCTCCTGCCCCAGAAGGTTCAACCTGTAACTCGCCATTACTTACTTTATATCTATCTCTTGAATTTTTTGCAAGAGCCTATCCAGGCCCTGAGAAACTTTTTCTTTGGCCCGACGCTCATGCACCAGCTGTGCTTTCAGCTCACTGTTTTCCGCTTCCAGCTCTTTGAGCCTTTTCAGTAAGTGATGAATTTTTTGTTCAAATTTTTCAAAAAGCTCCATCAACTGCCCCGGCCCCTCTTGTTTTTCCAGTCCAGATTTTTCTGCCTGGCTCTGCTCACAGCCAGCTTTTCATCCGGAACATCCTTGGTCACCACGCTTCCGGCGCCGATCACACATTTTGCTCCTATACTCACCGGCGCCACCAAAGCGGTGTTACTTCCGATAAAGGTCTGTTTTCCAACCGAAGTTCTGTGTTTGTTTTTCCCGTCATAATTGCAGGTAATGGTCCCGGCCCCGACATTCACCTCCGGGCCGAGATAGGCATCCCCGATGTAACTCAGATGATTGACTTTACATCCTGTGTCCAGCACAGCTTTTTTAATTTCCACAAAATTGCCGGTCTTGGCTCCGGTCCGCAGTTCCGAGGCTGGCCTGAGTCTGGTAAAGGGGCCGACCTGACATTGATCGCCCACGATCACCCCTTCCAGGTGCGAAAAATTTCTGATCCAGGCCCGGGCGCCAATCCGGCTGTCCTGAATCCAGAGATGGGAGTCCAGTTTTGCGCCGCTCAGTATCTGAGATCGGCCGTACACTTCAACAGGCCCGGTGATCTCCACCCCGGCTTCAATATCGACCTGAGGGCCGATGCGGACTTGATCCGGATTGTGCATGATCACCCCCTTGTCCTGAAACTGCCGGATAATCCGACCCCGCATCATTTCTTCACAAGACGCCAGTTCTCCGGGAGTGTTGACGCCGAGATACCGGGCCTCGTGTCCGGAGTTGACGGCCAGGACAGGCTTTTCGTCCTGCACGCAGAGATCCACAAGCTGGGTGATATAGTATTCCTGCTGCGCGTTCGTGGTGCCAAGCCGATCCAGATAAGGCTGCACCCGATCCAAATCCAGACAATATATCCCGCTGTTGACCTCTTTTACATCCCTGATAAACGCTTGCCCCTCGATGTCTTTTTCTTCGACAATCATGCGGACGCAACCATCCTCTTGCCGCAGGACCCGGCCGTAGCCTGCGGGATCATCCAGTTCCAAACTTAAAAAGCCCACAAGCGCCTGCCGGCGGATGGTTTCCAGCACAAAGCGCCTCAATTCCCGGGCTTTGATCAGGGGGACATCGCCGTTCACCACGAGACACCAGCGGCGTCCCTGCTGCACAAGGGCCTGGAGAGAACACTGCACAGCATGCCCGGTGCCGAGTTGATCGGACTGGAGGATAAAGCGATCAATCCGATCCGGAAAAGCCGTCCGGAGCAATTCCTGCTGGTATCCAACCACCGTCCAGATTCTCTCAGGACCGATCAGCTCGTCCATGACCTGATAGACATACCAGAGCATCGGCATTTCCAGCAGGCTCTGCAAGACTTTCGGGCGGTCCGACTTCATGCGGGTCCCCTTGCCTGCGGCCAGAATCAGCGCACTGACATCCTGCACTGCTCCATCTTCCTGTAAACGAGCCGACATAAAAATAGGAATGTGGTGGAAGTTTGTATTGTCTTATTCCATGTCTAAACTGAAAACGGATCTACACCTCTAAAATACAAAACGCGGCATCAAACACCGGCCATTCTCCAAACACAGAATGGCCTCAACGAATCCTAACCTGAAGCCCTGGAACTTGCAAGCCATAAAAAAAAGCAGGCCTCAAGGGCCTGCTTTTCCATTTGAAAAAATATACCTTAGACCGAATTCATGTTCGGATCAAAGGCCCGGGCTGACGCTCAAAAAAGCGATCACCCGGCTTTTTCTTTGAGGTTGATCCGCTCGATGGCCCGCCGCAAGGCGACTTGAGCCTGAGCGAATTCGATCCGATCCTTTTCCCGTTGCACCCGTTCCTCAGCCCGCTCTTTGGCCTTCTGTGCTCTGGTGAGATCGATATCTTCGGCCTTCTCAGCGCTTTCAGCCAAAATCGTCAAAGAATCCGGAGAGACCTCGGCAAACCCGCCGGAAACGAAGAGATACTTAACCTGTCCATCTTTGCGATAGTACAATGAGCCGACGGCCAAGGCAGACAGAAAAGGGATATGATTTGAAAGCACCCCGAACTGTCCCTGGATCCCCGGAACCCCGACATAGTCTACATCTTCGCTCAGAATCAACTGATCCGGCGTCACGACTTCAAACTTGATTGTATCGGCCATAATAGCATCCCAGGTTTATTGTTTGGCCCGCTCAACGGCCTCTTCAATGGTTCCCACCATATAGAAAGCGGATTCCGGCAGCTCGTCATGCTTGCCTTCCAGAATCTCCTTAAACGCTTTGATGGTGTCTTCGGTCTTGACGTAGGCCCCGGGGGTTCCGGTGAACTGCTCGGCCACGTGAAAGGGCTGCGACAGAAAACGCTGGATCTTTCTGGCCCGGCCCACGGTGAGCTTGTCTTCGTCGGAGAGTTCTTCCATCCCCAGAATGGCGATGATATCCTGCAGCTCTTTATATTTTTGGAGAATCTGCTGCACCTCGCGGGCCGTATTGTAATGATCCAGTCCCAGAACATTGGGATCCAGAATGCGGGAGGTTGAGTCCAGGGGATCCACCGCGGGATAAATCCCGAGCTCGGCGATTTGTCTGGACAGGACCAGGGTGCCGTCCAAATGCGAAAAGGTCGTGGCCGGGGCCGGGTCGGTCAAGTCGTCGGCCGGGACGTAGATGGCCTGGACCGAGGTGATGGAGCCCTTATCCGTTGAGGTGATGCGTTCCTGGAGTTCGCCGAGGTCGGTTCCCAGGGTGGGCTGATACCCCACAGCTGAAGGCATCCGTCCCAAAAGAGCCGAAACTTCCATGTTGGCCTGGGTAAAGCGGAAGATATTATCGATGAACAACAATACGTCTTCGTTTTGTTCGTCCCGGAAATACTCGGCCACGGCCAGAGCGGTCAAAGCGACCCTGGCTCTGGCTCCAGGCGGTTCATTCATCTGTCCGTACACCAGGGAGGCATTGGGCAGAACCCCGGCCTCTTTCATCTCCAGATAGAGGTCATTCCCTTCTCGGGTGCGCTCTCCAACCCCGGCAAAGACCGATTTCCCGCCGTGCTGCTTGGCGATATTGTTGATCATCTCCATGAGAATAACCGTCTTGCCCACGCCGGCCCCGCCAAAGAGGCCCATTTTCCCGCCCTTGGGGAAGGGGATGAGCAGATCGATGACCTTGACTCCTGTCTCCAGAAGCTCAACATCCGTACTTTGCTCCACAAAAGAGGGAGCCGACCGGTGAATCGGATAATAATTCTCAGACTCAACCGGTCCGAGTTCATCAACCGGCCGCCCGACCACATTCAAAATCCGGCCCAAGGAGGGATTGCCCACCGGGACCCGGATCGGGGTGCCGGTATCTATACATTCCATGCCCCGGACCAGACCTTCGGTGGCGTCCATGGCTATACAGCGCACAACGTTGTCCCCAAGCTGCTGGGCAACTTCAACAATCAATTCTTCTTCCTCCGGCCGATTCGGATCTTTGACCCGCACGGCATTCCGAATGCTGGGCAGCTGCCCCTCTGTAAATTCGATATCGAGAGTGGCTCCGATAACTTGGGATATCTTACCTACTTTTTCACTCATTTCGGCCCCCTTTTACCCTTTTAAAGCTTCAGCGCCACCGACTATATCCAAAAGTTCCGCAGTGATGGCTGCTTGGCGTGCTTTGTTATATGCTAATGTCAAATTGGTGATCATCTCGTCGCAATTATTGCTGGCGTTGTCCATCGCGCTCATCCGGGCCGCGTGTTCGCTGGCCGAGGTTTCGAGGAGTCCTCTGTAGATCTGGACCTTGATGAAGCGCGGCAGGAGTTCGGATAAAATCCCATCCACCGAGGGCTCATACATATACTGCGCTGAACCGCCTTCAGCCGGCGCCTCGGTTTCGTCCGGACTCACCGGAAGCATTTTCAAATCCTCAGGCTCCTGCTTGCCCACATTGATGAAGCGCCCGAAAACCAGGTGCACTTCATCCACCTCCTCTTCCAGATAGGCCCGGATGACTTCGTTCCCCAATTCACCGGCCAGGGAGAAATCAAAACCGTCCATGCAGTCCCGGTAGCTCTTGACCAGTTCATAAGGACTCTTCCGGGCTGCATTGACGGCCTTTTTCCCCACGGCGTAGAACACGACTTTCTGCCCCAGGGCCTTTTTGGCCGCGGCCAGATGCATGGCCTTATTGATCAGGTTCGTGTTAAAAGCCCCGCACAACCCCCGATCCGAGGTGATCAGCATGATGCCGATGTTCCTGATGCTTTCCCGCTTTGCCAGGAGTGGATGCGCTCCGGTCTCCACGCCGGCAGCCATATCGCCCATCAGTTCATAATACTTTTCAGCGTAAGGCCTGAATCGCTCAATTTTCATCTGAGCCTTGCGCAGTTTGGCCGAGGCCACCATATTCATGGCCTTGGTGATTTGCTTGGTCTTTTTGACAGAGGCAATTTTATTTTGGACATCCTTCAGGGAAGGCATGGATTCACCCCTTTTGGCTAAGCTTGAAATGACTTCTTGAATTCCTCAATCGCATTCTTGAGCATCTCCTCAAGATCGGCTTCCAGATCGCCCTTGTCTTTAACCTGCTTCAAGACATCCGATTTGGAACTGCGCATGAATTCGAGCAATTCCGCCTCAAATCGACGGACATTGTCCACATCCACATCGTCCAGATAGCCTCTGGTTCCGGCATAGAGCACCGCAACCTGTTCTTCCACAGGCATGGGCTGATATTGATCCTGTTTCAAGAGCTCCATCATCCGCTTCCCGCGTTCCAGCTTCTCCTGGGTGGCCTTGTCCAGGTCCGATCCGAACTGGGCAAAGGCCGCCAGTTCCCGATACTGAGCCAGATCAAGACGCAGGGTTCCGGCGACTTTTTTCATGGCCTTGGTCTGAGCGCTGCCCCCGACCCGGGAGACGGAGAGCCCGACATTGACCGCCGGTCTGATCCCGGCGAAGAAGAGGCTCGGCTCCAGGTAGACCTGGCCGTCGGTGATGGAGATCACATTGGTGGGAATATAGGCGGAAACGTCGCCGGCCTGGGTTTCAATAATCGGCAGCGCGGTCAGGGAGCCGCCGCCCTCGGAATCGTTCAGCTTGGCCGCCCGCTCCAGCAGCCTGGAATGGAGATAAAAAATGTCTCCCGGGAAGGCTTCCCGGCCCGGAGGACGCCGCAGCAGGAGGGACATTTGCCGGTAGGCCACGGCCTGTTTGGAGAGGTCGTCGTAGATGATCAGGGCGTGTTTGCCGTTATCCCGGAAATATTCGGCCATGGTGCAGCCGGCGTAGGCGGAAATGAACTGCAGAGGGGCCGGTTCCGAGGCCGTGGCGGAAATAATGGTGGTGTATTCCAGGGCCCCATTTTTGCGCAAGACATCGGCCACCAGGGCCACGGTGGATTTTTTCTGCCCGATGGCCACATAGAAGCAGTGCACGTCGGTTTCTTTCTGGGCCAGGATGGCGTCCACCACAATGGCTGTTTTTCCGATCTGCCGGTCGCCGATGATCAGCTCCCGCTGTCCCCGGCCGATCGGCGTCATGGCGTCGATTGATTTCAAGCCGGTGGGCATGGACTCTTTCACCGGCTGTCTGGCGATGATGCCCGGAGCCTTGATTTCCACCAGCCGGGATTCTTCCATGGAGATGGGGCCCAGGCCGTCCAGAGGATTGCCCACGGGGTCGATGACCCGTCCGGTGACCGCGTCCCCGACCGGCACTGAAAAAACTTTCCCGGTCCTTTTGACTGTGTCGCCCTCATTGATGTGCGTGTCTTCGCCCAGCAGGGCCACGCCCACACTGTCCTCATTGAGATTCAAGGCCAGGCCGTAAATATTTCCGGGGAATTCGAGGAGCTCCATGGCCATGCAGTTTTCGACCCCGTATACCGTGGCGATGCCGTCGCCGACGGACAAGACTACCCCGGTTTCGGTCATCTCCATTTTCTGTTCGTAATTTTTAATCTGATCTTCTATGATCCGACTTATTTCATCAGCTTTGATTTGCATAGCGTCCCTCACCCCTTTTTGATTTGTTCCTTTAACTGAGCCAGTTGTGCCCGCAAACTGGCGTCGTACACTTTGTCTCCCACCTTCAGCACCAAACCGCCCAGAATGGCATTGTCGGATTCATATTCCAGGACCAGTTTCTGAGAGAGCTGTTTTTCCAACTGATCTTTGATCGTGTCCTGCCTGGCTTTGGCCAGCTCAATCGCCGTAACCAATTTTCCGCGGAGGATTCCGGCTTTTGCGTCCAGGAGCTCGCTGAAGGTCCGCTGTATATCCGGGAAATTGCCCAAGCGCTCTTTATCTGCCAGGAAAAGGCAGTAATTCTGGATGGTCGTGCCGATGTCCGACTTTTCCATGATCCTGGCCAGCACCTGCTTCTTGTCGCTGGTCTTGATGATGGGATTTTTGAAAATCTTCAACAACTGGGGCGCCTCTTCAATCACGGCTGTCAAGCGGGCAAGTTCCTCTCCGTATTGATGCAGTTCCTGGTCCCCCATTTCCTGACCAAGTGCAAACAAGGCCCTTGCGTATCTCTTGGCAATGACTTGTTCCTTCAATTGAGCACCACCTTTGTTAGATAATTATCTATCAACTGATCCTGTTCCTTTTGACCGAGCTTGTCCACGATCATCTTTTCGGCCGAGTCTATGATTTTCTCGGCCATTTCAGAGCGCAGGGAGTCCATCATCTGCTGCATTTCCTGATCGGCCTTGACCTTGGCCTGCTGTTTGATCTTTTCAGCATCCTGATACGCCTTTTCAAGAATTCCCTGACGCAGAATTTCCCCCTGCTTTTTGGCATCGTCAAGAATTTCCTGCCGCTTGGACTCCATATCCGCGATGCTCTTTTCAACATCTTCGAGCTTGGACTGGGCCTTGGCTTTTCTATTTTCCAACTCCTCCAGCTCAGACCCGATCTGTTGACGCCGTCCTGAAAAAAACTCTTTGATCTTTTTCCCGGCCAGCTTGTAGACCACGGCAACAAACAAGACAAAGTTCAGCACCCGCCACCCAAAGTCTTTCCAGGCCGCAAGATTTGAAGACCCGCCTCCATGTTCCGCGGCCAGGGCCCCGGCTGCCAGCAATACAGACACGCCTGTTATCACGAGAATAGATGTAGCTTTTCGCAATGCTCCTCCCTCCTTATAGTCCGATTTTATGCATGAACAAGCACTTTGTCCGCTACTTTCCGGGCATAGTCATCCACTTGCTGCGTCAAATCCTGCCTGGCCTTGTCGCTTTCAGCCGCAAGCTCCTTTCTGGCTGCTTCCAGGTCCGCCGCACCCTGATCAGCGGCCTGAGCCAGCAGCTTCTTTTCTTCCTGAGTTCCCTCGAGCTTCAATTCATTCCGAACCCGGTCACCCTCTTTTCGGGCCTGAGCCAGAGCGTTCTGGTAATCCTCGAGCTTTTGTTCCGCTTGATTGTTGAACCCTTCAATTTCGCCCAAGTCACCGGCGATCTTCTCACCGCGCTTTTTGGAGATTTCCCGAATGGGGCGATAGATCAGGACATTGAGAATCGCCAGCAAAATAAAAAAATTGATCAGCTGAATGAAAAAGGTCAGATTCAATTCAATCATACCGCCTCCAGTTTCAAATTGAATAATGAATATTGTATTTTTTCAAAGAATTGAAAGAAATAACGCTTCTCAGAGAAACACGAGTTTGTGAAAATTGTTACAAATGAAAATTTCTTTACCCCATAAGCTTTGAGCTGTCAAAGACTTTTTTCACGTCTTTTCGGATTGACCAGGAAAGAACAGTAAGCAAATCCAGTGGGTTTCCTTCAGCAATATTCAATATCCCATCTTCACTATTCAATCTCAAAGCGCCCGCATCCACTCCGGCTTCAGGGATAGCGATCCGCTCAAGGCCTGGTCGATCTGCTGCAGCCCCTCCTGTTTGTGCCTCGGCATCCGGACCTTGATCGGCAGGTAGTTCGAGGCGTGGTTGGAAATGAACAGGCCGCTGCTCAAATTGGTAGAGGCCAGCATCTCCCGCAGCTCGAGAAGCAGTCCCTCCTGCTCAGGGAGCTGAAACGCACCCCGTGCTTCCTGTTCCGCCAGGGGCGTACCCGGGATGAGCATTACGGTCAAGGCCCCTACATAATCCGGGTCCATGCGGGTCAATAAGGCGCCCGTGGCCCTGGCGTGTTCCAGAGATCGTTCCCGGCCGGCGATTCCCAAAAGCACGGTCACGGAAAGCTTGATCCCGGACTTTTTGATCTTTTGGCCCAAGTCCGCCAGTTCGTCAGCTGAAGAGCCTTTGCGGATGTCCTCCAAGACGCGCTCGTCCCCGCTCTCCACGCCAAGATAGACAATATGCAGCTTTTTCCTCCGCAGTTCCATGAGTTCTTCCAGGGATTTCTTTCGGATGCCCTTGGCATTGGCATAGGTCCCGATCCGTTTGATCCAAGGCAGATGTTCATTGATCTGATCCAGGATCCGGTTCAATTTCCTTTGGGGCAGAATCAGGGCGTCCCCATCCATGAGGAACAGCCGCTCCTGTCTTTGCATATACCGGCCTGCAAACTTGATATCGGAAAGAATAGTCGCCTCGTCCTTGACCCCGAACTTTTTGTCGGGATACGAACCGCAAAAGGTGCACTTGCCGTGTGAACAGCCCAGGGTGACCTGGAGCAGGATGCTGTTGGCTTCACTCGGCGGTCGGATGCAACTTCCCACATAATCCATGCCCTGTTTCATCACATAACCTCAGAGTTCATAAAGGTAATTTCTTGATTTTCTTATGTTCAGCAATATTAAATCGTCAATCTTCAGTCTTAAATCCAATAGCCTTGACTTCCTGGCTGCCATAAGCCAAGCTGAACATGCCTTTTTTCCTGGTTCCCGTCAAACACAAGGGACCCATTTCAGGCGCTGAACGCCTGTCTTTCAAAACATCATATCAGGAATTTCGCAGCGAAATTCCTGATCCCGATAAGGAGCCTGCAATGAATATCCATGAGTATTGCCCTGAAAAAGTCCTGCCCCTTCAAAAAGCCGTCCAGAAAATCCAGAACGGAAATCGAGTGTTCGTCGGCACCGGCTGCGGGGAGCCCCAGGCCCTGATCAAGGCCATGGTGGAAGAACAAACCCTCCAGGATATCGTGATCTATCAGATGCTTTCTTCAACCCTGGCCAATTATGTGCATGAAAAAGCTTTCTCCAGGCGTTTTTCCCTGAAACTTTTTTTTATCAGTCAAGCCATGCGCCAGGCCGCTTTTGAAGGAAAAATCGACTACATTCCGGCCTATCTTTCTCAAATACCCGGGCTCTTTCTCTCCAAGCGGATCGGCCTGGATGTGGCCCTCATACAAGTCAGCCCTCCGGACAGATTCGGCTTCTGCAGCCTCGGCATTTCAGTGGATATCACCCTTGCCGGCATGCAAAGCGCCAAAACCGTCATCGCGCAAATCAACCCCACAATGCCCAAAACCTCAGGCGACAGTCTGGTCCACGTGGATGATTTTGATTACCTGGTCGAACATGACGAGTCGCTGGTTGAATTTCTGCCGAGTTCGAAAAATCAGGAAATCGTGGAGCGAATCGCCTACCATGTGAACAAACTCGTGGACGACGGCGCCACCCTGCAAATCGGCTTCGGCCACCTTCCCAATGCCATCCTCCCCTATTTGCATGATAAAAAAGACCTGGGCATTCACACCCAGGTCATTACGGACGGCTTTCTGCCGCTTTTCAAAAAGAAGGTGATCAACAACAAGAAAAAGAATTACCTGCCGAATCGGGTGGTGGCCTCTTTGTGCATGGGTTCCTGTGATCTGTACCGCTATCTGGACAATAATCCCATGTTCTATTTCCGTTCTTCGCAGTTCGTTAACGATCCCAATGTAATCGCCAAAAACGACAATCTCATTTCCATCAGTTCCGCCCTGGAAGTGGACCTGACCGGCCAGATCTGTACAGACTCCAAAGGACACCTCTTTTACAGCGGCATCGGCGACCAGGTGGACTTCATTCGGGGCAGCAGCATGTCCAACCAGGGCTTTTCCATCATTGTCCTGCCCTCCACCGCCCAGAACGGCGAGGTCTCGCGCATCGTGCCCCATTTGAGTCCGGGTGCCGGCGTGGCCACCACCAGAGGAGACGTGGACATTGTGGTCACGGAATACGGGGTGGCTGAATTGCACGGCAAGGGAATTTATCAGCGGGTCGTGGAACTGGCCCAGATCGCCCATCCCAAATTTAGGGCCGAAATCATCGAACAGGCCAAAAAACACCGCTACATCTTCACGGATCAGCTCCCGCCAAGCAAACAGGACCTCATGTTCCTGGAGAAATACAACTCGCATCTTGAACTGGAAGACGGCAAGCACTTCTTTTTCAGACCCCTGCTCCCGGCCGATGAATTCGAATCCCGGAACTTCTTCTATTCCCTCCAGGAAACCACGGTCTATTACCGCTTTTTTAACAAGCGCAAGGTCTTCTCCAGGGAAATGCTCCAGGAACAGTGGGCCAATGTGGACTACCGCAAGAATATGACCATCATCGGCCTGACTCAGGTGGGCAAACACAAGGAAATCGCCGCCATCGGCTCCTATGCCCAGGTGGATACCGATACCGCCGAGGTGGCCTTTGTGGTCAAAGAGACCTACCAGGGTCTGGGTATCGGCTCCTACCTCCTCAAGATTCTGGATAAAATCGCCAAAGAGAACAAATACAAACGATTCACCGCCACGGTCTTGAGCGAAAACCAGACCATGATCCACGTCTTTAAAAAACACTACCCCCAGGCCAAACTCGCCCGAAGCGGCGGCGGGGAAGTGGAGATCATGATGGAACTCGAGTGACGAATCCGGAATAACAATTTGTTATCTTCCAAGATTTTCTTACGTTTTGAAATCGGAAATCCGCTATGACGCAATGGACCGATCACGCCGCTCTGACCGCCTCGAAATTCATCAACAGCACCAATTGCCACGTCTTCCTGACCGGAAGAGCCGGCACCGGCAAGACCACCTTTTTGCACGATATCAGAGGGTGGACCCACAAAAACGCCATCGTGGCCGCTCCTACGGCAGTCGCCGCCATCAATGCCGGAGGCGTGACCCTGCACTCCCTGTTTCAGCTGCCCTTCGGCGCTTTCCTGCCTTCGGAGCTGTCTTTGCAGGACGAAGTCCCGGATTTTGCATTGAATACTCCCCAGACCCTGAACCGGCATCTCAAAATGCACGCCTCCAAACGCTCCCTGCTCAACACACTGGAACTCTTAATCATCGATGAGGTAAGCATGTTGCGGGCCGATCTCCTCGACGCCGTGGACACGGTCCTCCGCCGTATCCGGCGCCGCAACCGCCCTTTCGGAGGCGTGCAGCTCCTGTTTATCGGAGACCTGCATCAGCTGCCCCCGGTGGTCAAGCAGCCCGAGTGGCAGGTTCTCAAACAGTACTATCCAAGCGCCTATTTCTTTGCGGCCCGAGCCCTTCAGGATCACGCGCCGATTTCTATCGAGCTGAGTCATATCTACCGCCAGACCGACAAACAGTTCATCACGGTCTTGAACCGCCTGCGGGACAATGAACTGACCCCGGAGGACCTGGACCTGTTAAACAGCCGCTGCAAGCCGGGATTCCAAGCCGATTCCAGCGAGGGCTTCATCTACCTGACCACCCACAAACGCAAAGCTGAAGACATCAACCGGGAAGAACTGCAGAAACTGCCCGGCAAAACCTTTGAATACAGGGCGGAAATCCATAACACATTTGAGCCCCGTCTCTATCCGGTGGACCCGGTTTTGGCCTTGAAAAAAAACGCCCAGGTCATGTTCGTCAAGAACGACCCCACCGGCGAACAGCGTTTCTTCAACGGCAAAATCGGCCGGGTGGAAACCCTCAAAGCCGACGCCGTCAAGGTAGGGTTTTCCGACGGAAGCCCGCCGGTCCGGGTGGAACCCTATACCTGGGAGAACAAGCGCTACACCCTGAACAAGGACACCCATGACATCACGGAAACCGTGATCGGCTCCTTTGTTCACTTTCCCCTGAAGCTGGCCTGGGCCATCACTGTGCACAAAAGTCAGGGCCTGACCTTTGAAAAAGCAGTGATTGACGTCTCCCAGGCCTTTGCCGCCGGACAGGTCTATGTGGCTCTCTCCAGGCTCACTTCGCTTGAGGGTCTTGTACTCACGGCCCCGCTTCGGAAGAACAAAATCTCCCGGGATCCCGCCCTCAAGACCTTCACCGGCCGGCAGCAGGAGAAACAGCCTCCGGACGAATTGCTGCCCAGCGCTTCCTTCCGGTATATCAGCCAGGTCCTCAGGGAGACCTTTGATTTCAGCAGACTCAGCTCCGAACTCCAGTATCACCTGCAGTCCTATAACAAAAAGGCCGGGCAGTCCAAAAAACAGGCTTATCAGGACTGGGCCCGCACCCTCCACACCGACTTCACAGCGATCCAAGACGCGGGCGACCGCTTTCTCAATGAACTGCAGCGCATCCTCCCCAGGGCATTCGATGATGATCTCACCCATCTTGCCGGACGCGTCGCTGCAGCCAAGGGCTATTTTGAACCGCTGTTCACCAAGTTTTCAGAACGGGTTAAGCAGCATGCGGCTCAAGTGCAGCAAAGCACCCACGGCGTCAAACAGTACCTCCGCGAACTCCAGGGCCTGGAACTCATGTTCTACGGCCGACTCCGGGAGATTTACAAGGCCCTGGACTTGATCGCCGCCTTTCAAAAAAACGAAGAACTGACCCAAAACAGCCTGCAGAGCCCGCCGCACAATGAGGCCGTCAGCCTGGCCGGTGACCGCAGGGCCGGAAAAACTCCCAAAGCACACAACAAGACCGATACCAAGAGCATCAGCCTGGAGATGTTCTTACAGGGCAAAAGCATTGAAGACATCGCCGAGCATCGGGCATTGACCGTGCACACCATCCAGAAACATCTGGCCCACTGGGTGGAGCAGGGACAGCTTGAGGCCACCCGGCTGCTCTCCCCGGACGCGCTGGAAGAAATCAAAGCGGCCTTTCAGGACCTGGAAACCGGCTATCTCAAGCCTGTATATGAATACCTGGAGGGGAAATACGATTACGGCGCCCTCAGATTCGCCCTGGCCGACAGGCAGCGCCATTGATTGGACAGACTAGCGAAATGCGAATCGAGCATAAGTCAAAGCTGGCTTCGCCCGCAACCCAAAGGTTTTAGGTTCACAGTTAAAAAAAAAGGAGCTTCTCCATGATCAAGGATCTCATCTACGCAAACCGCAGCTACAGACGCTTTCACCAGGATGTCCCCATTCAGCCCGCGACCTTGCGGGACCTCGTCGATCTGGCCCGGCATTCCGCTTCAGGCGCCAACCTTCAGTCACTGAAGTATATTCTGTCTGCTGCGGCCCGGACCAACGAGCTGATCTTCAAACGGCTGGCCTGGGCCGCGGCGCTCAAAGACTGGCCCGGCCCCGAACCGGGAGAACGGCCCAGCGCCTACATCGTCCTCCTGGGCGACACCTCCATCCACAACGACTTTTTCTGCGACCACGGCATCGCTTGCCAGAGCATGCTTCTGGGAGCCGTGGAGCAGGGGCTGGGCGGATGCATCCTGGGCGCCGTGAACCGGGAGGGACTGCGCTCGGATTTGCAAATCCAGGACCATCTTACCATCCTTTTGGTCCTGGCCCTGGGCAAGCCCAAAGAGCAGGTTCAGTTGGAATACATCCAATCCGGAGGGGATACTGCGTACTGGCGGGATGAGGCCGGGGTGCATCATGTGCCCAAGCGGCCGCTGGAGGAGATCATCATCAAGGAACACGTCTAAACCAGGGGGGCTTTTGGGCCTCATCCGGGCCTAGAAAGACCTTCACGCGGAATCGGAATCGCTATAGTATTGAAGATTTAAGATTGAAGATAGAACATTGCTGAATATAAGAAAATCAAGAAGTTACCACAGCTCTAACCAAAAACATTTTCTTAAAGGCTATAGCGCCAACAATTGATGGGACCGATGTTTCCGGACTCTTGCTCAGCAGGTGTTCTCCCTTCGGATCAATTTTTCCGGACGCTCTGGTTTTCGTTTTCAACTGATGAGACCTCGTCCTCGTCCTCGACTGCGTCCTCAACCAATTCCAAAGGCAGTCGTTTGCTTGACCTGGCCCCCATTTTGCGGATCCGTTCTGCGCGGGATATGACATTGCCCCGGCCGCTTGTGAGTTGATTCATGGCTTTGTCGTACTGTTCCCGGGCCTTGTCCATGGACTTTCCGATATCCTGCAGGCTATCCACAAACCCGGCGAGTTTGTCGTACAGCCGGCCGCTCTGTCCGGCGATCTCCAAGGCGAATTTTGTCTGGTTTTCCTGCCGCCAGACGGAGGCTATGGTCCACAAAGTGGCCATCAGGGTTGTCGGAGTCACGATCATGACCTTTCGATCCCAGGCATACTGATACAGGGTCTTATCCGTGTTCAAGGCGATGGAAAAACCGGCCTCTATCGGCATGAACATGATCACAAAATCCGGGGTGTTGAGGCTTGTGCCGGATTGATAGTGTTTGGAACTGAGCTCGTCCACATGGGCCTTGACCGAGCGCACCAGATCTTTGGCGTGTCTGCCGCGCTCGGCTTCGCTTTCGGCCGCGACGCACTGCTCGTAAGAGACCAGGGAGACCTTGGAGTCAACGATAAGATGCTTGTCTTCCGGAAGCCGGATGATCACGTCCGGTCTCAAACGTCGATTGGAGGCATCCCTCACCTCCAGCCCTGAGCCCTGGCGATAATATTCTTCGCCCTGGCGCAAACCGGACTCTTCCAGTATCCGTTCCAGGATCACCTCCCCCCAGTTGCCCTGGGTTTTGGACTCCCCCTTCAAGGCCTGGGTCAGTTTGTCGGCCTCCTGGGACATTTGCAGATTGAGACTCTCCAGGCGCCTCAACTTCTCGCTCAGGGTTGCCGCCCGCTCGCCGGCCTGCTGGCTGGACTGCTGCACCGTATTCTGGAATTCCCTGATGCGCTCCTGCAGCGGATTGAGGATGCCGTCCAGATTTCGTTTGTTCTGCTCCAGAAAACGGCTGCTCTGCTGCTGCAGGATCTCGTTGGCCAGGTTCTGAAAGGCTCCGCTGAAATTGTCTTCCACCGATCCGCGCAGATCCGCCTCATCCTGCAGTTGCTGACGGGCCTGATCGCGTTCGGTCCGGACCCGGGCCAGGTCAATGTCCCGCTTGGCGATCTTCCTGAAGACCGCAAGACCTGCCGTCAGGATTCCGATCACAAGACCGGCTGCGCCGCCCACAGCCAGGGAGAGGGAATCCAGGGAGAGAAGAGTCATAACCTGCTCACTTCAGCTGGCTGTCCTTGCTGCCCCGCCGATTAAAGCCCGTGACGGGCGTCTGCGCTCTATCCAGCTCTTCCTGGCAGCTCACGCAGCAGCGGACGCCGGGTATGGCCCGACGTCTGGCCTCCGGAATCGCGGCCCCGCATTCCTCGCAATGGGTCAGGCTCTCCCCGTGCGGCAGCCGGCTCCGGGCCCGCTGCACCTCGTCTTCGATGGAAGCGTTGATCTGATCCTGCACCGCCCCGTCCCGGGACCATCCTCCGGCCATGGACCTCTCCTTTCAACAAGACGCAGTCCCCTGCTCTTGCTTGCAAATTTGATGGCCTGACGCTAACGCATCGTATCTCCAGGGTCAAGGCTCCATCCGGTCCTCGTCCCGTTCAGCCGCGAAACAACCTGAGGCTATCCCTTGTCCGGGATACTCACTATCTTGCCGCCTGGATGGAGCGATCAACCCCCAAGGCCCGGTCCGTGATCCGGACCAGAGCAACCCGGCTTGCCTGTCTGCCGC